>JANXZZ010000063.1 GCA_025355245.1 Pseudomonadota bacterium | reverse complement strand
CTCGATGCGGTGCTCGCGGGCCAGCCCGCGGCGCCGGCGGCGGGCGGCGCGCAGCGCGTCGCGCGCTCCGGTACCGAGGAGATCAAGGTCATTGGCGTCAGGCGCGTGATCGCGACGCGCATGCTCGAGGCCAAGCGCAACATCCCGCATTTCTCCTACGTCGAGGAGATCGACGTGACGGCGCTCGAAGCGCTGCGTAGCCACTTGAACGCGCGCGCGCCGCAGGGAACGCCCGGCCTCACGTACCTGCCGTTCGTGGTCGCGGCGCTGACCCGCGTACTCGAGACCTTCCCCCAGTGCAACGCGCTCTACGATGCCGAGCGCGGCGTGATCGTGCGCCACCACGCCGTGCACGTCGGCATCGCGACGCAGACGCCGGACGGCCTCAAGGTGCCGGTGGTGCGCAACGCCGAGAGCCGCTCGCTCCGCGATCTCGCCGCCGAGATCCGCCGCGTGTCGGACGCAGCCAGGACCGGCAAGGCCTCGCGCAGCGAGCTCGGCGGCTCGACCATCACGGTCACCAGCCTCGGCAGGCTCGGCGGCATCGCGAGCACGCCCGTGATCAACTCGCCCGAGGTCGCGATCGTCGGCGTCAACAAGGCCGTCGACCGGCCGATGGTCGTCGACGGCGCGATCGCGATCCGCCGGATGATGAACCTGTCATCGTCCTTCGATCACCGCTTCGTCGACGGCTTCGATGCCGCGGCGATGATCCAGGCGCTCAAGGAGCGCCTCGAGTTTCCCGCCACCATCTTCATCGACGACTGAGCCCGACAGAGGACCGAGATCATGACCAGCACGACCCCGCAAAACGCCCCGTTCGGCAGCATCCTGGCCGACGTGATGGCGATCACCTGGTACCGCAAGGGCCAGTGGGAGCCCTCCGAGCTCAAGGCCGTGGGCCCCATCGAGATCCACCCGGCGGCGCACGTGCTCCACTACGGCAGCGAGTGCTTCGAGGGCTTCAAGGCCTACAAGTGGGCGGACGGCAGCGTGCACGTGTTTCGCATGGATCGGCACCTCGAGCGCCTGCAGCAGAGCGCGCGCAGCCTGCTCCTGCCCGAGCCTGACGCGCGCCAAGTCGCCGAGATGGTGCTCTCGGTCGTCGATCGCAGCCGCGCCGCCGTCCCGGAGGCGCCGGGTGCGCTCTACCTGCGGCCGCTCCTGTTCGGCACGATGCCCAACATCGGTGCGGCGACGACGCCGACCGACGAGGCCTGCCTCGTGGTGCTCGCGAGCCCGGTGTGGGATTACTTCAGCGGCGGTGGCAAGCCGCTCACCGTCTACATGGAGGAGCACGCGACGCGCTGCGCCTCGCACCTTGGCATGGTAAAGACCGGCGGCAACTACGCCGCGGCGCTCGGACCCACGCTCGCCGCGCGGCGCGATCACAAGGCCGACCAGGTACTGTTCTGCCCCGGCGGCGAAGTGCAGGAAGCCGCTGCCGCCAACTTCCTCGCGATCCGCGACGGCCACATCCTGACGCGCGGCCTCGACAGCACATTCCTGCACGGTGTCACGCGCGATGCGCTGCTCAAAATGGCGCCCGACCTCGGCTACCGGGTCGAGGAGCGCAACTTCACGGTCGATGAACTCATCGAGTGGGTGAAGACCGGCGAAGCGGCGCTGTCCGGGACCGCGGCGGTCCTCTCCGGGGTCGGCACGCTCTTGCGCGGTGACAAGACCTATCGCGTCGGCAACGGCGAGATCGGGCCCAACACGCAGCGCCTGCGCGCCGCCCTGGTGGCCATCCAGCAGGGCACCCAGCCCGACCGCCGCGGCTGGCTGACCCGCGTCTGAGCCTCAACGGCCCGCGCCCGGGAATTCCCGGGCCGCGGCGCCGCCATCGGAGTATCCTGTGCGCCCGCCCGGCTCTGCCGGGCGTCGCTTTTTTGAGGCCTTCATGTCCTTCGGCGATCTCAACCTGCACCCCAATCTCCTGGCCGGCGTCAAGGAGCTCGGCTTCACGCGCCCGACGCCGATCCAGGCGGATGCGATCCCACCCGCGCTCGCGGGCCGCGATTTGCTGGCCTGCGCGCAGACCGGCAGCGGCAAGACCGCCGCGTTCATGCTGCCGATTCTGCACCGCCTGATGGAGAAGCCGCGCGGCAAGACCCGCGCGCTGGTGCTCGCCCCGACCCGCGAGCTCGCCGCCCAGATACTCGAGGACCTGCAGGATCTCGCCGTGCACACACCGCTCAACGGCGCGGCGGTGTTCGGCGGCGTCGGCATGGGCCCGCAGGAACACGCCTTCCGGAGCGGCGTCGACGTCATCGTCGCCTGCCCCGGACGCCTCCTCGATCATTTCCGCATGCCCTACGCGAAGCTCGACGCACTGGAAGTACTGGTGCTCGACGAGGCCGATCGCATGCTCGACATGGGGTTCCTGCCGGACATTCGCCGCGTGCTGCGCCACCTGCCGGCGAAGCGCCAGACGCTCTTCTTCAGCGCCACGATGCCCCCGCCCATCGCGCAGCTCGCCCGCGAGATGCTGACCAACCCCGCGACCATCAACCTCGAGCGCCAGTCGGCCGCCGCGGTCGGCATCACGCAGGCCGTGTACCCGGTCGCGCAGGAGTTGAAGTCGACGCTGTTCCTCGCGCTCCTCAGTCGCGGCGACATGAACCAGGCGCTCGTGTTCACGCGCACCAAGCACCGCGCGAATCGCCTTTGCGAATTCCTGGTCAAGCGCGGCGTCAACGCCGATCGCATCCACGGCAACCGCTCGCAGGCGCAACGCACCGCCGCACTCGCCGCGTTCAAGGAGGGCCGCTGCCGGGTGCTGGTCGCGACCGACATCGCCGCGCGCGGCATCGACGTCGAGGCGCTCGGTCACGTGGTCAACTTCGACGTGCCGCTCGTGCCCGCCGACTACATCCACCGCATCGGCCGCACGGGACGTGCCGACCTCACGGGTGATGCGTTTACGTTCGTCGCCCGCGAGGAAGAGGGCGACATCAACGCCATCGAGAAGGTGCTGGGCAAGCGTCTGCCGCGGGTGACGGTACCGGATTTCGACTACAACGCCCGCCCCGAGGGCAAGCTCGAAATCCCGCTCGGTGAGCGGATCGCGGCAATCCGCGCCAAGAAATCGGAGGACCGCTCCCGCTCGCAGCAGAGGCAGGGCGGCCGCGGCGGCTCCGGTGGCCAGGGCGGTTCGCGCGGCGGTGGTGGGGGCGGGGGCGGGGGCGGGGGCGGCCGTCCGCGGCCCGCGGGTGGCGGTGGAACTCGGCGCTTCGGCGGCTCACGTTCCGGCCGCTAAGCGCGCCTCGCGGGCCCGTGCGGTCGCGGCGCTAGCCGACGGCCGGGGTCCGCCGCGCGTATACATCTTCCCTCCGCGCGCTGTAATGTCGAATCCGTAGACGATCTCTCGAAACGCCGGGGAGTCGCGAGGTGGGCAGGAAAGCGTTCGACACGGATCACGGATGGATCCGAACCGAAGGTCGATGTGGCGTTCCGCCATTCACCTCCGGAAAGTCGGATCAAATTGTCGCGATATCCGGTGACAATGCGTCGCAGGACGGGCGCGGACGTCTTCTACACGGATCAAATCTGGATCCGGCCCGGTACGCGATGGGCGATTCCGCCAATCGCGATATCCGTTATTCCGCCCGAATTGTCGCGCTATTCATTCCTCCGTCTGAATCGTCGTGATATCCCATGATGATTTTGTCGCTTAAATAATAGTTAGACGGCACCGAGAAACGTTTTGCTTCCCGAGCCATGGACCACCGTCGAGTCGTTCTCCGACCGCCCCTCGGCTGAGGCCTTGGTGGAGCTGCTGACCTTCAACGACCTTCCCTGCTACCTCGCAGCCGGCGAAATTGTGCCTGGAGCCGGTGGTAGTTTCGCCGTTCGCGTCCGTCCGGATTCCCTCGAAAAAGCCCGTGCCGTGCTTGAACAGCTCCACGTCT
>JANXZZ010000051.1 GCA_025355245.1 Pseudomonadota bacterium | reverse complement strand
GATCCGCCCCGCCGACTCCGTCACGAGCGAGGTGAGTGCCGCGAGCTGGGAGGTGGTGGCCTTCAGCTTCAGGAGCAGGAGCTCGCGCTCGAAGTGCTCGCCGCGGGTCAGGTCCTCGACCTGCACGACGTCGATGAGCTTGCGGAGGTGGCTGATGATCTGCGTCATCACGGCATCGGTGCCGGTCGTCACCAGCGTCAGGCGCGACACGGTCGGGTCGTCGGTCGGGGCGACCGAGAGCGACTCGATGTTGTAGCCGCGCGTGGAGAAGAGCCCGGCGACCCGGCTGAGCGCGCCCGCCTCATTCTGCAAAAGGATCGCGATCACGTGGCGCATGGAGGTAACCGGCCGAACCATAAGGGGTTTCGGAGCATAGCGCGGATCATTTTGCAGTGCATAGACGGACGAATCGCCGGTTGCTACTCTCGGCGGGAATGACCGAGAAAGACGCGACTGCAGTGAAACAGCCCCTCGAAAACAAGGGTCCAGACAGCCATCCGCTCGCCGGACAGACGCTCTCGGGCGCCGAGATCATCGTGCAGGTCTTAAGCGACGAGGGCGTGGACGTCATCTTCGGGTACTCGGGCGGGGCGATCCTGCCGACCTACGATGCGATCTTCGTCCACAACCAGGATTCGAGCCGGCGGCCGATGCCGCTGATCGTGCCGGCGAACGAGCAGGGCGCGGGCTTCATGGCAGCCGGCTACGCCCGCGCGAGCGGCCGGGTGGGCGTGTGCGTCGTGACCTCCGGCCCCGGCGCCACCAACACCGTGACCCCGGTGCGGGACTCGATGGCCGACTCGGTGCCGATGGTGGTCATCTGCGGCCAGGTGCCGTGCGCGGCGATAGGCTCCGACGCATTCCAGGAGGCGCCGGTATCGGCGATCATGGGCTCGGTCGCCAAGCACGTCTTCCTGGTCACGGACCCCAAGCGCCTCGAGGCGACCGTCCGCACCGCCTTCGAGATCGCCCGCACGGGTCGGCCGGGCCCCGTCGTCGTCGACATCCCGAAGGACGTGCAGACTTGGGTAGGGACCTTCCTCGGCCACGGCCGCCTGCCGATCCCGGGCTACCGCAGTCGCCTTCGGCAGATGGAGGCGCAGAAGCTGGCTGAGCGCGAGCTCGCCACCTTCTACGCGATGCTGGGCGAATCCAAGCGCCCGCTCATCTACGCCGGCGGCGGCGTCGTCAACGGCAATGCCGCCGAGGCGCTCAGGGATCTTGCCATCGGCTTCGGCATCCCGGTGGTCACGACGCTGATGGGCATCGGCGCGATCGACACGACTGATCAGAGGTCGCTGCGCATGCTCGGCATGCACGGCGCGGCGTTCGCGAACTACGCGGTCGATGACTGCGACTTCCTGATCGCGCTCGGCGCGCGCTTCGATGACCGGGTGGCGGGGGTGCCGCTCAAGTTCGCGAAGAACGCCAAGTACATCGCGCACTTCGACGTCGATGCCTCCGAGATCAACAAGGTCAAGCGCGCGCACTTCAGCTTCGTCGGCGTCCTCAAGTCCGCGCTCGTGCAGCTGACCGAGTTCGGCCGCGCCCAGCACTTCCAGCGCGACTTCGGCGAGTGGCACGCGCACTGCGCCGAGCTCGCGCGCGTCTATGCGATGAACTACGACCGCGCCAGTCCGCACATCCAGCCGTACTACGTGATCGAGGAGATCAACCGCCTGACGCGCGGCGAGGCCGTGATCACCACCGGCGTCGGCCAGCACCAGATGTGGGCGGCGCAGTACTTCGACTTCAGGAGCCCGCGCCTGTGGCTCACCTCTGGCAGCATGGGGACGATGGGCTTCGGCCTGCCGGCCGCGATCGGCGCGCAGTTCGCGCGCCCCGACCGGATCGTCATCGACGTCGACGGCGATGCGAGCATCCGCATGAACCTGGGCGAGCTCGAGACGGTGACGACCTACGACCTGCCGATCAAGGTGGTCGTGCTCAACAACTTCGGCGACGGCATGGTCAAGCAGTGGCAGAAGCTGTTCTTCAAGGGGCGACTGTCGGCGAGCGATAAGTCGCTGCACAAGAAGGACTTCATCAAGGCCGCGCAGGCGGACGGCTTCAAGTGGGCCGAGCGCCTCGAGCGCAAGGCCGACGTGCCGCGCGTGATCGCGGATTTCATCGGCTTCAAGGGCCCGGCCTTCCTCGAGGTCGTCATCGATCGCGACGCCGGCGTCTACCCGATGGTCGGCCCCGGCCAGCCGTACGACGAGATGATCACCGGCGAGCACATCCCCTCGCGCGAGAAGGGTCCGACGCGCCCGCCGGGCGCGAACGAAATGTTCTGAGCGCGGGCGCTCACGGCGCCGGCGGCGCGCTCAGCAGCGCATCGATCCTCGAGCTGAACACAGCTGTCGGCTGGCTGCCGAGGATGAGGACGCCGTCGAGCTTGCTGCCGCGCTTCTCGGCGAGCACGAATCCCGGGGTACCCGTCACGCCGATGCGTTCCGCCTCGGCGATGTCGGCATCGATCGAGGCCTGGATGCGCGCATCGTTCTGGCACTTGTCGAAAGCCGGCGCGTCGACGCCGAAGCCCGCCGCGGTCGTCTTGATCATGGCGGGCGAAAGCGTCTCCTGGGCATTGAACAGCGCCTCGTGCACCTGCCAGAACTTGCCCTGCTCGCCCGCGCAGCGCGCGGCGATCGCGGCCGGCATCGCCGCGACGTGGAAGCTGAGCGGCATGTCGCGGACGATGTAGCGCACCTTGCCGGTGTCGACGTACTTGACCTTGAGCTCGGGCCAGCTGCGGTCGTGGAAGCGCTTGCAGAACGGGCACTGGTAGTCGGTGAACTCGACCAGCGTCACCTTCGCGCTCGCCGAGCCCAGCACCTGGCGGTCGCTGTCGGCGATCTCGACCCGGCCCTCGGGCATGTCCGCGGAGCCCTTGTCGGCGACCTTGGCGCCGGGCTGGTCGGCGAGCGTGCGGCGGATTTCCCTGAGCTCGGCGATGATCACATCGCCCTGCTCGCGGGTCATGCCGTTGCCGGGCTGCAGGCTGCAGCCGGAGAGGCAGAGGCCGAGCGCGAGGCTGAGCGGGAGCGCGGCGAGGGCAAGAATCGACTGGGGGCGCGTTGAGATCACGAGAGGTCCTCGGCTACGGAGGGTGGGGCGATCGCGAGGCTCGCGAGCCTAGCACAGGGGCCCGCAGCCCCGGCGTGACCCGCTCGACGGCTCGCGGCATGATGGGGGGAGAGGAGAGCGCAATGAAGTACCTGCACACCATGGTTCGCGTCACGGATCTCGAGCAGTCGCTCGATTTCTACTGCAACAAGCTCGGGCTCGAGGAGGTCGGGCGCAGCGTCAACGAGGCGGGGCGCTACACGCTCGTGTTCCTGTGCGCCCCGGGCAATCCCGATGCTCAGGTCGAGCTCACGTTCAACTGGGATCCGGAGGCCTACGACGGCGGCCGCAACTTCGGCCACCTCGCCTACGAGGTCGAGGACATCTATGCGCTGTGCGCGCACCTCAAGGACGCCGGGGTCACGATCCACCGGCCGCCGCGCGATGGCCGCATGGCCTTCGTGCGCTCGCCGGACAACATCTCGATCGAACTCTTGCAGAAGGGCAAGGCACGAGCGCCCGCCGAACCCTGGAAGTCGATGCCGAACACCGGCAAATGGTAGGACGCGGCCGCAGCCCCACCCGGCGCGCGCACGGCGTCCTCGTCCTGCTGCTCGCGCTGCCCAGTCTGCCGGCGTGGGGCTGGGGCGCGACGGGCCATCGCGTCGTCGGCGCACTCGCCGAATCACTGCTCGACGCGCCGACCCGCGCGCGGCTCGAGGCCGTGACGGGCGGGCAGGGGCTCGGCGAGCTCGGCCTGTGGCTCGATGAGAACCGCGACTCGCTCAAGCTTTCGCTGCCGGGCTCCGAGCGCTGGCACTACGACAACCGGCCGGACTGCGGCGCGCGCGTGCCGCTCGAGAGCTATTGCGCGGACGGCGCCTGTGCGTCCGCCGCCTACGCGAAGTACCGCGCAATCCTCGCCGATCACCGATCGCCCGCGGCGGAGCGGCTGTTCGCGCTCAGGGTCGTCGTGCACGTGCTCGCCGACATCCACCAGCCGTTGCACGCCGCCGACAACGCCGATCGCGGCGGCAACCGCCTCGAGGTCAGCGTCGGCCGCCGCCGGCACCCCAAGTCGCTGCACGCGGCCTGGGACATCGACTTCGTGAAGCGGGCCATGCACGGCGAGCGGCCAGAGGGGTTCGTGCGCGAGCTCGGGGCCGACCGCGAGCGGGCGCGGGCGCGCCTCGAAGCCGGCGACTTTGCCGACTGGGCCCGGGAGTCCTGGCAGCTCGCGCACGACTACGCCTACGGGCAGCTGCCCGGCTTCGCCTGCGGCGTCGAGGAGCCGCGCGCGGAGCGCCTGCCCGCGGAGTACTCCGACGGCGCCGCGCGCATCGTGCGCGAGCAGCTCGCGCGCGCGGGCTTTCGTCTCGCGGCGGAGCTGCGCGCGACGCTCTAGGGCCGCCCCGGCCTGTTACCATTTGCGGCGAGCGCAGGAGCGGGTGGAGCACCCGGCTCGGATCGCGCGCGGAAACTAAGGATGGCCACAGTTCTGATCACCGGTGCCGGGCGCGGGCTCGGACTCGAGTTCGTACGCCAGTACGCGGCGGACGGCTGGACGGTGCTCGCGGGCGCGCGGGACCCCGCCAAATACGCCGAGCTCGAGGCGCTGACCAAGGCGGCCGCCGGCCGCATCCGCGTGTTCGTGCTCGACGTCGCCGACCACGCCTCGATCGACGCGCTCGCCGAACGCCTCGCCGGCACGCCGATCGACGTGCTCATCAACAACGCGGGCACGATGGGCGAGCAGAGCTTCGCCGGCCAGGGCATGCAGGCGCAGCGCTTCGGCCAGTCGGACTACGAGGACTGGATCAACACCTTCCACGTGAACACGCTCGCGCCCATGAAGATGGCCGAGGCCTTCGTCGATCACGTGGCGGCGAGCTCGCAGAAGAAGATCGTGACGCTGTCGAGCGTGATCGCCTCGATCGCGAGCAACAACCTCGGCGGGCTCTACGCCTATCGCAGCACCAAGACCGCCGTGAATGCGATCATGCGCTCGCTGGCGCTCGACCTCGCGCGCCGCGGCATCATCGCGGTGCCGGTGCACCCCGGCTGGGCGGCGACCGAGATGGGCGGACCCAACGCGCCGCTTCGGCCCCAGCACAGCGTTGCCGGCATGCGCCAGCTGATCGCGGGGCTCACCAAGGAAAAGTCCGGGCGCTTCTGGCAGTTCGACGGCAAGGAACTGCCCTGGTAGGCGAGCGCTCTCAAAGTTCGGACGGCAATCAACAACGATGCGAGGGGAGAGACCGCAAATGAACAAGCTCACCGCGGAATTCTTCGGAACATTCTGGCTGGTCTTCGGCGGCTGCGGCAGCGCGGTGCTCGCCGCGGCCTTTCCGGGTGTCGGCATCGGCCTGCTCGGCGTCTCGCTCGCCTTCGGCCTCACGGTGCTGACGATGGCCTACGCGGTCGGCCACGTGTCGGGCGGCCACTTCAACCCCGCCGTCACGCTCGGCCTGGTGTCGGCCGGGCGCTTCAAGCTGAAGGACGCCGTCGGCTACATCCTCGTGCAGGTGCTGGGTGCGATCGCGGCCGCGTTCGTGCTCAAGTTCATCGCCGAGGGCAAGCCCGGCTTCGATCTGGTCGCGAGCGGCTTCGCGAGCAACGGCTACGGTGCGCACTCGCCGGGCGGCTACGCGCTCGGCGCGTGCCTGGTGAGCGAGTTCGTGATGACCTTCTTCTTCCTGTTCGTGATCCTGGGCGCAACCGGCAAGCGTGCACCGGCGGGCTTCGGGCCGATCGCGATTGGACTCGCGCTGACGCTCATCCACCTGGTCAGCATCCCGGTCACCAACACTTCCGTTAACCCGGCGCGCAGCACCGGCCCCGCGCTCATGGTCGGCGGTTGGGCGCTCGAGCAGCTGTGGCTCTTCTGGCTCGCGCCGATCGCCGGCGCCGTGGTCGCTGGCATCGTGCACCGCCTCGCGATAGAGAAGGACTGACGCTGCGTCCGCCGCCGCGTTACGGCGCGGCGCGGGCGACGAGGAAGAGCTCGGGGTCGACCCAGGCGTGGTTCAGCATGACCGCGAAATGCAGGTGCGGCCCGGTCACGCGCCCGGTCGCACCGACCTGCCCGAGCGGCTGTCCCGTCGCTACGCGCTCGCCCGCGGTCACGTCGATGCGGCTGAGGTGGCAGTACAGCGACAGGAACCCCTGGCCGTGGTCGACGATCACGGTGTTGCCATTGAAGAAGTAATCGCCCGTGTTGACCACGGTGCCCGCGGCGGGCGCGGCGACCGGGGTGCCCGTGTTCGCGGCGATATCCATGCCGCTGTGCGGGTTGCGGGCCTGGCCGTTGAACACCCGCCTCGAGCCGAAGGAGCTCGAGCGCACGCCGGGCACGGGGGCGGCGAGGGCGAGCGTCGCCGGCGGCACGTCGGTCCAGGTTTCGAACACGGCCTCGAGCTCGGCCTTCTCGCGCTCGTAGCGCGCCGCATCTTGCTTCGAAAGGTCGACGTGCTTGGGCTCGACGGTCAGCGACTGGGTCACGTACACCTTCGGTGCGACGTTGAAGCCGAGCTTGCGCGTGGCGCCTTCCGACCCCGCGACACTCAACTCCTCGCGGCCGGGCGTCGCCGCGAGCGGGATGCCGACGACCGCGAACCAGTGACCGGCATCGGCCCTGACCAGCACCCGGTGCGTGTCGCGGAGCACCGTGGGCGCCGGGCCGCGGGCGGGACCCAAGTCCACGAGCGCGACCCCGCCCGGCACCGCGCGGGCCCCGGGGAGGTCGCCGGCGAGCGCAGGCGCCGCCGCGACCGCCGCGAGGGCGAGGAGCGCGATCGCGCGGTGAGGGAGTCGCAGCCTGCCGGGTCTCACCTTCGGCAGCGGGCGCGCGGCGGGGCGATCTCGCATCATCGTTCGGACCTTGGAAACTTCCGTCGGTTGCCCCCATCTTAGACGGTGCGACGATCGCCCGACATCGACGAGGCCCTCAATGAACGACCCGAAGCCTGCCCCCGACCTCACCGCCGGACAGTTCTGCGGCGTACTCACTCCCGAGCAGCAGCGCGTGCTGCGCGCGCACGGCACCGAGCCGCCGCGCTCGAGCCCGCTCGACAAGGAATACCGAACCGGGCTGTACCGCTGCGTCGGCTGCGCTGCGCCGCTGTTCGAGTCGACGACCAAGTTCAACAGCGGCACCGGCTGGCCGAGCTTCTTCGCACCGCTGCCGGGCGCGCTTGGCACCACCGTCGATGCGAGCCACGGCATGACGCGCACCGAGGTGCACTGCGCGAAGTGCTCCGGGCACCTCGGCCACGTTTTTCCGGACGGCCCGGCACCGTCCGGGCTGCGCTACTGCATCAATGGCGTGGTGCTGCGCTTCGAGCCGGTCGCAGCGCCCGCCGCCTAGGGCCGCGCGCCGGCGTGTGCGGGCGTGCGCTTGCGCGTTCTTGCCGGCAGAATGAGGCGCCCCGCCCCGCCCGGACGCCCGCCCGCCGCATGAGCCTCGTCGCCTCGAACCTGGAGAAGCGCTTCGGCACGACGCTCGCGGTCGCGGGCGTCTCCTTCGAGGCCGCGCCCGGCGCGGTGCTCGGGCTGCTGGGACCCAACGGTGCCGGCAAGTCGACGATCGTCGGCATGCTCGCCGGGCTCCTCAAGCCCGATCGCGGCACGGTGCTCGTCGAAGGCGTGGGGCTGGGCACCGGCGCCGATCCCACCAAGGCGCGCCTCGGCCTCGTGCCGCAGGAGCTCGCGCTGTTCGAGGACGTGCCTGCGCGCGAGAACCTCGCGGTGTTCGGCGCGCTCTACGGCCTGAAGGGGGCCGAGCTCGCGCGGCGCTCGGCGGCGGTGCTCGAGCTCACGAGCCTCGCCGATCGCGCCGACTCACCGCCCCGCGAGTTCAGCGGCGGCATGAAGCGACGCCTCAACATCGCCTGCGCGCTGCTGCACGAGCCCGCGATCCTGCTGCTCGACGAGCCGACCGTCGGCATCGACCCGCAGAGCAGGAACGCGATCTTCGAGACCATCGAGGTGCTGGCCGCACAGGGACGCACGATCCTCTACACGAGCCACTACATGGAGGAGGTCGAGCGGCTCGCCGATCGCGTCGTCGTCATCGACCACGGCCGCGTGCTCGCCGATGACACGCTCGCAGGGCTGCTCGCCGGCGCGCCGACCCCGAGCGTCCTGACGCTCGACTACGCCGCGGCGCCCGATGCCGCGGCGCTCGCGGAGGTCGCAGCGCTCCCCGGCATCGGCGCAGTCGAGCTCAAAGGCACGACGCTCACGGTCGCCGCGAGCGATCTTGGCAGCGCCGCACCGCGCGTGCTCGAGCGCCTCGCCGCGCGCGGCTTCAGCTGCCGCGAGCTCACCAGCCGGCGCGCCAACCTGGAGGATGTGTTCCTCGCGCTCACCGGACGGACACTGCGCGACTCGTGAGCACCGCCCTCACTGCGCTGCGCGCGCTGGTGCGCAAGGACGTGCTGACGTTCCTGCGCGACCGGCGCGCACTCATCGTCAGCATCCTGACGCCGATCGCGATCGCGGCGTTCTTCGGCTTCCTGTTCGGCGGCGACAACAACTCGGCGGTTACGCGCATGCCGGTCGCGATCAGCGACCAGGACGGCAGCGAACTGTCGCGGGCGCTGGTCGAGGATCTCAAGGCGGATGCCGCGCTCGGCGTCGAGGTGCTCGACGAAGCCGCCGCGCGCGAGCGCGTGCGCGAGGGGAAGCTGCGCGCAGCAATCGTACTGCCGGCGGGCTTTGGCGCGGCGGCGGGCGCGGCGCTGTTCGGCGCGGGCGTGCGGCCGGCGCTGACCCTCTACTACGACCCCTCGCAGGGACTCGCGCAGCCGATCATCGCGGGACTCCTGACCGGGCACGTGATGCGCGAGGCGACGCGCGGGCTCGTGGCGAGCGCCGGCGCCGCGGGCGGCGACCTGCGCGTGCCCTTCGAGCTCGGCAGCGTGCCCTTGAGCTCCGGGCCGCGCTACAACGGCTACGCGCATTCCTTCGCGGGCATGAGCGTGCAATTCATCCTGTTCATGGGTATCGACGCCGGCGTGGCGCTGCTGCTCATGCGCCAGCAGGGCGTGTGGCGGCGGCTGCGCGCGGCGCCGCTGTCGCGCACCGTGCTGCTCGGCAGCCGTGTGCTCGGCACCACGCTGATTGCGCTACTCATCCTCGCCGCCGTCTACGCGGCCGCGATGCTGATTTTCAAGGTACGGATCGCGGGCAGCCTCGCGGGTTTCGCGGCGATCGCGGTCGCCTTCGCGCTCCTCGCCGCGACGACCGGGCTCATGATCGCCTCGCTCGGCGGCTCGGTCGCGGCGACGCGCGGCATGTCGACGTTCGCGGTGCTGTTGCTCGTGATGCTGGGCGGGGCGTGGGTGCCCTCGTTCATCTTCCCGCGCTGGCTGCAGGACGCCGCGCGCTTCGTGCCGACGCGCTGGGCGGTCGACGGCTTCGATGCGATGACCTGGCGCGGCCAGCCGTTTGCGGCCGCACTGCTGCCGGTCGGCGTGCTACTCGGCTTCGCTGCGCTGTTTGCGCTGGTCGCGGTCTGGCGCTTCGACTGGGAAGCGGACTGACGGGCAAAAAAAAGGCGCGCGGGTCCAGCCGCGCGCCAGGATGAGTCCCGGTGGACTCAGGGGTTCGGTCAGAGCGCGGCGAGCCGCGTCGAGTTCGCGTGGCCGAGCTGCTCGATGGCGCCGGCGAGCGCGTGCGCGACGCAGGCCTGCTCCTGGCTCACGGCCTTGAGGTCGCGGATGTCGGCATGGCCGCAGACGCTCGCGGAGGCCGAGCGCAGGCGCGCGTACAGGCGACCCATCCCGGCGTCGGTCGCGAGGTTCAAATCGGTGTACGAGACGCGTGCGGTCGCGAGCGATTCGGCGGAGTCGGTCGGGGCGGCGACGGCGGTCGTCGCGATTGCGAGGCCAAGCGCGCCCGAAGCGATCAGTGCCAGCAAATTGAGTTTCATGGTCGGTGTCTCCAGGTGTCCGTGGGCGCGGGGATTGCGCTGCATTCCCTGAGTAAGATGCGGGGACCGGCGCTTGCGTTGCGTCGGCTCGCCGCGAGCACCGGGCGTTTCGTCGCAGCCGGCGCAAATCGCACCGCCCTTCCGGTCGCGCGCGCGAGGCCGTAACCTTGGTGGCCATGAGCAAGTCCTCCGCCGCGCGCGCGACCGTCAACCTCCGGCGCGCGTATTTCGAGTCGCGCTACGGGCAGCTGCACGTCCGCACCGCCTTCCCCTCGACCGGTGGTTTCGACGAGAACACGCCGCTCCTGCTGCTGCACGACAGCCCGCACTCGAGCCGGATGTGCCGCGCGCTGCTGGCCGCGATCGGCCGCGACCGCTCCACCTACGCCGCCGACACGCCCGGGTACGGCGAGTCCGACCCGCCGCCGGCGCGCCCGAGCATCGCGGACTACGCAACCGCGATCGGCGACTTTCTCGACAACCTGCGCCTGCGGCGCCTCGACGTGCTCGGCCACGGCACGGGCGCGGCGATCGCCGCCGAAATCGCGATCCAGCGGCCGGCGGCCGTCCGTCGCCTCGTGCTGGTGGGCGTCCCCGTGCACACGACTGCGGAGCGCGAGGCCTTCCAGGCGACCCCCTATCCGCCACCGCTCGCCGCCGACGGCAGCCACGCGAGCCTCGAATGGCAGCGCGCGGCCGCCGGCCAGGGCCCCGGCGTGTCGCTCGAACTGCTCGCGGCCGGTGTCGCCGAGTCGCTCAGGAGCGGACCGCACGGCTGGTGGGGCGAGGCCGCGGCCCGGCAATGGGCCGGCCACGAGCGACTGCCGCTCGTGGCGCCACCGGCGCTGGTACTGCGACCCCGCGATGCGCTGTGGGAGGCGACCCTGCGGGCGCAACGGCTGCTCAAGGGAGCCAGCTGGCAGGACCTGCCGGAGGCGGGCGCACGGGTCCTCGAGGTCGCGGCGGAGGACATCGCGAAGCGGGTCCGGGCGTTCCTCGATCGCGCGTGATCTCCGCGCGGACGACCGCCGGTTGCGGCAACGCACAACTTGCCGGCAAGATCGGCGGGTGAAATCCGAGTACCTGCAACGCATCCTGAAGGCCAGGGTCTATGACGTCGCGATCGAGTCGCCGCTCGAGCGCGCGTCCCGGCTCTCGCGACGCCTTGGCAACGAGGTCCTCTTCAAGCGCGAGGACCTGCAGCCGGTGTTCTCGTTCAAGCTGCGCGGGGCCTACAACAAGATTGCGAGTCTCGACGCCGCGGCCGCCGCGCGCGGGGTGATCTGCGCCTCGGCCGGCAACCACGCCCAGGGCGTCGCGCTCGCCGCGCGCCACCGCGGCATACCCGCCCTCGTCGTGATGCCGCGGACGACGCCCGCGATCAAGGTCGAGGCGGTGCGCGACCTCGGCGCCGAGATCGAGCTCGCCGGGGATGACTACGACGCGGCGTTCGAGCGCGCTCAGGCGCTTGCCGCGGCGCGCGGGCTCGCGTTCATCCATCCCTTCGACGACCCGGAGGTCATCGCCGGCCAAGGCACGATCGCGATCGAGATCCTGAGGCAGCACGAGGGGCCCCTCGAAGCGATCTTCGTGCCGGTCGGCGGCGGCGGCCTCATTGCCGGCATCGCCGGCTACGTGAAGGCCCTGCACCCCGAGATCCGCGTCGTTGGCGTCGAGCCGGAAGACGCTGCGGGCATGCACGCCTCGCTCGCGGCAGGCCGGCGCGTCACGCTCGAGCGGGTGGGCCTCTTTGCCGACGGCGTCGCGGTGCGCCGCGTCGGCGCGGAAAGCTTCCGCCTTGCGCAGCAGTACGTCGATGAGATCGTGCTCGTCGACACCGACGAGATCTGCGCGGCCATCCAGGACATTTTCGAGGACACCCGCTCGATCGCCGAGCCCGCGGGCGCGCTCGCCGTCGCCGGCCTCAAGAAATGGGTCGCGCGCGAGGGGGCCGCCGGGCGTAGCTTCGTGACGCTCATTTCAGGCGCCAACATGAACTTCGACCGGCTGCGGCACGTCGCCGAGCGCGCCGACCTCGGCCAGCACCGCGAGGCGCTGTTTGCGGTCGAGATTCCGGAGGAGCCGGGCAGCTTCCTCAGGTTCTGCGAGACTTTTGCGGCGCGCAACGTCACCGAGTTCAATTACCGCTACGCCCGTGCCGACCGCGCCCAGATTTTCGTCGGCCTCGCGCTCTCCGGGGGGCTCCCCGAACAGGTCGAGCTCGAGCAGGCGATGGGCCGGGCGGGCTTCCCGGTCACGGACATGAGCAGCAACGAGATGGCGAAGCTGCACGTGCGTTACATGGTCGGGGGCAGCGCGCACGAATTACGTCATGAGCGCCTGTTTCGCTTCGAGTTTCCGGAGCGCCCGGGGGCGCTGCTCGGGTTTCTGAAGGCCATCGGGACGGACTGGAACATCAGCCTGTTCCACTACCGGAACCACGGTTCGGACTCGGGGAGGGTGCTGGCCGGCATCCAGGTACCCCCGCAGAGCTCGGCGGAGTTCCTGCAGCACCTTGCAGATCTCGACTATGCCTACGTCGAGGAAACCGCCAACCCCGCCTACCGGATCTTTCTCGGCGGCTGAAACGCGAAGGCGCTTCGCGGCACTTGCGTCCGACGGCAGATTCGCGAGAACGTAGCGCATCCCCGCCGCGGACTTTCCGCGGCGGCGTGGGTTACTCGAGAGGCTTATTCTTTAGGAGCTGCCATGGCGAAGCGGAAGAAGTCCAAGGCGAAGGGAAAAGCGAAGCCGAAGAAAGCTAAGAAGGCGGCTCCCGCCGCTCGCAAAGCCGGCAAGCGCAAGGTCGCTAAGAAAAAGGTCGCAAAGAAAAAGGTCGCCAAGAAGAAGACTGCGAAAAAGAAGGCTGCGCCCAGGAAGAAAGCCGCTGCCAAAGCTAAGCCGAAGAGCGCGCCGAAGCCGGCCGCTGCAGCGGCACGGCCTTCGGCGCCGAGGCCTGTGACGGCGCCACCGCCGGCGCCGCGGCCGATGATGTCGCCGCCCCCGGCGCCGAAGCCGATGATCGCACCGCCACCCCCGCCGGCTCCGAAGCCGATGATGCCGCCACCGCCGCCGCCCGCGCCGCGTCCGGTGATGGCACCGCCGCCGGCCCCGAGGCCGATGATGGCGCCGCCGCCTCCGCCGCCCCCGGCGCCGAAGCCGACGGCCCCGGCGACGCCGCTGTCATCGCCGACGCCGGGGTCCTCGGATCCGTCCAAGGACCCGAGCGGCTCGCACTGACCGCGGCTCAGGATCGCGCGGACACGTCGCCGCCCGGCGGCGTGTCCGCGTCGGTCGCGTCGCGCGCGCCGATTTCGTGAGCTACCAGCCGCGGCGGCCGCCACGCCACGCCCACCTGACATTGCGGGGCATGCGCCACCACGTGCTGCGCTGGGGCCCGCCGGACGCAGAGCCGGTCGTGTTCCTGCACGGCTGGGCGGACACGGGCTCCACCTTCCAGTTCCTGATCGACGCGTTCGAGGCCGAGCACGCGATCCTCGCGATCGACTGGCGCGGCTTCGGCGAGAGCGACTGGCAGAACTCCGCCTACTGGTTCCCCGACTACCTCGCCGATCTCGACGCGCTCCTTGATGCGGTGCTGCCCGGCATGCCGGCGACGCTCCTCGGGCACAGCATGGGCGGCAACATCGCCGGCCTCTACGGTGGGATCCGCCCGGAGCGCGTGCGCGCGGTCATCAACCTCGAGGGCTTCGGGCTGCCGCGCGCGCCGGCCGATGGCGCGGCGGCGCGCTACCGGCGCTGGCTCGAGGAGCTCAAGGCGCCGAAGGCCTTCGGGCGCTACCGCTCGCGCGCTGAGTTCGCGGCGATGCTGGTGCGCAAGAACCCGCGCCTCGGCGCCGACCGCGCCGGTCACGTGGCGATGAGCTGGACCCGCGCCGCCGCCGACGGCGGCGTCGAGGTGAGCGCGGACCCGGCGCACAAGCTCGTCAACCCCGTGCTCTACCGGCGCGACGAGGCGGAGGCGTGCTGGCGGCGCTGCGTGGCGCCGGTGTTGATGGTGTTCGGCGGCAAGTCGGAGTTTCGCGCGAGCCTCGGGGCCGACGGCAGCGACGAGTACTTCGGCTCGATCTACCCGAACCTGACGCTTGCGACGCTGCCGGACGCCGGACACATGCTGCACCACGAGGAACCGCAAGCGCTCGCCCGGCTCATCGAGCCCTGGCTCGGCGCGCGAGCGGCGGCGGCCGGCTGACGGCGCGCGCCGCTCGGCGCACTATGGTACCGAGACCCGCGGTCCCTATACCCGCGGAACGCCGAGTGCGATGAGCCTCACGACCAAGCCGCCGGCCGGCGACGCAGGCGCGCGTGCCGACACCGCA
>JANXZZ010000316.1 GCA_025355245.1 Pseudomonadota bacterium | reverse complement strand
CGCCGTCGGTACACCGCTCGATTCGCGACTATGGGCAGGAGCTCGGCGCGTTCATGCGCGCGGCGGCAGCGGACCTCGACGACGAGATGCTGGCCGAGCTCGCCGACTTTGAATGGCTGCTGGCCGGGGCGTTTGACGCGGCGGACGCGAAGCCAACGACGCCCGGAGATCTGGCGAGGCTCGCCCCGGCCGATTGGGCGGAGCTTTCCTTTCGGGCCGTCCCGAGCCTTAGGCGCCTGGCCACCCGCACCAATTCCACAGCCGCGTGGCGTGCGACGCAGTCGCTCGTGCCGACCGGTGACGACCCGACGCTGCCCCTTTCGCCGCATCCCGCCGCCGCGCGCACCGAGACTGTCGAGTGGCTGATCTGGCGGCGCGCCCTGGTTACCGAGTTCCGAGTCGCCGAGGCCGATGAAGCCGCCGCGCTAGACCGGTTCACGGGCGGCGACACCTTCGGCACGCTGTGCGAGAGCCTGCTCGAGACACACGGCGAAAATGCGGCGCTGCGGGCAGCCGGCTGGCTCAAGGGCTGGCTGCTCGAGGGCCTGCTGCTGAGAGTATGATCCGGCGCTCGACCTTTCTGGGGGAGCGCTCCGATGATCCGACTGAACTATAAGACCGCACTCTTACTTGCCATGACGGTGATCGCGACGCCGCTTGCATCCGCCGCGCCGAACAACCCGCTGCTCGCCCCGTGGAGCGGGCCTTACGGCGGAATTCCCGCGTTCGACAAGGTTCATGTCGCGGACTTCAAGCCGGCCCTGGTTGCCGGCATGGACGCCGAGATCGTCGACGTCGACCGGGTTGCGAACAATTCCGCTGCGCCGACGTTCGAGAATACGATCGCGGCGATGGAACGAACGGGGCGCGAGCTCGATCGCGTCAATCGCATCTACCGCATCTACCTGTCGACATTGAACGACAAGGACGTGCAGGCGGTTGACGAGGAGATGGCCCCCAAGCTTGCCGCGCACGCCGACCAGATCACGCAGAACGAAAAACTCTACAAGCGAATTGCCGCGGTCTACGCGACGCGCGCGACCAGCGGTCTCACCCCCGAGCAGCAACGTCTCACGTGGGTGTATTACTCGAGTTTCGTGCACGCAGGGGCGCAGCTGGATGCGGCTTCAAAAGCGAAGCTGTCGGAGATCAACCAGCAGCTCGCGAGCCTGTACACGAAGTTCTCGCAGAATCTGCTCGCCGACGAGAACGACCACTGGACGGAGCTGCAGGCGGACGCCGATTTCGCGGGCCTGCCGCCCGCAGTGAGCAAGGGCATGGAGAGCGGAGCCACGGCGCGCAACATCAAGGCGCGCGGCGCCGTGCTCAACACGCGTTCGAGCGTTGAGCCGTTTCTCGAGTACTCGACGCGTCGCGATTTGCGCGAGACGGTGTGGCGGGCGTTCGTCAACCGCGGCGACAACGGCGACGCGCACGACAATAACGACGCGATCGCGAAGATCCTCAAGCTGCGCGCGATTCGCGCGAAGCTCCTCGGTTTCCCGACCCACGCTCACTGGCGGCTTGAGGACTCGATGGCGAAGACGCCGGAGCACGCAATGGCGCTGATGGAAGCCGTGTGGACGCCGGCGGTCGCCAGGGTGCACGAGGAGGTCGCCGACATGCAGGCGGTCGCGGACAAGGAAAGCGCGGCGCAGGGTGTCGCCAGGATCAAGATCGAGCCGTGGGACTACCGGTTCTTCGCAGAGAAGGTCCGCGTCGCGAAGTACGATCTCGACGCCAACGAGGTCAAGCCGTACTTGCAGCTCGAGAAATTGCGAGAGGGAATGTTCTGGGTCGCCGGACAGCTGTTCGGACTGCATTTCGCGGCGGTGCCCGCGGGAACGGTGCCCGTCGCCCAGCCTGACATCCGCGTGTTCGAAGTGACCGACGCCAAGGGTGCCCACGTCGGCCTCTGGTATTTCGATCCCTACGCGCGCAAGGACAAGAATTCCGGCGCCTGGATGAACGAGTACCGTTCGCAAGAACGCTTCGACGGCAAGGTCACGACGATCGTCTCGAACAATGCGAACTTCGTGAAAGGCGCGCCTGGCGAACCGGTCCTGATCAGCTGGGAAGACGCGACGACGCTGTTCCACGAGTTCGGCCACGCGCTACACGGCCTCTCATCCAACGTAACCTACCCCTCGCTTGCCGGAACGGCCGTGCCGCGCGACTACGTGGAATTTCCCTCGCAGTTGCTCGCGTATTGGGTGTCGACGCCGGAGGTACTCACCAAGTTCGCGCTGCACTACAAGACCGGCAAGCCCATTCCGGCAGAACTCGTTGCCAAGATCCAGCGTTCCGAGAAATTCAACGAGGGATTCCAGACGGTCGAGTACCTTTCGAGCGCGCTTGTCGATATGAAGCTGCACCTCGCGGGCGACGTGTCGATCGACCCCCGCGCGTTCGAGAAGGCGACGCTCGAATCGCTCGGTATGCCCCACGAGATCGTGATGCGGCATCGTACGCCGCAGTTCCAGCACATATTCGCGGGCGATGGCTATTCCGCGGGCTACTACAGCTACCTGTGGGCCGACACCCTTTCGACGGACGCCTTCGAGGCGTTTACCGAGGCGGGTGGGCCCTACGATCCGAAGGTCGCCGCGCGCCTGCACGATGACATCTTCGCCATCGGCAACACGCGCGATCCGGCCGAGGCCTACCGCACGTTCCGGGGTCGCGACCCCGGGATCGCCGCGCTGATGCGCAAGCGCGGATTTCCGCAGCCGGCGGCCGACACCGCAAAGAGCGGGCAGTAGCGCGGCGAGCGCCGCCCGCGATCGCGGCAGGGGCCGGCAGGCCGGCCCCTAGTCGCGCGTATCCAGCCACGCCTCGAGGTCCGCAATGACCCGCGCGCGGCCCGGTTCGTTGAAGATCTCGTGGTAGTAGCCGTCGTAGAGTTTGATCGTTAGATCTCTGGATCCGAGGCGCGCGTAGACAGGCTCGGTGAACTTAAGCGGCACGAGGCGATCGGCCGTGCCGTGCATGACGAGGGTCGGCACCGCGAGCGAAGGCGCGAGTTCCGAGATCCGCCGCATCGCCGCGAGCAGTTCGACGAGGGTACGCGCTGGAATCGCACCGCGGTAGACGAGCGGATCAGTCTCGTAGGCGCGCACGACCGCCGCATCACGGCTGATGCCCGCGGCCGGCAGCTTCAGAATCCCGGCGCGCGGCGCGACCACCGACAGGAGGCGCCCGAGCGCCAAGCGAGCGAGCGGTATCCCCGGATCCGCGCCGATTGCCGGCGCCGACAGCACCAGGCGCCCCACCAGATCCGGCTCACCCAGTGCCGCGAGTAGCGCCACGGCGCCGCCGAAGCTGTGGCCCAAGAGCGATACGCGCGACGCCGGATCGCGGTCCCGCGCCGCGCGTACGAACTGCACGAGATCATCGACAACCCAGTCAAACGCCTCCACGTAGCTGCGCGCGCCGTCCGATCGTCCGTGGCCGCGATGATCGAGGGCGTGAACCGCATAGCCGATCGAAACGAGGTGGCTGGCGAGCTCGACGTAGCGGCTGCTGTGCTCGGCGAGGCCATGCGCAATCACGACCGACCCGCGGGCAGCGCAATCCGGCAACCAGCGCTGCGTGAACAGCCGGCGCCCGCCGCGCCCAAGACATTCAGCCGTAACGTGGCGCACTGGCCGTTGGGCTCCCGCCGCCCGGCCTATCGGTACAGGAGGAGATCGGCAACCGCGGCCCGCCACGCCGCTTCGTCGCGCACCGCAGCGCGGTCGAGATCGCCGGCCGCCGCCCGGGGATCGTCGACCCACTCGCGCAGCAGCGGGCTGCCGTTGATAAGATCGATCGCGAGCCGATCGCTTTCGTATTCGTAGTGAAAGTCGCGCCACAACGCGTAGTCGGGACGCAACTTGCGTAAAGCCTTGAACGCCGCCGCGACCAGGCGCCACGGCCTGAACTCCGCATGCACGTAGGCCGGGTCGTCTACGTGCAGCTGCAGGCCGCCGCAGAGCGCGCCCGCATGCTTTTGGAAGGTCGGTTCGAACCAGCACGAGCGAATTCGACAGCCCGACAGCCAGGCGGGCGCGAGTGCCTGCATCTCGCCAAGCCAGGTGGTCGCATCGAGGCCCGGCGCACCGAAGAGCTCAAGCGGCCGCGTCGTGCCGCGGCCCTCCGACAGCGTCGTGCCCTCGAGCATCACCGTTCCCGCGTAGCAACGCGCCATCGACAGGTTGGGTGCATTCGGGCTCGGGTTGACCCAAGCGCGCTCTCCGATCGGCCAGCCGTATCCGGGAGCTGCGTCGGGCTGCCAGCCGTCCAGCTCGATGACGCGATAGTCGACGTCGAGCTTGAGTTCGCGAATGAACCAGCGACCCGCTTCGCCGAGCGTCAACCCGTGGCGCATCGGCAGGAGCCCCGCGCCGACGAAGCTCTCCCACCCGCTCTTGAGCGCGAGCCCCTCCACGATGCGGCCGGCCGGGTTCGGCCGGTCGAGCACCCAGACTGCCTTGCCCGAACGCGCCGCCGCCTCGAGCATGTAGCGCAACGTCGTCAGGAAAGTGTAGATGCGACAGCCGAGGTCCTGCAGGTCAATCAGCAGCACGTCGAAGGTGTCGAGCATCGTGGCAGTCGGGCGGCGCACTTCGCCATACAGGCTGAACACCGGAATATCCAGGCTCGGGTCGCGGTAGTCGCCCGACTCGACCATGTTGTCCTGCTTCTCGCCGCGCAACCCGTGCTGCGGCCCAAACGCGGCCGTTATGCGCAGGCCCGGCGTGCGCGCGAGCGCATCTAGGGAGTGCGTGAGGTCCCGGGTGACCGACGCGGGATGGGCAAGCAGTGCCACGCGCTTGCCGGTGAGGGGCGCGCGCAGCCGCTCGTCCGCGAGCAGGCGGTCGATCCCGAACTTCACGGGCCCGCGCCGACATAGCCGGGAACTGCGAGGAGAAATCCGCGGCGGTCGTGGAAGTCCGGCTGCTCGTTGGGATGGCCGAGCGCGTAGTGGTACGTGCGTGCGTCGGTGCCTTCGATCACGGCCGCGAGTCCGACCTCGAGCGGCGCTGAAGTCTTCACGCGTGGCAGCCTCGTGATGTCGAGCGTGACGTCGAGCACCCTGAGCGCCCCCGCCTCGCGCGTCGCAATCGTCGGCTCGACGCGAAGCTCGGGATTGGCCAGCCGCTCGCGATAGCCGCCGAATCGATACGCGGCCCACGACGTGGTCGGCGAGAAGTTGAATTCGTAGTAGGCGCCGGCACCGGGAATCGCACAGAACGCCTCGAAGCAGGTGCCGCGCCACAGCTCTTCGGCTCGCACTGCCGGCGCGACGGGTGGCCACGCGACGCTCGCAAGATCGCCCGCCATCTCGAAACGCAACTCAAATCCGTGCGCGGTGCGTTCCAGCGCCGCGGCGATCCGGATGTCGGGTGCCGGTTGCGGGTTTCGCGGGTGCGGGAGCAGTTCGACGCGCGTGCGCTGCATGTGCGGAATGCTACCGCGTTCCGGAGCCTTGCAACTTGACGCAGATCACTGCCCGCTAGCGCGCCGTCCGGCCGAGCGGGCGGATTGGTTCAGCGCGCGCGTCGGAAGGTCAGGTTGTAGCGAAACGCGTCCGCCGCCTGGGCTGGCGGGCCCGC
>JANXZZ010000286.1 GCA_025355245.1 Pseudomonadota bacterium | reverse complement strand
CCGGGCCGCAGGCGAAGCCAAGGCCCGGCGCGGCAGCCACGGCCGCGGACGGCGCGGAAGGCAGTGCTATTCTGGCCGCGCCATGAACCGCATCATCGCCGTCGCCAACCAGAAGGGCGGGGTCGGCAAGACCACGACGGCCGTCAATCTCGCCGCCTCGCTCGCCGCGACGCGGCGGCGCGTGCTGCTCGTCGACCTCGATCCGCAGGGAAACGCGACCATGGGCTGTGGCGTCGACAAGTCGCAGCTGACGCGCGCCGCCTACGAGGTGCTGCTCGGCGAGAGTCCGGCCGAGGCCGCGATCCTCAGCGTCGATCCGGGCGGCTTCGACCTCATTCCCTCGAACCAGGACCTGACCGCGGCGGAAGTGCGGATCCTGACGCTGCTGACCGGGCGCGAGACCAAATTGAAGCAGGCGCTCGCCGCGGTGCGCGACCGCTACGACCTCATCCTCATCGACTGTCCGCCGGCGCTCAACATGCTGACGGTGAACGCGCTCGTCGCCGCGGATTCGGTGCTGATCCCGATGCAGTGCGAGTACTACGCGCTCGAGGGGCTCTCGGCGCTGCTCGCGACCGTCGAGCAGATCCGCGCCGGCATCAACCCGGCGCTCAAGATCGAGGGGATCCTGCGCACGATGCACGATCCGCGTAACAACCTCGCCAACGAGGTGAGCGCGCAGCTCATCGAGCACTTCGAAGAGCGGGTGTTCCGGACGATCATCCCGCGCAACGTGCGCCTCGCCGAAGCCCCGTCCTTCGGGCGGCCGGCGCTCTATCACGACAAGGAATCCCGCGGCGCGCTCGCCTACCTTGCACTTGCCGGCGAGATGATTCGCCGCGAGGAAGAACCGGCGACCGCGCTCGCAGAGGGTCCGGAGGCTGAGCGATGAGCGTGAAGAAGCCTGCACTCGGGCGCGGTCTGGGTGCGCTGCTGGGCGAAGCGACCGCCCGCCAGGTCGCCGCGAGCGCGCTCGCGGCCGCCTCGCAGACGACCGCCCCGGGCGATGAATTGCTGCGCCTGCCGCTCGACCTGCTGCAGCGGGGCAAGTACCAGCCGCGGCTCGACATGCGCCCCGAATCGCTCGCGGATCTCGCGGCCTCGATCAAGGCGCAGGGCATCGTGCAGCCGATCGTGGTGCGGCCCGTCGGCTCGCCGCTGCCCGGATCCTCGCAGCGCTACGAGATCATTGCCGGCGAGCGCCGCTGGCGTGCTGCGCAGCAGGCGGGGCTCGCCGAGATCCCAGCAATCGTGCGGCGCGTGCCCGACGAGGCGGCGGTCGCGATGGCGCTGATCGAGAACATCCAGCGCGAGGACCTGAACCCGCTCGAGGAGGCCCGCGCGCTCGAGCGCCTGGTCGCCGACTTCCACCTGACCCACCAGGCGGCGGCCGAGGCCGTGGGGCGCTCGCGCGTCGCGGTCACCAACCTCTTGCGCCTCCTTGAGCTCGCCGACGAGGTGAAGACGCTCGTTGCCGGGCGGTCGATCGAAATGGGCCATGCCCGCGCGCTCCTCGGGCTCACGAACCGTCGCCAGCAGGCGGAAGTCGCCGCGCTCGTCGCCAAGAAGCAGCTCTCGGTCCGCGAGACCGAGGCGATGGTCCGAAAGCTGCTGTCGCCCGCCGGGGCCGCCGCCAAGGGGTCCGCCCCGGTCGATGCGGACGTGCGGCGTCTCGAGGCGTCGCTCGGCGAGAAACTGGGTGCCAAGGTCACGTTCAAGCAGCAGGCGGGGGGGCGTGGGCAGCTCATCATCAGCTACTCGAGCCTCGATGAACTCGACGGGATCCTCGCCCACATCCAGTAAGCTTTCGGTCGCGGAAAATGTAAACAGGGACCGGTACTTAAGCCGGTGAAAAGAACGTCCGCGCGCTGTTGAAGCACTGCAAAAAGGCCCCTATAATGCGCGCGCTTCGCGGCCGGGTGGCTGCCAGCGTCCGGCGGGGATGACTACGAGTACGCCACGGTCTCGGATGAACCCGGACGTGGCTTTTTTGTGGTCTGCGGTTGGCAAGCGGGTGCAGGAGTGCGCGCGAACGTGTCCCGAGTCGGCTTCCTGACGAGGACCGGCGCGGAGCGACGCGCCGCGCTGCGGATCGTCGGGATCCAGGCGCTGATCGCGCTCGGTGTAACGGGACTCGCGGCCCTCGCGGGCGGCACGGCCGCCGCGGGCTCGGCGCTCGCCGGCGGCACGGTGGCGGTGGTGGCGACCTTGTTCTTCGTGTTCGCGCTGTTCCGGCATCCGGACGGCACGGCGACGGGGCGGGTGGCCTGGGGATTCTTCTTGGGCCAGGGGCTCAAGGTCGCGACGACGATCGGCCTCTTGTACGTGGCCTTTCGGGTTCGCGGGGTGGTGCCGGCTGCGCTGCTCGCGGGCTACGCCGCGACCTACGTCGCTTACTGGTTCATGCCGCGCGGCCCGGCGTCGCGCTGGCGCTGATGGATCGCGGGTGGTGGCTCTTGGAAATTAGAACGATCGGATACCAACGCTGATGGCCGGACCCTCCTCCACCGAATACATCCCGCATCACCTCGAGCACCTGCGCTACGACCTCGTCAAGGGCGAGTGGGTGCACGGCACGCAGGGAATCATCAACTTTGACCTGATCAACGTTGATTCCCTGTTCATGGCCGCCATTATCGGAGTGGTGTTCGCGACGATCTTCCGGATCGCCGCGCGCAAGGCAACGTCGGGGGTGCCCGGCAAGTTCCAGGCCTTCATCGAGCTCGTGGTCGAGTTCATCGATGACCGGGTAGCCGAGGTGTTCCACGGCGACCGGCACTTCCTGGGCCCGCTGGCACTCACGATCTTCTGCTGGGTCGTGCTCATGAACACGATGGACCTGCTGCCGCTCGACATCCCGGGCATTGTCGCCTCGGCTGCCGGCCATGGTCACTGGCGGGCACTGCCGACCGCCGACATCAACACCACCTTCGCGATGTCGCTCAGCGTGCTCGTGCTCATCCTGTTCTTCAGCATCAAGGCCAAGGGCATCGGCGGCTACGGCCACGAGCTCTTCACGGCGCCGTTCGGCAAGCACTGGTTGCTGTGGATCCCGAACTTCGCGCTCAACACCGTCGAGCTGCTCGCCAAGCCCGTGTCGCTCGGGATGCGACTGTTCGGCAACATGTACGCGGGCGAGCTCGTGTTCATGCTGATCGCGCTGCTCGGCTTCGCCTGGGGCGGAGCTTTCGCGACCGGCTCCTACGCCGTCGGTGCGCTCGGCTTCCTCGGGCAGGTGGCGCTGACGGCGCTGTGGGCGATCTTCCACATCCTGATCATCCTGCTGCAAGGATTCATATTCATGGTCCTGACCGTCGTGTACATCTCGATGGGCCAGGAATCGCATTGACGCCGACGACTTCCGGTTTTCCGATACGCATTTGCTGATTTAGACAGACCCTCCAGGAGACGACCATGCAAGAGAACATCGCCCACATCCAGGCCTTCACGGCACTGGGGATCGGCATCATCATCGGCCTCGGTGCCATCGGTGCCTGCATCGGCATCGGCATCATGGGCTCGAAGTTCCTCGAGTCCGCCGCGCGCCAGCCGGAGCTGATGCCCCGCCTGCAGGGCAGCATGTTCCTGCTCGCCGGCCTTATCGACGCGGCGTTCCTAATCGGCGTTGCGATCGCGATGTTCTTCGCGTTCGCCAATCCGCTGCTCGCGCGACTCGCGGGCTGACCGAAGTACCGCCGGGCACCCTCGGACCGCGAGAAACGCCATGCAGATAAATGCGACGCTGATCGGGCAGGCCATCGGCTTCCTGGTCCTCATCTGGTTCACCTGGAAGTTCATCTGGCCGCCGATCCTGAAGGCGATCGAGGATCGCCAGAAGAAGATTGCCGACGGCCTCGCCGCGGCGAACCGTGGCCAGAAGGACCTCGACGAAGCGAAGAGCCAGGCGCTCGAGATCATCCGCGAGGCCCGCAACAAGGCCACGCAGATCGTCGACACCGCGAACAGCCGCGGCAACCAGATGGTCGAGGAAGCGCGTGGCACGGCCATCGCCGAGGGCGAGCGGCTGATCGGCGTAGCCCGCGGCGACATTGCCACCGAGTCGGCGCGCGTGCGCGGCGAGCTGCGCGGCGAGGTCGCGCGCCTCGCGGTCGCGGGGGCCTCGCAGCTCCTGAAGCGCGAGGTCAATGCGCAGACGCACGCGGCGCTGCTCGATGAGCTCGCGCAGCGCATCGTGACTGCAGGCTGACGGGGACGCCATGGCCGAAAACGCCACAGTAGCCCGACCCTATGCGCGCGCGGCATTCGCGCGGGCGCGTGAGCTCAAGGCGCTCGGCGAATGGTCGCAGCTGCTGGCCGCGGGCGCGGCGCTTGCCCGCAACCGCGAGGCGGCCGAGCTCTTCGGCAACCCGCGCGTGGTCGCGGGCGAGCTCGTCGAGTTCATTGCCGGTGTCGCGAGCGACGCGGGGGCGACGGTCGGCGCCGACGGCCGCAACTTCCTGGCGCTCCTCCAGGAAAACGGCCGCATGGCGCTTCTTCCGGAAATCGCCCAGCAGTTCGAGGCCCTGAAGTCCGAGGCCGAGAACAGCCTCGACGTCGAGGTCACGAGCGCGATCGCGCTTAACCCCGCCCAGCGCGCGGCGCTCGAGGCAGCGCTCGGCAAGCGTTTTGGCCGGAACATCCGGCTCGAGGAAAAGGTCGATGCGAGCCTGGTCGGTGGCGCGGTGGTGCGCGCCGGTGACCTGGTCATCGACGGCTCGCTGCGCGGCTCGCTCGCGCGGCTCGAACAGCAAATGTCCCAGCCGTGAGCCCGTGACGGGCGCACGGTCGATACAGAGTTAGTCAAGGAAAGCAGCATGTCCATCAAGGCGTCCGAGATCAGCGATCTCATCAAGGCCCGCATCTCCAAGTTTGATGCGGCCGCCGAGGCGAGCAACGTCGGTACCGTTGTCAGCGTGACCGACGGCATCGTGCGCATCCACGGGCTCGCGGACGTGCGCTACGGCGAGATGATCGAGTTCCCGGAGAACACCTTCGGCCTCGCGCTCAACCTCGAGCAGGACTCGGTCGGCGCGGTGGTGCTCGGTGACTACCAGCACATCACGGAGGGCAACCAGGTCAAGACGACGGGTCGCATCCTCGAAGTGCCGACCGGACCCGAGCTGCTCGGCCGCGTGGTCAATGCGCTCGGCAACCCGATCGACGGCAAGGGTCCTATCAAGGCGTCCAGCAAGGCGCCGATCGAGCGCGTCGCGCCGGGCGTCATTTTCCGCCAGAGCGTGTCGCAGCCGGTGCAGACGGGCCTCAAGGCGATCGACTCGATGGTTCCGATCGGCCGCGGCCAGCGCGAGCTCATCATCGGTGACCGCCAGACCGGCAAGACCGCGGTCGCGATCGACACGATCATCAACCAGAAGAGCACCGGCGTTAAGTGTATCTACGTCGCGATCGGCCAGAAGCAGAGCTCGATCGCGAACGTGGTGCGTAAGCTCGAAGAGCACGGCGCGATGGCGCACACGATCATCGTCGCGGCCTCCGCCTCGACGCCGGCCGCGATGCAGTACCTCGCGCCCTACTCGGGCTGCGCGATGGGCGAGTACTTCATGGACCAGGGCGAGGACGCCCTCATCATCTATGACGATTTGACCAAGCAGGCCTGGGCGTATCGCCAGATTTCGCTGCTGCTGCGCCGCCCGCCGGGACGCGAGGCGTATCCCGGCGACGTGTTCTACCTGCACTCGCGCCTGCTCGAGCGTTCCGCGCGCGTCAATGCCGAATTCGTCGAGAAGGCCACCAATGGCCGCGTGAAGGGCAAGACCGGGTCGCTCACCGGACTCCCCATCATCGAGACGCAGGCCGGCGACGTGACCGCGTTCGTGCCGACCAACGTCATCTCGATCACCGATGGGCAGATCTTCCTCGAGACCGACCTCTTCAACTCGGGCGTGCGTCCCGCGATCAACGCCGGCATCTCGGTGTCACGCGTCGGCGGCGCCGCGCAGACCGGCATCGTCAAGAAGCTCGGCGGCGGCGTGCGGCTCGCGCTCGCCCAGTACCGCGAGCTCGCCGCGTTCTCGCAGTTCGCGTCCGACCTCGACGAGGCAACCCGCAAGCAGCTCGAGCGCGGCCAGCGCGTCGTCGAGCTCATGAAGCAGAAGCAGTACTCGCCGATGTCGGTGGCCGAGATGTCGTTGTCGCTCTACGCGGTCAACAACAGCTTCTTCGACAAGGTCGCGCGCGAGAAGGTCGTGGCCGCGGAAACGGCGCTGCAGGCGTTCGCGAAGACCAACGGCGCCGCGCTCATGAAGTCGATCAACGACAAGCCGGAACTGTCGAAGGACGTCGACGCAGCGCTCAGGAAGCTCTGCGAGGACTTCTTCGCGACGGCCAGCTTCTGAGACGACCATGGCCGGCGCAAAAGAAATCCGCACGAAGATTGCGAGCATCAAAAACACGCAAAAGATCACCAAAGCCATGCAGATGGTGGCGGCGAGCAAGATGCGCAAGGCTCAGGAGCGGATGCGCGCGGCGCGGCCCTATGCGGAAAAGATCCGTCACGTAGTCGGCCACCTGAGGCTCGCCAATCCGGACTTCAGGCATTCCTACCTGACCGAGCGCGAGGCGAAGTCGATCGGGTTCATCGTCATCAGCACCGATCGCGGACTGTGTGGCTCACTGAACGCGAACGTGTTCAAGCAGGCGCTGACCTCGATCCGCGAGTGGCAGGGCAGGGGCGCGGAGGTGCAGGTCTGCGTGGTCGGCTCCAAGGCACTTGGCTTCTTCCGGCGCCTCAAGATCGGGATCAGCGCGAGCGTCACGCACATTGGTGACCGCCCGCACGTCGCGGACTTCATCGGCGCGGTCAAGGTCATGCTCGATGCCTACGCCGCGGGCAAGCTCGATCGCCTGTTCCTCGTGAACGCGCACTTCGTGAACACGATGAGCCAGCAGCCGCAGGTGCGCCAGCTCCTGCCGGTCGAGCCGGTGACGAGCGGTGAGCTGCAGGACATGTGGGATTACATTTACGAGCCCTCCGCCGCGGAGCTGCTCGAGTCGTTCATGACGCGCTACATCGAGTCGCAGGTGTATCAGGGCGCGGTCGAGACCGTCGCCTGCGAGATGGCCGCGCGCATGGTCGCGATGAAGAGCGCGACCGACAACGCCGGCAAGCTGATCGAAGAGCTGCAGCTCATCTACAACAAGGCGCGGCAAGCATCGATCACCAA
>JANXZZ010000279.1 GCA_025355245.1 Pseudomonadota bacterium | reverse complement strand
GGGTAGCCACGACAACGCGGGTTCGAGGCCACTATAAAGACAAGGCCATTGACCTCGATTCGACGGAGACGCTCATCCTGACACTAACCACCGCTGGCTGGCGTATTGCGCACATCCACTGGTCTTCATCGCCGCATCGCTTGTCATAACAAGCCCGGCAGTAGCCCCGGCTCCTGATATCACCGGGTGGGGGACAGCTGGACACCCGCATCTCGCCAGAACCGGACATCTCTACTTAGCCTCTATACCGCCCCTGAGCATAGAGGTTGATTATGCGAAGCACGCTAAGTCAAATGCGCGCCTTGTTCGTACTCATATGTAGATAGGCGAAGGTGGGGCGTAAGAAAAGGGGCGATCGGGAGGGGCATACCAGAACCCAATAGCGACAGGAGTCTCCGCTAGGAGGTCTAGTCAGCCATTCGCAGATCCTAAGCGTGCCAACAAGTCACTTACTTCAAGTACTGCCTCTTTCAACGCGTTCGACGTGTCACCTTCAAATGCCGAAGGCTTATTAGCGGTCCCTTTGGCACTGGCGGAGCGAATACACCTTCCCCGGGGACGAGGACGCGCGGCATCACGACGCTGCGCGGCGCCAACTGACCGGCTTGCGAGTGAAAGTGCCCGTGACTGTGTCGCATTCCGCTGTCGTGCGTGTGTTCTTCGTCGTGGACAAACGCAGTCCCGAATCGTGCCTCGATGCGGCCAAACCGCCACAGCAGCGCCGACACCGTCCAGGCGATCAGGAAGAGCCCAACGACCACGTAGCCGAGCGTGTCGAACTCGACTCCGACGACCAAATCGACGAAGTATCCGTGCAGCCCGAGAGCGGTGAACATCACCTGCAGGAGTTCAATCGAGCCGATGACTAGTGCCACCGCCACAGACAGGCTCGTGATCGTGATGTTGTAGTAAATCTTGCGCAGGGGATTCACGAACGCCCATTCATAGGCCTTCGACATCAGCACTCCGTCGGTCGTATCCATCGCCGACATCCCCGCCGCGAACAGGAGCGGGAGCGCAAGGACGGCCGCCAGCGGCAGATTGCTCGCCGACGCCCCCACCGTCATCGCGAGCAAGGCGATTTCCGAGGCGGTGTCGAAGCCGAGGCCGAACAGCACGCCGAGCGGGAACATTTGCCAGCTGTGGTTGATGAAGCGCTGCAACCGCCCGCCCAGCAGCCGGTTGAAGAAGCCGCGCTGCGCCAGAAGTTCTGCCATGTGCGCGTGGCCGTGCGCCGCCCCCGGAGCCGCACTGCCACGCCAGGCCCGGATGATGTCGATGAGCACCATGAGATTGAGGAAGCCCACGAGCCACAGGAAAACACCCGAGACGGCGGCGCCGATGATGCCACCGAGTCCCTGCAGCTGCGGCAGGTACTGGCGGACGGCGGACGCCGCCACGATCGTGGCGAGGGTCAGCGCGAACACGACGGCCGAGTGTCCGAGCGAGAAGAAGAACCCGATGCCAAGCGGCCGCTTGCCTTTCTGCAACAGGTACCGAACGGTGTCGTCGACCGCAGCGATATGGTCCGCGTCGAAGGCGTGGCGCAGTCCGAGCATGTAGGCAGCGAACCCGAGGCCGGCCAGCGCGGGCCACGTGGAGGAGCTATAGATGATAATTCCAAAGCCGAGAAGGTGCAGGCCACCGACGGCGCCGTAGAAGCCGCCTAGGCGTCCCCACTCGGCGCGCGTGAAGTTGAGCGCCGCGCATCGCACGCCGGGCGGCGCCGGCCGAAAGACGAGTTCGGCGCGAGGCGCTTGGTCGGCCACTACCGCTGCTCGGCGACGTTCGCGAGTGGCATAGTGCGGGGGAGCGGCGTGCTCGCGCAGGCCTTCAGTTCGCGCGTCAGCCAGGCGTACCAGGAGACCAGGCCCGCACCCGTGTAGTTGGATACCTCAAATATCTGCAGTCCCGGGTTGATGCTGTGGGCATTGTCAATCGCGCGCTTTGCATCGAAGCGCACGTGCGGCAGGAGATCGATCTTGCTGAGGATGAGTACCGAGGCGGCAGCAAACATGTGCGGGTACTTGAGCGGCTTGTCCTCGCCTTCGGTTACCGAGAACATGACGACCTTGGCACGCTCGCCGAGATCGAAGAGCGCGGGACAGACGAGGTTGCCGACATTTTCGATCAGCAACAGCGATGCGGGGTCGGGTGCGAGCAGCACCAGCGCTCGCTCGAGCATGTCTGCCTCAAGATGGCAGCCAGTCCCGGTGTTGACCTGAACCGCGCGCACGCCAGTCGCGCGGATGCGCTCGGCGTCGTTCGACGTTGCCTGGTCGCCCTCGACGACGCTAATGCCGATGTCGCCCTTGAGATCCCGTAGCGTGCGCTCGAGCAGTGTCGTCTTGCCAGCGCCCGGACTGCTAACGAGATTGAGCGCGAGGATCGCGCGCTCCGCAAACCAGCTGCGGTTGCGGTGCGCGATTCGCTGGTTCTTGCCAAGGATCTGCTCCTCCAAGTTCATCGCATGGCCGTCGCGGCCCGCCACCGCCGTGCCGCGCGCCGGCGGCTGATCGTGCCGGTGAATGCCGTCCGGCAGCCGGACAAACGCGTGGACGCCCTTGCCCGGTTCGCTGTCAACGCGCGCGTAAGTACCGACCGCTGGAACGGCGTCCTCGTGCCCGTGGGAATGCGAGTGCCGGGTTCCGTCGGCGTGCACGTGTTCGTGAAGCGACAGTTTGGATTCGGTGGTGTTGCCACACCCGCAGGTCACGCACATGCTTCGAGCTCCATTTCCTTGATTAGCAGTTCTTGCCCGGCGATGACAGTGAGGTGACCGGTGCCGCACGCGAGGCAGCGCCCCGCAGGAACCGTCAGTACCGCTTCCTCGCCGCAGGCCGGGCAGCGTCCGCGTCCCTGAATTTCTACGATTTCAAGGGCTGCCCCCTCGGCCGGCGTGCCGGCGGCACAAATGTCGAAGCAGAAACGGACCGCGTCCGGAACGATCGCCGAGAGGCAGCCGATCTCGAGCCTGACCCGCGTGACGCGTTGGCCGAGGGATCGCTCTGCGACGATGGCGACGACGCTGCGCGTGATCGAGAGTTCATGCACGGCGTGGCTGCTCCGCATCTGGGTGGCGGGCGGTGAGACCAATGCCCCTCGTGGCGCCGCCCATCAGCAGATCCTGGGCAGCTGTTCGCCCGAGAGCATGTCGACGATCCGGTCGCCGCCGAAGGCGGTCGAGAGAATCACGCTGCCGGCGGGCGCCGGGCTCACCTCACCGATGATCGCCGCGTGCCGGCCGGCCGGATCCGCACGCATCGCGGCGAGGACCGTGTTCGCATCCTCACCTGGCACGACGGCGACGAGCTTGCCTTCATTGGCGAGGTACATCGGGTCGAGCCCGAGGATCTCGCACGCGCCGCGCACAACGGCGCTGACCGGGAGCGCGGCCTCGCGAATGCGGATGCACACGTCGGACGCCGCGGCGAACTCCGCGAGCACCGTGGCGAGACCCCCGCGGGTCGCATCGCGCAGACAATGCACGTCGGCGCATGCGTCGAACACGGCGGCAGCAAGTCTGTGTAGCGCTTGGCAGTCGCTTTCGACTTCGGCCTCGAGCGCGAGCTCCTTGCGCGCGAGCAGGATCGCTATGCCGTGATCACCGAGAGACCCGTTGACAATGACGGCATCGCCCGGCCTGGCGCGATGCGCACCCGGATTGAGGCCCGGACGTATCACGCCGATCCCGGCCGTGTTGATGAACAGCCGGTCGGCGGCACCGCGCTCGACGACTTTAGTGTCGCCCGTAACGATTGCAACGCCCGCCGCGCTCGCGGC
>JANXZZ010000245.1 GCA_025355245.1 Pseudomonadota bacterium | reverse complement strand
CGCGCCGGCAGCTCGGAGGGCCGCGAGCAGGCCATCGAGACCGTCTTCATACCCGAGCCGGGCCGCGGCACGCTCTGCATCTCCTCGCAGGTAGGCTGCGCGCTCGACTGCTCCTTCTGCGCGACCGCGCAGCAGGGCTTCAACCGCAACCTCGACACGGCCGAGATCGTCGGCCAGGTGTGGCTCGCGAGCAAGCTGCTCGGCACGGGCCCTGCCGGCGAACGGGCCGTCACCAACGTCGTGCTGATGGGCATGGGCGAGCCGCTCGCGAATTACAAGAACGTGCTGCCCGCGCTCAAGCTATTCATGGACGACTCGGCGTTCGACCTGTCGCGGCGCCGCGTGACGCTGTCGACCTCCGGTCTCGTGCCGCAGCTCTATCGCCTCGCCGAGGACACCAACGTGGCACTCGCGGTGTCTTTGCACGCGCCGACCGACGCGCTCCGCGACCAGCTGGTGCCGATCAACCGGCGCCACCCGATCAAGGAACTCCTCGAGGCCTGCTGGCACTACCTCGACGCGCAGAACGGCCGCAGCATCACCTTCGAGTACGTGCTGTTGGACGGCGTCAACGATGCGCCCGAGCAGGCGCGCGAACTCGTGCGCCTGCTGGTCGGCCGCGATGCCAAGGTGAACCTGATCCCGTTCAATCCCTTCCCGGGGACGGCCTATCGCCGCTCACCGAGCGAGACGATCGCGCGCTTTCGCGACTACTTGAACACCCACGGCGTCACCGCGACGGTTCGCCGGACGCGTGGCGATGACATCGATGCGGCCTGCGGACAGCTGGCGGGTCGCGTCCAGGATCGCACCACGGTGCGACTCGGCTCCAAAACGATGACCGTGGCGGTGGAAGCATGAAGCGGCTGACTCTGGCGGTGTTCCTCGCGCTCGCCGCGGCGGCGGGTCTTGCCAACCAGCGCGCGCCGGACGAGGCGCAGATGGTGAAGGCGGCGCGCCTGAACGCGCAGCTCGCGGTCGCCTACCTCAAGCAAAACGACGTCGCGGCCGCGCGCGGCAAGATTGAGAAGGCGCTGCAGCAGAATCCGCACGATTCGGGCGTGCAAAGCTCCGCGGGGCTCGTCTTCGAGCGCCTGCAGGAGGTCGACAAGGCCGACGAGCACTACTCGCTGGCGCTGCGCTATGCGCCGAACGATCCCGACATGCAGAACAACTACGCGGTCTTCCAGTGCCGGCGCGGCAAATGGGATAAGGGCCTCAAGATGTTCGAGCTCGCGGCCAAGAACCCCGCCTACGCGAATCCCGAGGTCGCCTACTCGAATGCGGGCGTGTGCGCGCGCGATGCCAAGAACCTGCCGCGAGCGGAGGAGCTGTTCAGGAAGGCGCTCAGCATCCGCGACGACTACCCGGATGCGCTCCTGCAGATGGCGGACCTGTCGCTCGCACGCGGCAGCGCGCTCGCGGCGCGCGCCTTCCTCGAGCGCTATTTCGTGGCGGCCCGCCAGACGCCGGAGTCGCTGCTGCTGGGCGTGCGCATCGAGCACAAGATGGGCGATCGCAACGCCGAGGACCGCTACGCCGACAAGCTCGAGCACGACTTCGCCGACTCCGAGCAGGCGCACCAGCTGCGCGACGGTGCTGGTGCGCGATGAGCGAGCGCCTTGCAGAGGCACGACCCGCCGAGGTCGTGGCGAGCGGCGGCGTGGGCGCCGCGCTGCGCGCGGCGCGCGAGCGCCGCGGCCTCAGCATTGCCGCGGTCACCGACATCCTGCACGTCGAGGCCAGGATCATCGAGGCGATGGAGGCCGGACGCTTCACGGTCTTCTATGCGCCGGTGTACGCGCGCGGCTTCATCCGCAAGTACGCGAGTTTCCTCGAACTGCCGGCGAATGAGCTGGTCGCCGCCTACGATGCGCTGGCGGGCGGCCCGGCGGCGCCGACGCTGATTCCGCTCGCGACTGCGCAGGCACCCCCGCGCGATTTCTCGAATCTGCGCCTGCCCGCCATCTTCTTGCTGGCGCTCGTCGTCCTTGGCGGCTCGTTCTGGTGGTGGACGGGGCGCGGCGCTCTGCATCGCGAGGCGCCGACCACGGTCACAACCACGCTAGCGAACGCGAACGCGACCGCACCCGCCGCCAGCGAGCCCGTCCGGGTCGCGGCAGCCGCCCTGCACGAGGCGCCGGTTCTCCCCGAGGTCGAGCGCGCGAGCGCTCCCGAGCGGGTGGTCGCGCGCGCGAGCACCGAGGCGCGCGCCGTGCAACGCGCGGCGGTCCTCGTCGTGCACGGCCTGCGCGAGTGCTGGGTCGAGGTCTACTCGCCGAGCGGCGCACGGCTCTTCTACGACCTCGTGCAGCCGGGCGACAGCCACCCGCTGCCGGGGCCGGGTCCGTGGAAGGTGTTCCTCGGCAACGCCGACGGCGTGCGCCTCAGCATGGACGAGCGCACGATCGCGATCCCTGCGTCCTTCCGTGCGGGCGCGACCGCGCGCTTCGTTGTCGGCGGCGACGGCGCCGTGAAATAGCGGCGCGCGGACCGAACCCAGTGACCGAGATTATCGAGCCGCTGCGCGGCATGAACGACGTGCTGCCCGACCAGGCGCGCTGGTGGCGGCGCGTCGACAGCGTGGCGCGCGACGTGTTCGCGCGCTACGGCTACGCGGAGATCCAGGTGCCGCTGCTCGAGCGCACCCAGTTGTTCAAGCGCGCGATCGGCGAGTACACCGACATCGTCGAGAAGGAGATGTTCAGCTTCGAGGACCGCGACGGCGACAGCCTGACGTTGCGCCCCGAGGCGACCGCCAGTATCTGCCGCGCGGCGATCTCCAACGGCCTCGTGCACAACCAGCGCCACCGGCTGTTCACGATGGGGCCGATGTTCCGCGGCGAGCGTCCGCAGAAAGGCCGTTACCGCCAGTTCCACCAGATCGACGCCGAGGCGATCGGCTACGAGGGACCCGACGTCGATGCCGAGCTGATCCTGATGTCGGCGCGCCTGTGGCGCGAGCTCGGCATCAGCCGCGTGCGCCTCGAGCTCAACTCGCTCGGTACCCCCGAGTCGCGGGCGGTCTATCGCGACGCGCTCAAGGCCTACTTCACCGCCTCCGCCGCGCTCCTCGATACCGACAGCCTGCGGCGCCTCGACGGAAATCCGCTGCGCATCCTCGACAGCAAGAACCCCGCGCTCGCAGGCCTGATCGCGAACGCGCCGCTGCTCGGCGACTACCTCGACGAGGGCTCGCGCACGCATTTCGAGGAGCTTAAGGCGCGGCTCGCGGCCGCCGGCGTCGCCTTCGTGCTGAACCCGCGCCTGGTGCGCGGCCTCGATTACTACAGCCGCACCGTGTTCGAGTGGACGACCGATGCGCTCGGCTCGCAGAACGCGATCTGCTCGGGCGGGCGCTACGACGGCCTCGTCAGCCAGCTAGGCGGCACGCCGACACCGGCGATCGGCTGGGCGCTCGGCATCGAGCGAATCATTCTGCTGATGCAGGAACTTGGGCTCGGCGCCGCTGCCGAAAGCCCGCACGTCTACTGCGTGCTGGCAGGTGCCAAGGCCGCGCAGGCCGGCCTCGCGCTCGCCGAGCGGCTGCGCGATGCAATGCCGTGGCTTAAGGTCGAGGCGGACCTTGGCAGCGGCAGCATGAAGTCGCAGTTCAAGCGGGCCGACAAGAGCGGTGCCGCCTTCGCGCTGATCATCGGCGATGACGAACTCGCCAAGGGCGTCGCGGCCGTCAAGGCGCTGCGCGGCGAGGGTGGGCAGGAACAATGTCCGTTCGGGGATCTGGCGGCGCGCCTCGCGCAGCTGCTGGAGCACAACCGGGCGGTGGACGGGGCGATTGGCAGTCGGCAAGATCGCGGACCCTGACAGGGTCCCATCGGGCGGGAGAATATCGTGGAAGAATATCTGACGGAACGCGAGCAGGTCGAAGAGCTGCGCGGTGTCATCAAGGAGAACGCGCCGTGGGCGGTCGGCGGCCTCCTGATCGGCGCGGCACTGATCGTCGGCTACCAGCAGTACGGCGTCTGGCAGGTCCGCCAGTCGCTGACGGCGAGCCAGAAGTACAGCGCGGCGCTAGCGTCGCTGTCGCGCGCCGACAAGGACAGCGCGAAGAAGGTCGTCGCGGAGCTGCGCGCCGACTACGCGCGCACCCCCTATGCCGACCTGGCCGCGCTCGCGCTCACGCGCTTCGAAGTGTCGACGAACGACCTCGCGGATGCCGCGCGCGTCCTCGAGGAGGTCATGAAGACCTCCCGCGATCCCGAGATGCAGGTGGTCGCGCGCCTGCGCCTCGCGCGCGTGCAGCGTGCGCAGGACAAGCCCGACCTCGCACTCGCCACGCTCGCGGGCGTGCCGTCGGGTAGCTCGACCCCGGCGTTCGCGGAAGTCCGCGGCGATGCGCTCGCCGACAAGGGCGACAAGGCGGGGGCGTTAAGCGCGTGGCGCGAGGCGCTCGAGGCGAAGATGCCGGGCATGATCAATCGCGAGCTCATCGGTCTTAAGATTTCTGCCCTCGGCAGCGTGCCGGCGACCCTGCCCGCGACCCCAGCCGCGACCCCAGCGGCGAGCAGCGCCGCTCCTGCCGCGGCGCCGGCCGCTACCACCACTCCCAAGGCGGCCCAGCCGTGATGCATCTTTCCCGCCTGCGCCTCGCGCTCGTGCTGCTCGTGCTCGGTGGCGTGCTCGCGGCCTGCGACAAGGACAAGGACATCTCGCCGCCCGTGGCGCTGGTCGCCTTCGACTCGCACCTGTCCGTGCAGCGGCTCTGGGAAGCAAAGTTGGGCGGCAAGGACAAGCGCCTGAGGCTCGCGCTCGCCCCGGCGGTTGACGGCGGCCGCGTCTACGCGGCGGCGGCCGATGGCGAGGTGCTTGCCTTCGAGGCCAAGTCCGGCCACGGCCTGTGGCGCACGAAGACCAAGCTCGCGCTGTCCGCGGGACCGGGCGCGGGCTCGGGTCTCGTCGTCGTCGGCACCAGCGACGGGCAACTGGTCGGCCTCGAGGAGGCGACGGGCGCGATCCGCTGGAAGGTGCGCACGACCGGCGAGGTGCTGGCGATGCCGGTGGTCGCACCGCAGGCCGTGCTGGTGCGCACCGTCGACGGGCGCGTGCACGCGTTCGCGGCTGACACCGGCCACGAGATCTGGAGCAACGACGAGCAGATCCCGCGCCTGACGCTGCGCGGTACCGCGGCACCGGTGGTCGCCGGCGACACCGTGGTCGTCGGCTACGACAACGGCAAGGTCGCCGCGTATGGCGTCGGCAACGGCGATGTGCTCTGGGACACGGGCGTGAGCCCGCCGCGCGGCAAGACCGAGCTCGAGCGCATGGTCGACATCGACGGCCACATCGAGGTCTCCGGGCACGACGTGTTCGTGGCCGGGTTCCAGGGACGCGTCGCGATGCTGGCGCTCGACTCGGGACAGATCTGGTGGTCGCGGGAGCTGTCGAGCTACCGCGGCCTCACGCTCGACGGCGAGACGCTGTACGTAGTGACGGCGGATGGCAGCGTGCAGGCCATGCGCCGCCGCGACGGTACGCCGCTCTGGCAGCAGGACCGGCTGCTGCGGCGCGGTCTCACGACACCGGTGGTCGATGGCGGCTCGCTGGTGATTGCCGACTTCGAGGGCTACGTGCACTGGCTCGATCGCGCCAGCGGCGCGCTGGTCGGGCGCATCAAGACGGCCAAGGGGCGCGTGACCAACGCGCCGGTGGTGGCCGACGGCGTCGTCTACCTGCAGACCGACGCCGGTCGCCTGTTCGCGCTGCGCGCCCGCGCACGCTGACGGACTTGAGAGCGCACCCATGCTGCCCGTCATTGCGCTCGTCGGGCGACCGAACGTCGGCAAGTCGACGCTCTTCAACGTGCTCACCGGCACGCGCGACGCGATTGTCGCCAACCTCCCGGGGCTGACGCGCGACCGCCAGTACGGCTTCGGCCGGCGCGGCGGCCGCTACATCGTCGTCGACACCGGCGGCCTCGTCGAGGCTCCGGAGGGCGTCGAGGCGCTGATGGCCGCGCAGACCGAACGCGCGGTGATCGAGGCCGACCGCGTCGTGTTCATGGTCGATGCGCGCGCGGGTCCCACGCCGGCGGATCGCTACATCGCCGAGCGCCTGCGGCGCCTCGGCAAGACCGTGTTCGTAGTCGCCAACAAGTGCGAGGGCCTCGACCCCGACGTCGCCGCGATCGAGTTCCACTCGCTCGGCCTCGGCGCGCCGCTGCCGATCTCGGCGGCGCACATCCAGGGGATCGACGAGTTCGCGGAAGTGGTGCTCGCCGGACTCACGATTCCCGCGGAGCCCGAGGTCGCCGAGGGCAGCGCCGAGGCGATCCGCATCGCGGTCGTCGGCCGGCCGAACGTCGGCAAGTCGACGCTGATCAACCGGCTGGTCGGCGAAGAGCGCCTGGTCACCTTCGACGAACCCGGCACCACGCGCGACAGCGTGCACGTGCCCTTCGAGCGCGACGGGCATCGCTACGTGCTGATCGACACCGCCGGCGTCAGGCGCCGCGCGCGGGTCGAGGAGG
>JANXZZ010000236.1 GCA_025355245.1 Pseudomonadota bacterium | reverse complement strand
GGCTGACGCTGCCGACCGCGGTGAACTCGCCGTAGGTCTTGCCGACGCCCTCGAGCACGATCTGCGGCTTGGCCGCGGGATCGAGCCACGGCCGATCGGGCAGCGACTGTCGCTGAGTCGAGTTCACCCGCGTCCTCCCGTCGTAGGGCTCATCCGGTAGCGACGCCCCGAGCGTAACCGACTGGCGTGGGAGGCGTCACGCACGGCGCGCTACCGGTCCGCCGGAGGCGTGGCGCGTCGTCGGTCGGGCGCGAAGAACGGCTTCTCGACCACCGTACATCGGGCCATGCGCCGCTCCCACACGAGCTCGCGGTTGAGGTAGATGTCCGCCCAGAGCACGGTCCCGACCGCGAAATGAGGGCCCTCGACGATCGCGAGCGCGATGTTGCGCTTGCAGGTCGGCGACCAAAGCGCGGAGGTGACGCTGCCGACCTCCCGGCGGCCGGCTTCCTCGGCGTAGAGAAGGGCGTTGTGGGCGGGCTTGCTGCCGGCGACGTCGAGCCCGACCAGCAGCCGCCGGGGTCCCCGTGTCTTCTCGGCCAGAAGCGCCCGGCGGCCGTTGAAGTGCGGCTTGTCGAGATCGACGAGCCAGCCGAGTCCGAGCTCGAGCGGCGAGCGGTCGCGGCCCAGCCGCACGGTGTGCTCGGCGTTCACGAAGTCGATGTTCGGCATCAGGAAGCCGGCTTCGATCCGTGCCATGTTGAGCGCCTGCGAGCCGATGGCCCTGAGGCCGCGCGTGCGACCCGCCGCCATGAGCTCGTCCCAGATCGCGACCGCGTCGGCGGGTCGCATCCAGAGCTCGTAGCCGAGGTCTCCGGTGAATCCCGTGCGCGACACGGTCAGCGGGCGTCCGCGCACCACGAACTCGCCGATCTCGAATACCTTCAGCCGCTCGACGCCCTCGAGCCCGAAGCGTTTAAGGATGTAGCAGGACGTCGGGCCCTGCACGGCGAGCGCGGCGATGTCGGTCGTCACCTCGGCGATCTCGACGTCGAAACCGAGCGCGGAATCGAGCAGCCAGTCGAGCTGGCGCTCGGCGGTACACAGCCGGAATTCCGTCTCGCCGAGCCGGAAGATCGTGCCGTCGTCGATCACGTGGCCCCGGTCGTTGCACCAGACCACATAGCTGACGCGGCCGACCTTGAGCTTGCGCACATCGCGCGTGACCAGGCGGTTAAGGAACTCGAGCGCCTCCGAGCCCGCCACCCGGTACTTCACCATCGGGGTCAGGTCGTAAAGCGTCGAGGCATTCCGGATCGCGAAATACTCCTGCTCGACCGTCGTGAACACGTCGACGGTGTTGTAGCCCGCCCACGGCACGAACTGGTCGATCTGCGAGAGCTCGCGCGCACGCGCGTGGAACGGCGTCTCGAGCAGTGGCTTGCGAAAATGTGGCGCGACCGGATCGCTGGGTGCCATGTCAGGCGGCTCCTCTTAGCAGCGCCCGCGCGGCGTTGCGGCCCGCGAGGCCCATGACGCCGCCGCCCGGGTGGCCGCTCGCGCCGCACAGGTACAGGCCCGCGACCGGCGTGCGGTACTGGGCAGCGCCCGGTACCGGGCGGACCATGTAGAACTGGTCGAAAGCGAGTTCCCCGTGATGCCAGTGTCCGCCGCTCATGCCGAACTCGCGCTCGAGATCGGCCGGCGTGAGGAATTCGCTCGCGGTTACGGAGGCGCGCAGACCCGGCGCATGCTCCTCGAGCGTGGCGAGCACGTTCTCGAGCGCGCGCGGGCGCTCCGCGCCCCATCCGGCCTTCGGCGCGTAGGGTACGTACTGAACGATCGCCGACAGCACGTGGCGTCCCGAGGGCGCAAGCGCGGGATCGTGGACCGTCGGCAAGGTCACCTCGAGCGCGGGGGTGGTCGACGATTCCCCGTATTTCGAGCAGTTCCACGCGCGCTCGAGGTAGTCGAGCGACGGCGCGATGAGGAGGCGGCCGCCGAGCGCGCGGGCATCGACGCCGCGGAATACGGGCGCGCGGTCGAGCGCGAGGTGCAGTTTGGCCGCGAGCCCCTTGCTCCTCAGGTGATCGACGCGCCGCACGAAACCGGTGTCGAGGTGGCGCGTGCCGAGGAGCTTCAGGAACGTCGTCTTGGCATCCGCGCTCGAGAGCACGACGCGCGCATCGATGGCCTCGCCCGACTCGAGAGCGACGCCGACGACCCGGTCCCCCTCGATGCGAATTCTTGCGACCCGTGCGCCGGTGCGCACGCTCGCGCCGGCCGCGATCGCGGCCTTCGCCAGCGCATCGCTCAGGGCGCCCATGCCGCCCTTCGGCTGCGACAGCGGCTGTGGCGCTACGGCCGATTCCGCTGCGAGGCGGTTGAGCAACGTGAGCACGGTGCCGGGTGCGCGCGGCCCAAAGTTGGTGCCGAGGATCGCGTCGAAGCCGAGCGCACCTTGCAGGAGTGGCGTCTCGAACTCGTCGCTGATCAGGTCGTAGGCGTTCATGCCGATGATGCGCAGGAGCTCACGCATGTCCCGGCGTCCGAGGGTGCGGATGCGCCAGCCGAGCTTGAGGAATGCGAGCCGGTCACCCCACGAGTCGGTGCCGAGGCGCGGCGGGATCGAATCGAGCAGCGGGTAGAGCACCTTCGCGAACCGGCCGAGGCGCTCCTGGAACGGAACGAACGCGGCCGCGTCGCGGGGCGACACGGCGCCGAGCGCCGCAAGGCCGCCCAAGCCGATCGGCAGCGGTGGGCGATCGGCCGCGAGCGCGGTTGTCGGCAGGGCGCGGGCCGCGTAGTCGAAACCGTGTTCCGCGAGTCGCAGGTCCGCAAGCAATGCTTCCGGCATTTGGTGCAGCAGATGGGCGCCTGCCGACACGCGGTGTCCCGGCGCGAATTCGCGGGTCACCGCTGCGCCGCCGACCCGATCCGCGGCTTCGACCACCAGCACCGTGCGTCCCGCCCGGGCGAGGTAGGTTGCGCACACGAGTCCGTTGTGGCCGGCGCCCACGACGATGCAGTCGAACGGGCCGCGCGTCGCCGGCGGGGACGAGGCGCTCACTGCGCCCGTCCCAGGTCACGCAGGATGCGCCGCGCGGCGTTGGCGCCAGGCGCGCCCATCACGCCGCCACCCGGGTGCGTGCTGGACCCCGACATGTAGAGGCCGTTCACCGGCGTGCGGTATTGCGCGAAGCCGGGCACCGGACGGTTAAAGAGCAGCTGGTCCATGGTCAGCTCGCCCTGGAAGATATTGCCTTCCGTGAGTCCGACCTCGTTCTCGATATCCCAGGGCGTGCGCACCTCGGCGTGCAGGATCAGGCTCTTGAAGTTCGGGCTCTGCCGCGCGATCGCGTCGATGACCGTGTCGCCGAAGGCCTTGCGCTTCGCATCCGTCCAGGGCCCGTCGGCGAGTTGGTAGGGGCAGTACTGCACGAACACCGACATGTAGTGCTTGCCGTCCGGCGCCATCGTCGGGTCGATCTGCGAGGGGATCAGCATGTCGACGTAGGGAGCCGCCGACCAGCGGCCGTCCTTCCAGTCATCGTAGGCGCGCTCCATCATCTCGATGGTGTCGGTGAGATGCAGGTCGCCGCGGATCGAGGGCGAGCCCTCGGGGATCGCCGGGAAGTGCGGCAGCCCGTCGAGCGCGATGTTGAGCTTGCCGGAGGAGCCGCGGATCTTGAAGCGCCGTACCGCCGTCAGGAAGTCCTCGGGGAGGTGTTCGGGAGCGACCGATTCGAGGAAGGTGCGCTTGACGTCCATGTTGGAGACGACGATCGGCGCCGCGATCTCCTCGCCGCTCGCGAGCGCGACGCCGTAGGTGCGCCCGTTCCTGATGAGCATCTGCGCGACCGGCGCGCCGGTGCGCACGCTCCCGCCGCTCGCCTCGAGCGATGCGGTCAGCGCCTGCGTGATCGCACCCATGCCGCCGCGTGCGAAGCCCCAGGCGCCGACCGTGTCGTCGATGTCGCCCATGTAGTGGTGCAGCAGCACGTAGGCGGTGCCCGGCGAGCGCGGCCCGAGCGCGGTGCCGATGATCGAGCTGCCGGCGAAGTGCGCCTTGACGATCTCGCTCTCGAAATACTCGTCGAGGAAGTCGGCCGCGCACATGGTCCAGAAGCGCAGCGTGTCGTACATGCGCTCCTCGCCCATGCCGTTCAGGCGCTGGCCGAGGTAGAGGAGCTCCATGAGGTCGCGCGGCTTGAACGAGGTGGGATCCGGCGGCTCGCGCATCAGGAGCGGCTTGATGAACTTGCACTGGCGGATCACGTCGGTCGAGAAGCGGTGATAGGCCTCCGCGTCACGCGGCGAGTGGCGCGCGATCTCGCGCCGGAGCGCGTCGTGGTTGTCGTAGAGCGCGAGATGGCCGCCGTCGCGCATCATCGTGCAGCCACCCTCGTACGGGATCACCTGCAGGCCGTAGCGCGGCAACTCGAGCGCACGCATGATCTCGGGACGGAGCAGGCTGCAAACGTACGAGCAGTTCGAGTAGGTGAAGTCCCCGTACAGCTTGCGGCTTACCGCGGCGCCGCCGATGTAGTCGTTGCGTTCGAGCACCAGGACCTTGAGGCCGGCGCGCGCGAGGTAGCACGCGGCGACCAGCCCGTTGTGGCCGGCGCCAACGACGATGACGTCCTGCCGGCCGCTCGCGGGCACCCCTTGAGTCGCCACGGGTTCGGGTCGCCGGCCGCTCAGGCCGGGACCTTGTCGGCGATCCGCGAGCGCAGCGTCGCATCGACGGCGATCTCGAAGCCGCGCAGCGTGTCGGCGAGGCAGGCATCGTCGTGCGCCGCGCAGATGAACCAGGGCTCGCGCGAGTCGGGCTCGCAGAGCACGCCCTCGTCGTGCAGGACCTGCGCCATCGCGTCGTAGAACGCGTAGTCGCTGCTCTTCCACGCGCGGTAGTTGCGCGGCGGGTCGGCCGCGAAATAGAGGCCGCTCATCGATGGTGGCCGACGAAGCTGTGCGGGATGCCGCGCGCGCTCAGCACCGCGCTCATGCCCTTACGCAGCCGCGTTCCGTAGCTCGCGATGCGCTCGAGCGCGTCGGTCTCGTCGAGAATCCGCAGGCACTCCTCCGCCGCGGCAAGCGAAACCGAATGCGCGGTGTAGGTACCGCCGTGCGCGACGCCCCGGCCGAGCTTGCGCATGATGTCCTCGCGACCCGCGAGCACGGAAATCGGGTAGCCGTTGGCGACCGCCTTCGCGAAGGTGCAGAGGTCGGCGTTGACGCCATAAAGCTCCTGCACGCCGCCGCGCGCGACGCGAAATCCGGTCTTCACCTCGTCGATCAGCAGCACCACGCCGTACTTGTCGCAAAGCGCCCGTGCGGTGCGCAGGTAATCGGCCTCCGCGGCGATGCCGAGGCAGTTGCCCATGATCGGCTCGATCAGCATGCAGGCGATCTTGCCGGCGTGCCGACGGAAGGTGTCCTCGAGCTGGTTGGCGTCGTTCGCCTGGACGAAGTGCGCGAAGCCGCGCACGCCGAGCGGAATGCCCTCGCTGTAGGGCTTGACCTCGGGCTCCCCGACCTCGGCCCACTTTTCCATCGGCGTGTACCACATCGCCGCGTCGAAGAGCCCGTGGTAGCCGCCCTCGAGAATGATGTAGTCGTCGCGCCCGGTGAACGCGCGGGCGAGGCGCAGGCCCGCCATCACCGCCTCGGTGCCCGAGTTCGAGAAACGCACGAGTTCCGCCGCCGGCACCATCTTCGAGATGCGCGCGGCCACGGTGAACTCGCGCTCGGTCGAGAGCGCGAATACGCCGCCGACCTCCCTGCCCTTGCGCGCCGCCGCATCGACCCGCGCATCGGCGTAGCCGAGGATCGCCGGGCCGTAGCCCAGGCGGTAGTCGACGTAGACGTTGTCGTCGAGGTCGGTCACGCGTCCGCCGCGTCCCTCCTTGACGTAGATCGTTCGGTCTTCGCCCCAGTAGCGGAAGTTCGAAGCGACCCCGAGCGGCAGCTTCGTGACCGCACGCTGCCACTGCGCATTGCTCTTGGTTAAGTTTCGCGCCATGGCCGTTTCTCCCCCCGGTTGACGATGCACTTAGGCCTCGAAAGCTACCATCCGGAGCGGGGGTCAGTCCACGGGAATCTATATACTCATATAACTTTCGTGCGGATTGCGCTGCAGCATCCGCGAGTTACCCCGAGCACTACGAAGGATTGGTCTCGAAAGGATCTTAAGCATCTGAAATATAAAAGTAATTAAAAATATAATACGGGCCCTGTTTTTACCATAACTCGCTTGCCGACCGGCCGTCAGAAGGGGTAGATTGAACGGACGTATAAGCACGCGGGGAGCACGCACGTGGCAACCTCAATCGTCCTTGAGGCGGACAAGACCCCGGCCTCGACAGCGCCCCGGGCGCTGCCCGCGTGGATCTACAACCACCCCGAAATGACCCGCCTCGAGCTCGAGCGAATCATCCGCCCGAGCTGGCAGATCGCCTGCCACGCGAGCGAGGTTCCGAAGCCGGGCGATTTCTCGACCTTCGACCTCGGGCTCGACAGCATCGTCGTGGTTCGTGACCGCGAGCAGCGGGTGCGCGCCTATCACAACGTGTGCCGCCACCGTGGCGCGCGTCTGCTCGACGCTGCGGGCCACTGCCCGGGCACGATCGTCTGCCCGTACCACGGCTGGTCGTACAACTACGAAGGCTCGCTGATCGGCGTGCCAGGCAAGGACTCTTTCGTCGGCCTCGATCGCGCCGAGCACGGCCTCAAGCGGGTCCACGTCGAGGTCGCGCTCGGCTTTGTCTGGGTCTGCCTCGGCTCGACCCCGCCACCGCTCAAGGAGCGCTTTGCGCCCTTCATGGCCGAGCTTGAGCCGTACCGCTTCGAGGACATGGTCCCGCTGGTCCCCGTGTCTTACGAGAACTGGGACGTCGACTGGAAAGTCGCTATGGACAACTACCTCGAGTCCTACCACGTGCCCGTCGGACACCCGGGCCTCAACCGCATGTTCACGCCGGACTACGAGGACCAGAAAGGCGCGATGGGCATCGCCCGCGGCACCAGCTGGCTGCGCGACCAGCCCTCCTCGCGCTGGAGCGAGCGCTTCTACCAGACGCTCGTGGGCCCCACGATCCAGCACCTGCCCGAGAGCCACAGCCGCTGCTGGCGCTTCTACAGCATGCTGCCCAACCTCGGCATCGACGTGTACCCGGAGCTCATGGATTTCTTCCAGGTGCTGCCGCGCGGACCCGGAAAGTGCGTGATTCGCTATGCGATCTACGGGCTGCCGGACGAGCGGCGCGAAATGCGCGTGCTGCGGCTCCTCAGCAACCGCATCAACGCGAGCGTGAACAACGAGGACCGCTTCTTGTGCGAGCGCGTGCAGCGCGGGCTCGCCTCGCCGAGCTACACGCCCGGACCCTTGTCATCGCTCGAGCAGTGGATGCACAATTTCCACGACCTGCTGCGCGAGACGATCCCGGAAGTGCGCCTGCCCGCGGCCCCGGCGCGTTTCGCCTGAGCGAGCTAGGGAGGGTGTCGACATGAGTGCGGAGGCCGATCCCACCGCGGGCGAGTTCTACGGTCTCAAGAAGCTCGAGCATTCGCTGCCGGCGAGCTGGTACTACGACCCCGCCCAGTACGCGCTCGAGCTCGAGCGCGTCTGGTATCGCAACTGGGTGTACCTCGGGCGCGCCGACACTATCGCGGAGCCGGGTTCCTACCGCACCTTCACCGTCGGCACGCAGCCGGTGCTGGTGGTGCGCGACGAGGCCGGCGCCTTGCGCGCGTTCTTCAACACCTGCCGGCATCGCGGCGCGATGCTCTGCCCGGAGCCCGCCGGCCGCCTGCCCGCCAGGACTATCACCTGCCCGTACCATGCCTGGAGCTACCGGCTCAACGGCGAACTCGCGCGCATTCCCTCGGCCGGCCGGCCGCACCACATCGACACCGACGGCACGCGGCTCTACACCATTCCGCTCAAGGACTGGAAGGGCTTCCTGTACGCCAACCTCGGCGATTCCGGGAAGGGCCTGAGCGAAAACTTCAACGCCAACACCGAGACCGTCGCGCACTGGCCGCTCGAGGATCTCGTGGTCGGCCACCGGCTGAGCAAGAGGATCCAGTGCAACTGGAAGATCTTCTGGGAAAACTACAACGAGTGCCTGCACTGCCCGAACGTGCATCCCGGCCTCAGCAGCCTCGTGCCCATCTACCGCCGCGGGATCATGGAAGAGCGCGACGATCCCAACTGGCGCGCGCATGCGGCGAAGGCGGAGCCCGCCTACAAGGGCGGGCTCAGGAGCGACGCGGCCACCTGGTCGATCGACGGCCGTTCGCTCGGCCACGAGTTCCCCGGGCTCACGGCCGAGGAGCGGCGCTTGGGCTACCACTACATGACGAGCATGCCCTCGCACTACTTGGTCGCGCACGTCGATCACGTGCGCTCGTCGCGGATCCTGCCGTTGGGACCGGAGGAGACCGAACTCAGCATCGAGTGGTTGTTTCCGCACGCGACTCTGGCGGACAAGAATGTCGACATCCGCAAGGCGTGGGAATTCTCCGCCCAGGTCATGGCCGAGGACGGCGCGGTATGCGAGCTCAACCAGCGCGGCCTGCGCTCGCAGCGCCACGCGCACGGGCTGCTGATGCCGGAAGAATACGACGTCTTCCGGCTGCACCAGTGGCTGCGCGCGGAGCTCGCGCGCAGCTGAGGCGCTAGAGCCTTCGCTCTTAGCCGAGGTGGATCCAGGCCGACTTGGTCTGCGTGTAGCCGAGCAGGCTCTCCAAGCACTTGTCGCGGCCCTGGCCCGACTGCTTGTAGCCGCCGAAGGGCTGCGTCATGTCGCCGTGGTCGAAGCAGTTCACCCAGATGACGCCCGCCTCGAGGCCGCGTACGGCCTTGTGCGCCGTCGTGAGGTCGCGGGTCCACACCGAGGCCGCGAGCCCGTAGATGGAATCGTTCGCGATCCTGAGCGCATCCTCGAGGCCGTTCACGACGATGGCGGACGCGACCGGGCCGAAGATTTCCTCGCGCGCGATGGTCATCGTGTTCGTGACCCCCGAGAACAGCGTCGGGTTCACGTAGCTGCCGGGGAGCGCGGGCGTGTCGCCACCGAACTCGAGCCGCGCGCCGTCCTTCTTGCCCTTGCCGATGTAGTCGAGCACGCGCGACCGGTGCTGCGCGGTCACCAGTGGCCCGAGGTTGGTCTCGGGGTCCAGCGGGTCGCCGGCGCGATAGGCGCCCTTGCCGCGCTCAATGAAGCGCGCAACGAAGGCTTCGGCGATCGGTTTGTCGATCAAGAGGCGGGAGCCCGCGTTGCAGACCTCGCCCATGTTCCCGTAGATGCCGTTGATCGCGTAGGTCACCGCGCGATCGAGGTCCTCGAGGTCCGCCAGGAAGATCTGCGGCGACTTGCCGCCGCACTCGAGGCTGACCCGTTTCATGTTGGACTGGCCGGCGTAGACGAGCATGAGCTTGCCGATCTCGGTCGAGCCGGTAAAGGCGATCTTGGCGACGTCGGCGTGCAGCGCGAGCGCCGCGCCTGCCGCCTCGCCGAGGCCATTCACGACGTTGAGGACGCCGGGCGGGCCGCCCGCCTCGATGAACAATTCGCCGAGCAAGAGGGCCGACAGCGGCGACTGCTCGGCGGGCTTCAGGACCACGGAATTGCCGGCGGCGAGCGCGGGTGCGACCTTCCACGACGCCATCAGCAGCGGGTAGTTCCACGGCACGATGCAGCCGACCACGCCGAGCGGCTCACGCAGGATGTAGTGAAAGGCATCGACCGCGGTCGAGGTCACCGCGCCGTCGATCTTGTCGGACAGCTCCGCGAAGTAAGCGAAGGTCTGCACCGCGGCCGGCACATCGCTGGCCAGCATGTCGCGCACGGGCTTGCCCATGCACAGGGTGTCGAGCAGCGCAAAGCGCTCGGCGTTGGCGTCGATGAGCTGGGCAAGCCGCGACAGCACCGCGAGGCGGTCGCGCGGCGCCATGTAGCGCCACACGCCGGCCTTGAACGACTGCTTGCAGGAGGCGACCGCGCGATTGACGTCCTCGGCGGTCCCCGCCGCGACCTCGCACAGCGGCGCGCCCGTGGCCGGATTCGTGACGGTGAAGCTCGCCCCCTTCTTGCCCGCGACGTGTTCGCCGTCGATGAAGTGACCGGTCGCGTACTTGATCTCCCCGGCGCGTGAATGCCAGTCACGGGTGGAAAGCGCGGTATTCATGTCGAATCTCCAGAGTGACGCAGCGCGACCGGAAGCAGGCGCGCAATTCTATGGCGAAATTCGGCGAGCGGCACTGGCACTTCGCCAAGCACCCCGTCACCCGGCACGCCAGCGTCGAGGCCCTTCTGGACGGACGTCGCGAGGGCCCGCTCCGTTGCCGGGCGCGCGCGCGCGGCGCGCGCAGCGAGGTAGCCGAGCGCGCGCGCTTCGCGGGTCGAGGGGTTGCCAGCGAATGCAAACACGCGCACGAGACAACGCCCCGGGGCCTGCGGCACCACCTGGGTGACCTCGACCCGGCCCGGTCGCATGTCGATGAGCTGGTTTGGAGCAACGAAGCTCTGCTGCCACTCGGGAACGAGACCGGCCGGGACGAGCGCGCGATAGCGTGCCTCGCTCCATCCGCGGCCGCAGACCAGGGGCCCCGCGAACTCGACGACGCCCGGCGTCGTCGCGGCCTCGGCGGGATTCTCGAGCCAGTGTTCGACGAGAAGTTTCCAGTCCGCGGCGACTTCGCGCTCAACGGGCGGCGCGACGGCGCCGAGCTTGAGGCCCGAGGCCGCGAATGCGGCCTGAGCCGCCGGTGCTTCGGCCTCCGCGCTGTGCTCCGCGCGGGCGCGCACGAACATGAACTCGCCCGCGGAGGCGAGCTCGAGGTCGCGGAGCGGTCCGCCGGGCGTTCCGTCGAGCGCCTCGCCGGCGAGATTGTAGTGGAGGCCGTGCTGGGCGCACGCGATGACGTCGCCGAAGTGGCCCGCGCGGGAGGCGGTCAGTGCGTGCGGGCGCTGACGGCAGGCGTTGTGAAAGGCGCGCAGGGCTCCCGACGCCTGGCGCACCACCAGCGCGCGCGTGGCCGGGGCCTCGAGGCTGAGGAAATCCCCGGGCGCACGAAGCTCCTGCTCGAGGCCGATGAACTGCCAGCTGCCGTGGAACAGTTCCCGTCGCTCACTCTCGAACAGCGTCGCATTCGAGTACGCCGCCGGCGGCAGCTCCGCGGCCGCTGGCGGCCGCTCCGCAACCGGAAACCGGCTCGGGAACACCGAACGCAGGTAAGCCATGCAGCGCCGGCCCGCGGCGGCGCGATCGATCGTCGACTCGGTCTGGAAGGCGTAGCTCTGCCAGAGCATCTCGAGCACGCCGATGAGCCCGAGCGCGATTGCGTCCGCATCGAGGTGCCGCGAGCGGGTGTCCTCGATGAGCCGCCCGATGAGCTCGCGGACCAGCACTTCGAAGCGCTCGTCGCGCGTGCCGCAGATGTCGAAATACTCCTGGCGGGAGCTCGCTTCGCCCCAGAAGGAGTACCAGACCGACACCTTGCGGGCAGTCGCGATCTCGGCCCCGAGGTATAGATCGACGAGCCGCTCGAGCGCCGCCACCGGGGTCGCCTTGAGCGCGCCGACCGGTACCAGCAGCCGGTCCTCGAATTCCGCCGCCAGATACTCGAGCGAAGCCACCAGCATTGCGGCCTTCGACTCGAAATAGAAGCGCACGATGCCGGGCGACATCCGCGCGATCGCCACCACCTTTTCCACGGTTGTATTGGACGGCCCGTAAACGTGCAGGGCCGAGATGCAGGCGTCGATCAGCCGCTGGCGCTGGCGTTCGCGCGAGGCGCGCGGCCGGGCAGGGGACGGGGGGCGCGAGCCGCGCTGCGGTGCCGCGCGCTTCACTTTCGAACGCCCCGGGCTGCCGGTGCCCTTCCGCATTGCGAGTGCCTCGGGCAGACTCTTGCCGCCGGCCGCATCAGCGGTCCCGGGGAGCCGATCGCGCAATGGAGCCAGTGGCACAGACGAAGAGTCCCGCGGCGCGTCGGAGCGCGGCGCGATTTTCTCTCGGCGGCATCGTCGCCCGGCACGGACGCTGGCTCATCATCCTGCCGCCGCTCGTGTTCCTGCTGGTGTTCTTCCTCATCCCGTTCGCCTTTGCGCTCAAGATCAGCTTTGCCGAGGCGGCGCTGCGCATCCCGCCGTTCAGCGAGGTGTGGCAGATCACTGCCGATCACCACCTGCACCTCACGCCAACCCTCAGAAACTACGCGTACCTGCTCAACGATGAAGTCTATGCGGTTTCCTACCTCTACTCCCTCAAGACCGCCTTCTTTTCGACGCTGATATGTCTCCTGATCGGCTACCCGATGGCCTACGCGATGGCGCGCTCGTCGAAGGCGACGCAGGGCATCCTGATGCTGGTCATCATCCTGCCATTCTGGACGTCGTTCCTGCTCCGGGTCTATGCCCTCGAGGGGATCATCCGCGACAACGGTCTTTTGAACAGCGCGCTCCTGTGGCTCGGGGTCATCGACCACCCGCTCAAGCTCATGCGCACGACCTTCGCAGTCTATCTTGGCATCGTCTATTCCTACCTGCCGTTCATGGTGCTGCCGCTGTTCGCGACGCTCGAGAAACTCGACGTCACACTCCTCGAGGCGGCATCCGATCTCGGCAGCCGGCCGTGGCGCGCGTTCCTCGACGTAACGCTGCCCTTGTCGATGCCCGGCGTCATCGCGGGCTCGATGCTGGTGTTCATCCCGGCGATCGGCGAGTACGTGATCCCGGCGCTGCTCGGCGGACCCGACAACCTGATGATCGGGCGCGTGCTGTGGGACGAGTTCTTCGCCAACCACGACTGGCCGGTGGCGGCGGCCGTCTCCATCGCCTTCCTGGTGCTGCTGGCGGGGCCGATCGCGGTGCACCAGTACTACCGAATACGGCAGCTGGAGCAGTAGCCGTGGAAAAGCGCTTCTCGCCGCTGCTGCTCTCGGTGCTCTGCATCGGCATCGCGTTCCTGTACCTGCCGATGCTGGTGCTGATCGGCTTCTCGTTCAACGCCTCGGCCCTCGCGAGCGTGTGGGGCGGATTCTCGACGTCCTGGTACACCGAACTTCTGCACAACCAGCAGATCCTGAAGGCCGCGGCGCTATCGCTCGAGGTCGCCGCGGTTTCCTCGACCGGTGCGCTGGTCCTCGGCACGCTGGCAGCCATCGCGCTCGTGCGCTTCAGCCGCTTCCGCGGCCGCCTGCTGCTAACCGGCATGGTGGGCGCGCCGCTAGTGATGCCGGAAATAATCACCGGCATCACGCAGCTCCTGCTCTTCGTCTCGATGCTGCAGCTGGTCGGCTGGCCGAGCCGAGGCATGACCACGATCGTGATTTCGCACGTCGCGTTTTGCACCGCCTACGTGACGATCACCGTGCAGTCGCGCCTGCAGACGGCTGATCGATCGCTGGAAGAGGCGGCGATGGACCTGGGGGCGAGCCCGTTGCAGGCCTTCGTCGACATCACCCTGCCGATCATTTCGCCGGCACTGATCTCGAGCTGGCTGCTCAGCTTCACGCTGTCGCTCGATGATCTCGTGATCTCGAGTTTCGTCTCGGGTCCGCGCTCGAGCACGCTGCCGATGGTGATCTACTCGAAGGTAAAACTCGGCGTGAGCCCCGACATCAACGCGCTCGCGAGCCTGATCATCTGCGCGGTAGGTGTCTGCGTGCTCACCGCCGGCTACCTGGTGCGGCGTGGCGAACGCCAGCGCCTCGCCGACGCCCGGCTCGCCGCGCAGTAGCCGCTTTCGCTAGAGCGAATCGCGCTCGACGAAGCGCGGATCGTGCGGCGGCCGGCTGAATATCTCGCGCAGCGTCGGTTCGAAGCGCGACAGCGGCTCGCTCACGTAGTCGGGATCGAATGAGGACTGATCCCAGCGCTCGCAGAATGACGCGCACGCCGTGTACCAGCGATGCTCGCGCAGCCGTTCACGACCGTTGCGATTGCCGCCATAGTGGTGCGCGTAGTAGTACGACTGGAACAGCCCGTGCTGCTCGACGATCCACGTGACCTCGGCGCGCACGTAGGGCCGCAGCACCGCGGCGGCGACATCGGCGTGGTTGTACGGCGAGAGGTCATCGCCGATATCGTGCAGCAGTGCCGCGATCACGAGTTCATCGTCTGCGCCGTCGCGCCACGCGCGCGTCGCGGCCTGCAGCGAGTGCTGGTAGCGTGTGACGGGGTATCCTGGCAACGCGTGCTCGAGCTTGCGCAGCCCCGCGATCAGGCGGTCCGGCAGCGCGCGCACGTACTCGCGCTCGCCGCGCTCGAGCAGCAGGTAGTCCTCGCGCGTGCCGTCCTTCATCTGGCGGAAACTGACGATCTCGTCCATTGGCGTTCACTCCCGCGGCCGAAGCGTGATTGTACCCAAGAGCCGGTCGCGACAGCGGCAGGCCCCGGGGATTTCGCGGGCCTCAGTCGGCGGCGAGGATCAGATCTGCGCCTTTCTCGGCGACCATGAGGGTCGGCGCGTTCGTGTTTCCGGAGGTGACCGTCGGGAAGACGGAGGCATCGACGACCCGCAGGTTCTCGAGGCCGTGCACCGTGAGGCGCGCGTCGACGACGCTGCGGGCGGGGTCGCGCCCCATCGCGCAGGTGGATGAGGCGTGAAAGACCGTTCCGGCACGTGACCGGAAGTCCTCGAGGAGCGCCGCTTCGCTCTGGCAATCCGCGCCCGGCTGAAGTTCCTTCTCGATCACGCCCGCGAGCGGCGCCGCGGTTGCGAGGCTGCGCAAGAGACGGGCCCCCTCGAAGACGTCCGCGATGTCCTCGGCCGTCGAGAGGCTGTTGGGGCGGATCACCGGTGCTGCGCGCGGATCGCGGCTACTGATCTCGATGCTGCCGCGGCTCGTAGGCCGGCAGGTGTTGAAGGACAGCAGGAACGCGGAGTAGGGGTCGGGATTCATCAGGCGGCGCTTCGTGACCGCCGCGGTGTAGCTGAGAGGATTGAAGTACACCTGCAAATTGGGGCGTTCGAGCCCCGCGCGGCTGCGGACGAAGGCGCCCGCCTGGTTCACGCTCATCGACAAGGGCCCGCGCCGGCCGAACAGGTACTGGAGGGCCGCGCGGAGCTTGCCGCTCAACGGGTACAGCACGTCGTTCAGCGTCGGGACGCGCGAGCGGTAGAAATAGGAGACCGCGACGTGGTCCTGGAGACCCTGGCCCACCGCGGCGAGTTCGTGGACCTGCGCAATCCCGAGGCGCCCGAGCAGCGCTCCCGGGCCGACTCCCGACAGCTGCAGCAGCTGCGGTGAGTTGACGGCGCCCGCCGCGAGGATCACCTCGCGCCGCGCGCGTGCCTCGTGCCGGGACCCGGAGGCGAGGAACTCGACGCCCGTGGCGCGACGGCCGTCGAAGCGGACGCGGCTCGCGAGTGCGGCCGTGCGGACCACGAGGTTCGGGCGCGACAGCACCGGACGCAGGTAGGCAGTCGCCGAGGACACGCGCACCCCGTCGCGAATCGTCATCTGCCACAGGCCCGCGCCCTCGGGTAGCGGGCCGTTGAAGTCCGGCGTGAACGGGATGCCGCGCGCGCCGCAGGCCTCGATGAAGGTCTGGCACAGTGGATGTACCCGGCCGCTCATGTCGCTGACGTGCACGGGGCCGCCGACGCCGTGATGCGCGGAGCTGCCGAACTCGTGGTCTTCGGCCCTGCGGAAGTATGGAAGCACGTCGGCCCACGACCAGCCGGGATTGCCGGCAGCCGCCCAGTCGTCGAAGTCGCCGGGCTGCCCGCGCACGAAGACCATCGCGTTGATCGCGCTCGAGCCGCCGAGTACCTTGCCCCGCGGCCAGTAGGCCGCGCGTCCGTTGAGACCGGGATCGGCCGCGGCCGTATACATCCAGTTGACGCGCGGATCGGCGTAGGTCCTGCCGTAGCCGATCGGCACCTTGAGCCACGGGCTGCGATCGGATCCGCCGGCCTCGAGCAAGAGCACGCTGTGCTTGCCCGACGCGCTCAGGCGGTTGCCGAGCACGCAGCCCGCGGAGCCGGCGCCAATCACGATGTAGTCGAATTCGTCCATGCGCGGCGTCGGTCCGGTGTGGGGTACATGGGGCGGCGCGCTCCCGCCGTCGGCGGGTGAGCGCGAGACCCGCAGCGATTCTGCAGACCGGTGCGGGAATTTGCCATGCTCGAATCGCCGCTCCGGGCTCCCGATCCGGGAGCGCCCTGCTAGGCTAGCGCGGTCGGCGACGCGCCCGGCCGAGGCGAGATACCCGTGAAACAGAAGATCGACCTGCGCAAGCTCCCGCCGCTGAACGCGCTCAAGGGCTTCGAGGCGGCCATGCGCCGGCAGAGCGTGCGCGAGGCGGCGGACGAACTCTGCCTCACGCATCCGGCCATCAGCTACCAGATCCAGCTGCTCGAGACGGATCTTGGCGTCGAACTGTTCGCGCGCGAAGGCCGCAGGATCGTGCCGACCGCGGAAGGGGAGCGCTTCTATCCGTTCGTGCGCGAGGCGCTCGAGACGCTGATCGAGGGAGCCGAAACGCTCAGGCGCGCGCGTGCCGACACGCCCTTGCGCGTGCAGACCTACGTGACCTGCTCGGTGCGCTGGCTCGCGCGCCGCATGCCCGCGTTCAGCGAGGCGCATCCCGAGGTCAACGTAATGCTGAGCACCTGCTCATCGGAGTGGGACTTCGATGAGTCGCTCGCGGACGTCGGGCTCGTCTACAGCGAAACTGCCCCGGCCCCGGCGTTCTTCTGGCTGCCGCTCTTCGACTATCGCCTGTACCCGGTGTGCGCGCCCGCCCTCCGGGCACAGCTTGGCGAGCGACCGCAGCCGGCGGACCTGATGGCGCTGCCGCTCGTCTCCCTGTACAGCGCCACCCGCGACTGGGACGTGTGGTTCGAATCCGCACAGGTCGCCCACGCAGCGCGCTCGCGCATCGTCGTCGACACCCTCGCGGTCGCGCTCGAGATCGCCCTCGAGGGCCGCGCGATTGCGCTCGCCAACGGGCCGTTCGCGGAGGAGGACCTGCGCGCAGGTCGCCTGGTGCGTCCGCTCGCGCACGAACTCAAGTGTCCGGGCGGCTGGGGCGTGATTTGCCGCCAGGAAAAGCGCGAGGAGCCGCGCGTGCGCGCATTCCTCGAGTGGATCGCGCGCGAAGCGCGCGCGTCGTCACCGGCCTGACCGGGGCAGCGGTTGCGCTCGTCAGGTCGCCGCGGCGCGCGTCCTGCCCTTCGGAATGACCTCGAATCCCGTCGCTTCGGGTTGGTCGTCGACCATTTCGGCCGGAAACCCCTCACCAAGCACGCGAATGCCGCAGGCATCCTCGAGTCGGCGAATGATGTTGGGCGACAGCTCGCGCGGGCCGTAGCGCCGCTGCCCGTCCTTGAAGATGCCGAGCACGAGCGGTGACAGCTCAAGCGGCACCTCGTGCTCCTCGGCAATCGCATCGAAGAGCCCGACATCCTTGATCACAAGGTCCATCGTGAAGCTGATGTCGCGGCTGCCATTCAGGATCACCTGCGACTCGGTCTCGTGCACGAAGGAGTTCCCCGACGAGATGCGGATGCCCTCGTAGGTCATGTTCATGTCGAGTCCGACGACTTTCGCGACCGACAGCGCCTCCGTCAGCGCGACCAGGTGGACCGTGCAGAGGTAGTTGGTGATGACCTTCAGGACCGACGCGGAGCCAAGCGCCCCCGTGTGCAGGATTTGCCTGCCGAGGATCGACAGCACCGGAAGTACCCGTTCGAAAGCTTGACGCGAGCCGCCCGCGAAGATCGATATATTGCCGGTCGCGGCCCGGTGGCAGCCACCCGACACGGGGCAGTCCATTGCGGTCGAGCCCTGCGCCTCGACTTTCGCGGCCAGGCGGCGGATTTCCGCGGCGTCGGTCGTGCTCATCTCGAGCCACACCTTGTCGCGTCCGAGGCCCGCGAGGATCCCGTCGGGGTTTTCCATGACGGCCGCGGAGGCGGCCGGCGAGGGCAGGCAGGTGATCACGATGTCGGTGCGCTCGGCGAGTGCCTTGGGCGAGGCGGCGGCGCGCGCGCCCTTCGCGACGAACTCCGCGACGCGCTCGCGATCGAGATCGAGCACCGTCAGGTCGATGCCGTGGCGCAACAAATTCCCCGCCAGCTTGCCGCCGACGTTTCCGAGGCCAATGAATCCGATCCGTGTCTTGTCCACATCGTCTCCGTCAGGTTAAAAGCACTGGGCTGCGGCCGAAAACCAGTACCATGAAGCGGCTGCCGAAGCCTCGAATACCGAGGCTAGCGACATTCCGGAGCGGGGGACAAGTAAAAAAGCTTGGTGGTCGGAAAAACCCCGGGTAGCCGCCCCGCGGCATCGCGGCGAAAGATCGCGCCATGCCAATTTTAGATATCGCGGTAGCCCGAGATTCCGGGTACGCAATGGTTATGCTGCGCGTGCAGTCCCGTTCGGCACTACGCCGGGCGGCTCGGCCGATGCGCTCTCGACAGCACGATCGACAGGCAAGGGGGCAGAGCAGATGACCGACGCGACGCAGACGGACCTGGAGCCGGCGAACCCGACATCGGGGCTCGTGCGTTGGTACGTGCTGATTCTGATGTGCGGCGTGTATACGCTCAGCATCACGGATCGGTACATGATTTCGCAGGTGCTCGAGCCGATCCGTCTCGAGCTGCACCTTACCGACACCGGCGTCAACATCATCACCGCGGCGCCGCTCGCGTTCTTCTACATTTTCCTCGGCTTCCCGATCTCGTGGCTGATCGACCGGGGCAACCGCCGCAACATCATCGTCGTCTGCCTGATCGCCTGGTCCGCGATGACCGCGTTCTGCGGCCTGTCGCGCACGGCCTGGCAGCTCGTGTTCGCCCGCGTCGGCGTCGGCGTCGGCGAGGCCGGCGGGACGCCGGGCGCGAACTCGATCATCTCGGATTACTTTCCCGCGCTGCGCCGGCCGATGGCGCTGACGATCTTCTCGCTCGGCGCTCCGATCGGTGCGTATTTTGCGTCCGATACCGCCGGGGCGATCGCCGATCACCTCGGCTGGCGCGCGGCGTTCCTGTGGCTCGGCCTGCCGGGAACGCTGGTGGGGCTCCTGATCTACTTCACCGTGCGTGAGCCGCGCCGCGGCCAGCAGGATCGCAAGCCCGGCGACGAGCGACCGACCGTCTGGGAGACGATTGTCTACCTGTGGACCCAACGCTCGGCCGTGCACGTGATGCTTGCGAGCGCGTTGACCGCCCTGTGGGGCTGGGGCCTCATGTGGTTCACGCCGACGTTTCTCGTCCGCGTCTACCAGCTCTCCCCGGGCGAGGCCGGCGCGATCACGGGACCCATCAATCTCTACGGCGGCGTCGCCGCCACCGTGTTCACGGCCTGGCTCGTCGGCACGCGCGCGATGGCCAACCCGCGCCGGCTGGTCCAGCTGATGGGCGCCGTCATCGGCATTGCGACGGTCGCGTCGTACTTCATCTACTCGACCCACTCGCTGCCGCTCGCCAAGGCCCTGTTCTGGGTGTTCATCCCGTCCATCTACTTCTACATCGGCCCCTGCTTCGGCTTGCTGCTGAACCTGGCCGAACCGCGCATGCGCGCGCAGTTCTGCGCCGCGACGCTGTTCCTCGCCAACCTCGGCAACCTGATCATCGCGCCGAATGCCGTGGCGGCCTTGAGCGATTGGTTCGCGCCGAGTCACGTCGCGAACGCCGAGTCGCTGCGCCTCGCGATGCTGTGCCTCGTGCCGACGGGACTCTGGGCCACGTTCCACTATTTCTGGTCGACGCGCCGGCTCGCGGAAGACCAGGAACGTGCCACCGGAATCCGGGTCGCGGCTTAACGCTGGCGCCGCCGTTTTCTCGTCCGCGCGCGCGCACGGTGGCAGCGCGCCCGGCGCGGCTGTCTTTTCTGGGTAGCTTCGAGGACCGTTCGTGAATCACAGCTTTCGCGTGATCATCGCAATCCGCACGACGCTGATCGTCCTGTGCGCGATCGTTGGCGCTCATTCTCAGGACGCGCGGGCCGAAGCGGCCGCCGCCGCGCAGGCGCCGCCGCTCCTGATGAATCTCGACGAGTTCGACCGCGCCAAGCAGACTGCGCTGCTGCCGAATGGCATCACGCTCGGCTACGCCGAGTTCGGGGATCCGGCCGGGCCGCCCATGGTGCTGATTCACGGCTACACGGACAGCGCGCGCGACTGGGTGCCGCTCCTCCCGTACCTGCCGAAACGCTCGCGGCTGATCCTGGTCGACATCCGCGGCCACGGGAAGTCGAGCAAGCCCGACTGCTGCTACTCGCGCGTCGACTTCGCCTACGACATCAAGCTCTTGCTCGACAAGCTCGGCGTCGCGCGTGCGGACATTGTCGGCCACTCGCTCGGCAGCATCATCAGCCAGACCTTCGCCGAGTATTGGCCCGAGCGCACGCGCAAGCTGGTGCTGATATCCTCGACCGGCGGCCCGGCCGAGTGCACGGCCCCCGGCGCCACGGCGCCGAAGCCGGACGGCATGGATTTCAGGTCCGAGATCCAGAAGCTGCACGAGCCGATCGATCCCGAGTCCAAGTTCATGGTCGAGTGGTGGGCCTCGCCCACGCCCGTCGATGCGGACTTCCTGCGCCGGCAGCGCCGCGACGCCGCCGCGATCCCGCTCAAGGTCTGGCTCGCGGTCCTGGACCAGGGCCTGACCGGCATGGACTTGCAGAGCACTCTGCCGCGGCTCAAGGCTCCCACCCTGTTGATTTGGGGAGCAAAAGACCCCATTTTCGGTGCGAAGGACCGGCAGAGCCTCCAGGCGGGTTTGCCCGCCGCCAAGGTGATTCTGTACCCGGACTTCGGGCATAACGCGTTCTGGGAGGACCCTAAACGCGTCGCTCGCGATCTGAGTGCTTTTCTGGCGGAATAGCGCCCCGGGACGCGTCCCCCGGATTTATTCGACGGCCGCCCGGCGAGGTTTCGCGGGGCGGCCGCCACGAGTCTTCAATTCAGCAGAGGTAGCCTTGCCGTGAACCGTCTTCAGCACTACATCGCGGGGCGCTGGGTGCCCTCGGCAGTCGAATCCGCGCCCTTCGCGGTCATCAACCCGGCGACGGAGCAGCAGGTCGCCGAGATCTCGATGGGCTCGGCGACGGATGTCGATCGCGCCGTCAAGGCCGCGCGCGCCGCGTTTCCGGCCTATTCGGCGACGCCGCTCGCGGAGCGCATCGCACTCATGAAGCGCGTGCAGACGATCTTCGAGCGTCGCTACGAGGAAATGGTCCAGGCGATCACCGTCGAGATGGGCGCGCCGCACGATCTCTCGTCGCGCTCGCAGGCGGCCTGCGGCCCGGGGCACATCAACGCGACCATCGAGGCGGCGCAGGCGCTCGATTGGGAGGGCCGCAGCGGCAAGTCCGCGAACTTGGTGCGCGAGGCGGTCGGCGTTTGCGCGCTGATCACGCCCTGGAACTGGCCGATCAACCAGCTCGCCGCGAAGATCGCGCCGGCGCTCGTGGCGGGCTGCACCGTGATCCTGAAGCCCAGCGAGCAGAGCCCGTTGTCGGCGCAGCTGTTCGCCGAGTTCATCGCCGAGGCGGGCTACCCGACGGGCGTATTCAACATGGTCCACGGCACGGGCCCGATCGTCGGCAACGCCTTGAGCGTGCACCCCGACGTCGACATGGTGTCCTTCACGGGCTCGACCCGCGCCGGGATCAGCGTCGCGAAGAGCGCCGCCGACACCGTCAAGCGCGTCGCGCAGGAACTCGGCGGCAAGTCGGCGAACATCGTGTTCGCGGACGCCGACCTCGAGGCCGCCGTGAAGCGCAGTGTGCTCCACTGCTTCAACAACTCAGGCCAGTCGTGCAACGCGCCGACCCGCATGCTCGTCGAGGAATCGGTATACGACAAGGTCGTCGAGATTGCCGAGCGCGTCGCGAGCGGGGTCAAGGTCGGCGACCCCGCGCAGGCCGGCAATCATCTCGGCCCGGTCGTCTCGAAGCTGCAGTTCGACAAGATCCAGAAGCTGATCGAGGCCGGCGTCGCCGAGGGCGCGCGCGTCGTCGTCGGCGGCCCGGGCAAGCCCGCGGGCCACGAGAACGGCTACTTCGTGCGGCCGACGATCTTCGCCGACGTCAACAACCAGATGACGGTCGCGCGCGAGGAGATCTTCGGACCGGTGCTGTGCATTCTCAAGTTCCGCACGCTCGAAGAGGCGATCGAGATCGCGAACGACACGCCCTACGGCCTCGCCGCCTATGTGCAGACCTCGGATCAGACCAAGGCGCGTGCGGTCGCGCGGCGCCTGCGTGCCGGCAGCGTGCATCTCAACGGCGCGGGCCAGGACTACGAGACGCCGTTCGGCGGCTTCAAGCAGTCGGGCAACGGCCGCGAGTGGGGCAAGCACGGGCTCACCGAGTTCACCGAGCTCAAGGCGATCAACGGGTTCTACGCGGCCTGAGCGCGTAGACCCCAAGTGAAGCTCACCGGCATCCGGACCTTCGTGGTCGGTAACCCGCCGCCGCACAACGGCGGCCGTTACTTCGTGTTCGTGAAGCTCACCACCGACGGCAACGTCAGTGGGGTCGGCGAGGCGTACTGCGTCCCGTTCGAGCCGCACCTCGTCGCGAAGATGATCGAGGACGTATTCCAGCGCTATCTCGAGGGCGAGGATCCGCACAACATCGAGCGCATGTGGCGGCGCGTGTATTCTGCCGGCTTCACGCAGCATCCGGACCTGACGCTGATGGGGGTGTTGAGCGCACTCGAGATGGCGTGCTGGGACATCATTGGCAAGGAAGCCGGCCAGCCGGTCTACAACCTGCTCGGCGGGCGCGTGCACGAGCGGCTGCGCTCCTACACTTATATATACGCTCGTCCGGGCGATGCGACCGACGTCTACCAGGACCCCGAGCTCTCGGCCGAGCGCGCGGTCGAGTACGTGCAGCAAGGCTTCACGGCGATCAAGTTCGATCCTGCGGGACCCTATACCGCGTTCGACGGGCGGCAGCTGTCGCTCGAGGCGCTCGATCTCTGCGAGCGCTTCGTCAAGCGGCTGCGCGAAGCGGTCGGCAGCAAGGCCGATCTACTCTTTGGTACCCACGGCCAGATGACGGCCGCAGGCGCCATCCGGCTCGCGCGGCGCCTCGAGCCCTACGACCCGCTCTGGTTCGAGGAGCCAGTGCCGCCCGATGCGCCCGAGGAAATGGCCAAGGTCGCGCGCGCGACCACGATCCCGATCGCAACCGGCGAACGGCTCACCACCAAGTACGATTTTGGCAGGCTCCTCGATGCCGGCGCCGCAGCGATCCTGCAGATGAACCTCGGACGGGTCGGCGGGCTCCTCGAGGCCAAGAAAATCGCCGGCATGGCCGAGGTGCGCCACGTCCAGATCGCGCCGCATCTCTACTGCGGACCGATCGTCGGTGCGGCCAACATCCAGCTCGCGACCTGCAGCCCTAATTTCCTGATCCAGGAAAGCATCGAGCGCTGGCAGGGCTTCCACAGCGACATTCTCGTGAAGCCGATCCGCTGGGAGGAGGGCTATATCATCCCGCCGACGGAGCCCGGCCTCGGCGTCGAGTTGAACGAGGCGTTGATCGCGAAGTACCCGTACCGGGGCACGCTGCTGCACCTCGACATGGCGGATCGCCCGCTCTGAGGGGCCGCGTCCTTCCTCAGTGCAGGAAGGGGAAGGGGCCGATGCCGCGCTCGTCGATCGTGCGACCGTTGGCGAACCGATCGAGTCCCAAATGCGCGGCCACCGGGTGGGGTTCGCCGCGCGCGATCAGGTGCGCGGTCGACATGCCGCCGGCCGGAATGGCCTTGAAGCCGCCGTAGCACCAGCCGCCGTTCAGGATCAGCCGCTCGACCGGCGTCTTCGAGATGATCGGCGAGCCGTCCATGCTCATGTCCATGACGCCGCCCCATTGCCTGACCACCTTGAGTCGCGCGAGTGCGGGCAGCAACGTGAGGCCCGCGGCGGCGACTTCCTCGGCCATCGGCAGGGTGCCGCGCTGCGCGTAGGTGTTGTAACCGTCGATCGCGCCGCCGAACACGAGACCGCCCTTGTCCGACTGGCTGATGTAGAAATGGCCGGCGCCGTAGGTCAGCACCACGTCGAGCACGGGTTTGATGCTCTCGGTCACGAAGGCCTGCAGCACGTGGGTTTCCATCGGCAGCCGGAAGCCCGCCATCTCGGCGAGCTGGGACGAATGGCCGGCGACCGCGAGGCAGACGCTGTCGGCGCCGATGAAGCCGGCGGGCGTGTCGACGCCCGTCACGCCGTTGCCATCGCGGCGAATGCCGGTGACCGCGCAGTTCTCGATGATATCGACGCCGGCGTCGGAGGCGGCGCGCGCATAGCCCCAGGCGACCGCATCGTGGCGGACAGTGCCGCCGCGGCGTTGCAGGAACCCGCCGAGCACCGGGTAGCGGCCGTTGTCGAGGTCGACGAGCGGAACCAGGGCCTTGACCGCGTCCCGGCCGAGCGCCTCCGCATCGACCGACTGCATCCTCATGCCGTTGGCGCGGCGCGTGAACAGGTCGCGCTGCGCCTCGGTATGGAAGAGGTTGAGCGTGCCGCGCTGGCTCACCATCGCGTTGAAATTGAGCCGGTGCTCGAGCCCCTCCCACAGACGCAACGAGTAGTCGTAGAAGCGCACGTTGTCGGGCTGAAAGTAGTTCGAGCGAACGATCGTGGTGTTGCGCCCGACGTTGCCGAGGCCGATCGGGCCTTTGTCGATGACCGCGACGTCGGTGATGCCGAACTCGGCGGCGAGGTAGTAGGCGGTGGCGAGTCCGTGCCCGCCGCCGCCGACGATCACCACGCGGTAGCGGGAGCGCGGCGCGGCCTTTTTCCAGGCGCGGGTCCAGCCCCGATGGCCGGAAAGCCCTTCCAGAAACAGCCTGACGCCTGAATATGAACCGCTCGACACGTCGTGCGTATTCTAGGGGATCGTGCGGGATTCCAGCAGCAGAATCAGGCGGCCTCGCGGCGGCGGGCTTGACGCGCCGCGCAACAACCGACAACGTGTCGGAAGAAGAGGGAGATCGCGGGTTGCCGGCCGGCGGAACGACCGGCGGCGTTGAGTGGGCCGGCGCCGCTCGCGACCGGCGCAAGAATCGGTACGGAGGTGCCCAGTGGGGAGCGTTCTCAAGTCCCTCACCCTGGCGGCGGCGCTGGTGCTAGCGACCGTGGCGCCCACCGAGGCGGCCGTGGTCGTGTCCTCGAAGCTGTCGAGCGAGTCGGCCATGATCGGCCAGATGATTCGCCTGCTGCTCGAGGCGAACGGCATCAAGACTGTTGATCGCATGACGCTCGGCGGCACCCCGGTGGTCCGCAAGGCCATCATATCCGGCGAGATTGATCTCTACGTCGAGTACACGGGCAACGCGGGTTTCTTCTTCAACGTCGCCTCCGATCCCGCGTGGAAGGACTTCAAGGCCGGCTACGACTTCGGCGCGAAGCTCGACTACCAGGCCAACAAGATCGTCTGGCTGACACCGGCGAACGCGAGCAATGCCTGGGCGCTCGCCGTGCGCCGGGACATCGGTACGGCCAACCACCTGAAAACGATGAGCGATTTCGCGCGCTGGGTGTCGGCGGGCGGCAAGGTCGTGATCGCGTGCTCGGCCGAGTTCGTGAACTCGGCGACGTTGCGCTCGCTCGAGAAGACCTACGGGTTCTCGCTGCACCCCGACCAGCTGATCGTGCTCGCGGGGGGCGATACGTCGGCAACGATGGGCGCCGCACGGCGCAGACCAACGGCACCAACGCAGCAATGGTCTACGGCACGGACGGCGGCATCACGGCGTCCAATCTGACGCTTCTCGACGACGACAAGCACGATCAGCCGACTTTCGCGCCGGTTCCAATCGTCCGCGAGGTCGTGCTCAAGGCCAACCCGAGGATCGCCCAGATCGTGAAGCCGCTGATGGAGAGCTTCAACGGCGAGATCCTCCAGGCGCTCAACGCCCGCGTCCAGATCGACGGCGAGCCGACGGAGACCGTCGCCGAGGACTACCTGAAGAGCAAAGGATTCCTGAGATAGGCGTCCGCCGCCGCGAGCCTCGCGCGCGGCGGCGACCCTGCAATTCCCGAGGCTGGGCGTCGAGATGAGCAAGAGCATGTCCGCGGGCTATCGCCTCGACCCCCTGGGGGCGCTGTTGACCGTGTTCGGGCTGGTGGCTGTGCTGCTGCTGCCGTTCGTCGTGTTCAAGACGAACCGGATCATGCCCGGGGAGACCCGGTCGCTATTCGCCGTGCTGCCGACGGCGCTCGCTCTCGCCTTCGATGCCGTGCTTATCGTCGTTGCCGCCACGGCGCTCGGTGTCTCGAGCGCGCGCATCCGCCTGGTGGTCGGCCTCGCCGGGGTCGCGGCGGTCGCATTGGTGATTGCGGCGGCCGCCAACGGCCTGACGCCGCCCGGCAACCGGATCGTGCGCATATCGCCGGGGCCCGGCTTCTGGGTGCTCTTGCTCGCGCTCGGCCTCCTGACGACCGATGCCGTCGCGCGCCTGCGCCCCGGCCCCGGCACGCGCGTCCTCGGTCTGGTCTTGTTCGCCGCGGTGGTCGCGATCGCCTTCCGCTCCGGACTCTTCGACCATCTCTCGATCATGCGCGAGTACGCCGTCAACGCGAGCCGCTTTGCGCGCGAGGCGCGTCAACACGTCCTGCTGGCGCTCGGTTCGCTGACCGCGGCCGTGGTCGTGGCGCTCCCCGTCGGCATCCTCTGCCACCGGGTTCCGCGGGTGCGTGCCGCGATCCTGCAGATCCTGAACCTGGTCCAGACCATTCCCTCCATCGCGCTGTTCGGAATCCTCATGGTGCCGCTCGGCGCGCTCGCGACCGCGTTTCCGCTTCTATCGGAGTGGGGAATCAGCGGCATCGGTGCCGCGCCTGCGGTCATCGCGCTCTTTCTCTACTCGCTCTTGCCGGTCGTCGCCAATACGGTCGTCGGGCTTGCGCGGGTGCCGGCTGCGACCGTCGATGCGGCCCACGGCATGGGGCTCACGGACGGGCAGGTGCTGAGGCAGATCGAATTGCCGCTGGCGCTCCCCGTGATCCTCACCGGCATCCGCATCGTGCTGGTGCAGAACATCGGCCTGGTCACAATCGCGGCGCTCATCGGCGGCGGTGGCTTCGGCACCTTCGTCTTCCAGGGCATGGGGCAGACGGCGATCGACCTCGTGCTGCTGGGCGCGATCCCGACGGTTGCGCTCGCGTTTTCATCGGCCGTCCTGCTCGATGCACTCATCGACGTCATGAAAAGGGCTCCTCAATGATCGAGATTGAATCCCTGAGCAAGCAGTACGGCACGACGACCGTCGTCGACGCGGTCTCGATGTCGATCGAGCGTGGCTCGATCACGGTGGTCGTCGGAACCTCGGGCTCCGGCAAGTCGACGCTGTTGCGCATGATCAATCGGCTGGTCGAGCCGTCCGCCGGCCGCGTGCGCATCGATGGCAAGGACACCGCGGCCGAGCCCGCGCACCGGCTGCGCCGGCGCATCGGTTACGCCATCCAGGGCCACGGTCTCTTTCCGCACCGGACGGTCGCGGAGAACATCGCGACGGTCCCGAGGCTCCTCGGCTGGGAAGGCGCCCGCGTCGCGGCGCGTGTGGATGAGCTGCTCCGGATTTTCCAGCTCGACCCGGGCGGCTACGCGCTCAAGTTCCCGCACGAGCTGTCGGGCGGCCAGCAGCAACGCGTGGGCGTCGCGCGAGCGCTCGCGGCCGAGCCCGCGGTGCTGCTGATGGACGAGCCTTTCGGCGCACTCGACCCGATCATCCGTAGCAAGGCGCAGGACGATCTGCGCGACATCCAGCGGCGTTTCGGGACGACCGTGGTGCTCGTCACCCACGATATGGACGAGGCGTTTCGCCTGGGCGATCGGGTCGCCGTGATGAGCGCCGGCAAGCTTCTCCAGTACGACCGCCCCGCGGTGCTGCTGAAGCGCCCGGCGGACCCGTTCGTGTCGCGACTGACCGGCACCGGCGATCGCGCGATGAAACTCCTGTCGCTGACGACGGCGGGGGAGGCCGCGGAGGCGGGATCGGGCGACGGCCTCAGCGTCGCCGCGTCGACGTCACTGCGCGATGTTCTCTCGGAGCTGCTGTGGAGCGGCACGGATGCCGCGATCGTGGTGAACCCGGACGGCACGCCGGGCGGCCGGCTCAGCATGGCCGGCATCCTCGCGCGCGGCAGGCAGAGCTGATGCCGCGCATCGCGACCGTCCTGCGGGTAGGCGCCCTCGCGCTGCTGGTCACGTTTCTCGTGATCCCGCAGCGCTTTGCGCCGCTGTTCGCGCCGCTCACCGAGTACGGGGCACCGCCGATCTACGACCAGGGGAGCCTCCTGACGCTCGCGCTCGCCCACCTCGGTACGGTGTTCCTGGCCGCGGCCGCGAGTACCGTCGTCGCTGTCACGCTCGGCATCCTCGTGACGCGGCGCCGCGGCGCCCCGTTCCTGCCGCTGTCGCGCACGCTCGTCAACATCGGGCAAACCTTTCCGCCGGTCGCGGTGCTCGCGATCGCGGTACCGCTCGTGGGGTTCGGGGAGACGCCGACGCTGATTGCGCTCTTCGCCTACGGCCTGCTGCCGATCTTCGAGAACACCATCAGCGGCCTGCAGGGCTGCCCGCCGTCAGTCATCGACGCCGCGAACGGCATGGGCATGAGCCCCCGACAGCGGCTCTTGGCGGTCGAGTTGCCCCTCGCGATGCCGCTCATCCTCGAGGGCATCCGCCTGTCGCTCGTCATCAACATCGGCACCGCCACGATCGGCTCGACCGTCGCCGCCAAGGGCCTCGGCGAGGTCATCATTGCGGGGCTCCTGTCGAACAACACCGCCTTCATCCTGCAGGGGGGGCTTATTACGGGCCTGATGGCGATGCTGCTCTACGACGCGATGGCGGGTATCGAGCGACGTATCCTGAAGGCCGTCCACGTGTGACAACCGTCGGAACGGTACCGCGTCTCAAAAGTTAGGTCTGGGGACGGCGTTGGGGGCGAATTTTCGCTAGAATTACAACGACCTGTACCGTCTGCGAGGCCCTGCCGATGAGCCGAGACTCGACCGCGCGCGCTGCCCCTTCGGGGACGACGGAGCGCCGGCTTGAGCGGCCGGCAGTGGAGCTTCCGACCCTGCTCCTGGTGCTTGGCACCTACGCCGCCTGGCTCTCGATCACCTACGCCTACGGACGCTGGCCGCTCTGGGTCGTCGCACCCGTCTGCGCGGTTCTGCTCACGCTGCACAGCTCGCTGCAGCACGAGATCCTGCACGGCCACCCGACGCGCTCAATCACCGTCAACCGCCTCCTCGGCATCGTGCCGCTGTCGTTCTGGCTGCCCTACGAACGCTATCGCCAGACGCACCTCGTTCACCACGCGGACGAGCGCCTCACCGATCCTTTCGACGATCCGGAGACGTTCTACTGGACGCCCGACGCTCTGGTGCGCATGAGCCTGTTCACGCGGACGCTCTACCAGGCCCAGCAGACGTTGGCGGGGCGGGTGGTCATCGGCTCGTCGTGGCGAATCGCGAAGTTCCTGCACGGCGAACTGCGCGCCCTCGGTCGCGACGATATGGGCGTCCGGTTGAGCTGGGCCGAGCACCTCCTCTGGTGTGTGCCGGTCATCTTCTGGGTAACCACGGTTTGCGGCATGCCGCTGTGGCTCTACGTCGTGGCGATGGTCATCCCGGGCAACGGCATCCTCCTGATCCGCTCGTTTGCGGAGCATCGCGCACTGCCCGAGGCGCGCGAGCGGATCGCGATCGTCGAGCGCTCGTGGGTCCTGGGGCCGCTGTTTCTCTTCAACAACCTGCACGCGCTGCACCACGCGGAGCCGAAGGTCCCGTGGTATGCGCTGCCCAAGCTTTACCGCCAGCAGCGCGCGCACCTGGTCGAGGCGAACGGTGGGCTCCTGTACGTGACCTATTTCGACGTCGCGCGCAGGTTCCTGTTTCGCGCGCACGATGCACTGCCGCACCCGACCGGTCGCGTGCCGGGCATGCGACCCGCCGGGTCGCGCGCGCACGCTTAGGCGGGCACCGGGTAGCCCGCCGCGTTCGCGGCGCGGTCCCACTCCAAGGTCGGAGCGTAGGTCGACTCGCTGACCGCGCCGAATCCCTCCAGCAGCAACTGATCCGCGATCGCGCCGAACCACGGCCGTGATTTTGCCGCGACGAGGGCTTCGCGCAATCGCGCGACGCTATCCCCGCCAGCGGCCGCCGAGGCGACGAACGCCGGTATCGGCGCATTGTCCGTCGAGGCGAGCACGCGAATGCCCCGCGTCAGCTCCGGCCGGTGATGGGCAATCAATAGGTGCCAGTACGCATCGAGCGGCCCAACGTCGATCCGGCCTTCACGGACCCCGTCGAGCACGTTGCGGGCGGTCACCAGCTCGCCCACCATCTCGCGGTACAGCACCGGTCGCTCGGGCGTGCGGAAGGCGAGCAGGTGGTGCCGGAAGGCATTGAATCCCGAGTGCGAGTGCGCGACCGTCCAGCCGGCGCGGCCGCCGAAGGTGTCCTCGAGGCGCGCGAACGGCGCATCCGCCCGCACGATCAAATCGGAGCGGTAGCGAGGCTGCCCGCCGGCCCACGGCGCCCGCGGAATCGGCGCCGCGATCGGCGTGACGGCGGCGAGCTTGAGCGCAATCGGATAGCCGCACATCAGCACGCAGCCAAGATCGGTCCGGGACCACAGCGCCTCAAGCGGCCGGGGCGCCGGGTAGGGCAGGTAGCCGAGCGGCACGGCGGCATCGTGCGCGATGTGCTCGAGCAACGACTGCCACGCCGCCTCGACCTCGGGCGTGACCGAATACATGCGGGCGTTAGCGATGGCTTCGGTCACGGGCGCGCGGGCTACGGTGACGGCTCGCCGAGCTCGAGGGTCCTGCGAGCCACGTAGTCCCGGACGGCCTCCCGAATGCCTGAATCGAGGGGCGGCGGGACGTAGTCGGCCAGCAGTTTCTTCCAGATCCCGGTCGCGCGCTGCGAGGCCGTGCGTGATCCCGCCTCCGTCCAGCTCTCGAAGTTCGACCAGTCGGAGAGGAGCGGTCGGTAGAACGCCGTCTCGTAGCGCGCGAGCGTGTGCTCGGTGCCGAAGAAGTGGCCACCGGCAGCGACGCCCTTGATCGCCTCGACGCCGAGGTCATCGTCGCTGAAGGAGATCGGCTTCAGGATCTCGGCCCAACCGCGCAGCAGCTCGGCATCCACGATGATCTTCTCGAGCGAGGCCGACAGTCCGCCTTCGAGCCAGCCCGCCGCGTGGTTGATCAGGTGGCTGTGGCTCAGGATCGCCGCCTGCAGCGAGAATGCCGTCTCGTAGGTCGATTGCGCGTCGACCACGGGCGATGCGTTGACCGCGCTCGTGCGCACGGGCACTTTGAGTCGCCGACCCAGCTGCGCGGTCGCGAGCGCCGCGTTCACGTACTCGGGCGTCCCGAAGGCGGGCGAACCCGTGCGCATGTCGACGTTCGAGGTGAAGCCGCCCATCACGCAGGGCGTCCCGGGGCGCAGGATCTGGCAGAGCGCAATGATCGAAAGCGCTTCGGCCGTCTGCTGGACCAGTGCGCCTGCCAGCGTAATGGGGGCCATCGCGCCCATCAGCGTGAACGGCGTGATGACGACGCACTGGCCGTGCCGCGCCATGATCATGATGTTGTCGAGGATCTCCTGGTCGACGCGCCGCGGCGAATTGACGTTGGTGACCGTCATCAGCGTCGGGCGTGAGCCGAGGTCCTCGATCGAGCAGCCGTGCTCGATGGCGGAGAGCGCGATCGCATCCTCGGCCTGCACGCCGCCGACCCCGCGCGCGGCCCACACGACGTCCGCGTGCTCGATGTGCGCCTGGTACGTTGCGAGGTGGCGGACCGCGACCGGCACGTCGGTGGGCTCCACGACGATGCCGCCCTGCCAGTGGAGGATGCCGAGCGTGTGCGTGAGCTTCAGGATGTTGCGGAACGCCTCGAGGTCGCCGTAGCGGCGGCCGTTCTCGAGGTCAGTGATGTTCGGTGCCCCATTGACCGGGCCGAAGTTCACGACGTTGCCACCGACGTGCAGATGGCGATCGGCGTTGCGCGCGTGCAGGACGAAGCTCTCCGGCGCATGGGCGAGATGCGCCTCGACCAGGTCGCGTCCGAGCCGGACCATCTGTGACTCCTCGTCCACCATCGCGCCGGCGCGCCGGTAGACATCGCGTGCCTCGGGGCTGCGAATCTCGATACCGGCGTCCACGAGTACCCGGTAGGCGGCATCGACGATGCGTTCGACCTGCTCGACCGAGAGGATCTCGAGCGGCGCCCAGCGGTTGGTGAGACGCGGCAACGGCGTGAGCGACGGTCCCGTCGAGCGCGCGGCTCGGGTGCCGCGTTCGCGTCGACGGCCGGATGCGGGAGTGTCAGTCATGTTGGCGCGTCAATTGCGCGGCGCAAGCTCGCCGAGCGCAGCCTTGAGGGGTTCGAGCCACGGTTCGAAGTTGCGCCATTGGTCGAGGCCTTCCTTGAAGATGGGCTGGCGTACCTGCTCGGAACTCGCGGTGCGGACGCTGCGTTCGTTCTTGTAGAACTCGAGGCACGCTGGCTCGAAGTCGAGCTCGCAGAACTCGAGCATGCGGCGCACGTTACTCTCGAAGTCATCGACCAGGTCCTCGTGCTGCACGCGCAGCACCCGGCCCGGCAATGCCAGGTCCCAGTGCCGCATCAGCTCGACGTAGGTCCGGTAGTACCTGGCGATATCCTCGATGCTGTAGGTGAATTCCTGCCCCGAAGCGAACAGTTGCTTGAAGTTCGAGAAGCAGCAGGCCATCGGCTCGCGTCGCGCGTCGATGATCTTCGCGTTCGGCAGCATCAGGTGGATGAGGCCGAGATGGCGGAAGTTGTTGGGCATCTTGTCGATGAAACGCGGCTTGCCGTCGCGGTAGACGAGGGTATCGCTGAGGTATTTTTCGCCGAGACGCCGGAAGTCCTCCGGCGGCATGTCCGCTAGCACGCGCGGGTAGAGCGGGTTCTCGTCGTCCGCTTCGCGTCCCTGCAGTTCCTGGGCGAGCCGCGGAATGTCGGCGAGCTCCATCGTGCCCTCGACCTGCGAGTGCGAAGCTAGGATCTGCTCGAGCAGCGTCGAGCCAGCCCGCGGCAGGCCGACGATGAGGATCGGGGCATTGCTGGTGGCGCCGACGCCGTCACGCGCCGCGAAGAACTCGCGCGTGCAGATCGCCTGCTGCATGCGCGTGTTGCGTTCGACGGGTTCCGGGCGGTAGCGGAGCTCGGATTTTTTCAGCGAGTTGCCGCGTTCGTAGTACGCGAATGATTCGGCGTACTCACCCCGGTCCTCGAGGCCCTTGGCGAGCGCAAAACACAGGTGGTAGCGGTCCGCGAGCTGTGTCGCGGGCGCCGCCTCCTCGGCCCGCATGCGCGCGAACTCCGCCTCCGTGAAGCGATAGGTCTTGAGGTTGGCGAGGCTCCAGTAGGCGTCGCCGAAACTCGCCCTGAGCCCGGCCGCGGCGCGATAGGCGGCGATCGACTCCTGGCTGCGCCCGAGGGTCTTGAGCACGTGCCCTACGGAGAGCTGCACGTCGGCTGCCTGCGGCATCTCGGCGAGCAGCGCCTGATACATCTTGAGCGCCCGCTCGTCGTCGCCGAGCCCGATGCAGGCCGTTGCGTAGGTCGTGCGGTAGCTGCGGTTCTCGGGCTCGGCCTTCAGGAGCTTGTCGAGCTCCTCGAGCGCGCGGACGTGCTTGTGGCGCTTCAGCAGCGTGCGGACCAGGTCGAAGCGCGCCGGCTGGTACTCCGGCGCGACCTTCAGCACCTCATCGAGCAAGAGCTCGGCGTCATCGAGCACGTCGAGCTCGAGTCCGATCCTGGCCAGCAGCCGCATCCCCTCCACGTGGTCCCCGTGCTTCAGGAGGTACGCCCGCACGATGCGCTCGGCGGGCACGAACTCGCCGTCCGAAAACATGCCGGTCGCCGTCACGATGTCCGCCGGCAGCTCCTTGAGCTTCGCGACGTGGCTCGCCGCGATCTTGGCGTCCTTGCGCTTCCCGGTCATCCCGAAAAGCTTCTCGAGCATCGCCCAGCTCGCCGGCAATGCGGGGTTCAGGTTCACGGCCTTGAGGAACGCCGCGATTGCGTTCGGCGCATCGCGCTGCGCCACGTAGCAGTGGCCCCGCTCCTGGAAGAGCCGGCTGAACCCCGGGTGGAAGGCCTCGAGCCGCTCGAGCGTCGCGAGCGCCTCGGGGACGCGCTGTAGGTAACGCAGGGACACCGCGGCCATGTAGAGCACGTCGCGGTTCTGGGGAACCTCGGCGGCCAGCCGCTCGACGGCGCTGAGCGCCTCGGCGAACCGGTTCTGCTCCATGAACCGGCGTACCCGCAGGACTTCGACCTCGACCGGGGAGGGCGTCGGACTTGGCGCGGCGGCTTCCATTGGCTCCAAAAAAAAGGCGGGCACTGGTGCCCGCCTTTGATTCTACGGCAGCCGGCCCGTGCCGGCTGCCGTCGCTCGTCCGAATCGACTAGAACTTGTAGCCAATCTTGAGCCCGAGCACGCGCGGGCGAATCGGAGTCTCCGCCTTGACGAACTGCGAGGTCGAGGTGAACTGGCTCGCGTTGACGTTCGTGACGTTGGAACCGAACAGCTGCGCGTTCCAGTTGTCCTTGGCGACGCCCATCGAGGCATCGAAGGTCGAGTAGCCCGGCATCTCGAACCGCCAGATGGTCGTCGTGACGGGCTGGCCGGCAGGCCAGAGCACGTCGCCGTTGATGGTCGGGTCGGTGTTCGAGTTGTTGTACGAGTGGCCGATGTGGACCATGCCGAGCTGCCAGAACGCCTTGTAGTCGCCGACCGCAAAGTCGTAGCGGGCACGCAGGTTGAACTCGAGCGGCGGCGAGAACGCCGTCGGCACGCCGGTCGTGCCGAAGGTGTTGGTCACGTTGCCGACCTTGCCGTTCGGCTCGACCAGCTGCGTGATCGGCTGTCCGCAGGTCGGGCTGACCGGGACGCTCGCCGGCAACAGCGCGCGCAGCGGGTTGTTCGCGCAGTTGTTGTCGACGAGGGGCGGTGAGGTCGTCTGCTTGGCCTGGTTCCACGAGCCCGAGCCGATCACCGTCAGCGCCGTCGTCACGCGCGCCGTCAGCTGCAGCTCGATGCCCTTGACCTGGTAGTCCGGTCCGTTCACGCCGAAGGTGGTGTTGCCGAAGTACTGCGGGTTGAAGATGGCGGTCTGCACGTTCTGCCACTTCTCCTGATACAGCGAGCCATTCAGCTGGATGCGGTGGTCCATGAACTCCGTCTTGAAGCCGACTTCGTTGTTGGTCAACGAGTCGGGCTGCACGGTCAGTTCCTTGATGTACTGCGGGATGCCGTTCGCGTCCGCCGCCTCGAAGCCGGTCGAGCGGTTGAAGCCACCCGGGCGGTAACCCTGCGACCACGTGTAGTAGAGCATCGCGTCCGGCGTCACGTGCCAGGTCAGGTTCGCACGGCTCTTGAACCCCTTGAACTCGGCATTCAGGTTGTAACCCGAAATGTTCGCGGAGTACTTGAAGTTCTTGCACGGCCCGGGCGTCGGCGTCGCCGCGTAGTTGAAGCAGCCGAAGCTGCTGACGACGGTCCCGCCGAAGTCTTCCTTATAGTCGAAGTGGCGCGTGCCGACGGTGAGGGTCAGCACCTTCGGCAGGATGTCGAGGTCGACCGAGGCGAAGAACGCCGTCTGCTTGATGTCGCGGTGCGTATCCTCGAAGAACGCCACGTTGTCGTTGCGCGGGTTCGGGTTGCCGACGACCGAGCCGGTCACCGGCTGCACGTTCTGGAAGCAGTCCGGGCTGCCGCCGGTCACGCACGTCGGCACCGTCTTGTACGACCAGTCGGTGTCGTCCGTGATCTTGTAGTCCTCGTAGAACGCGCCGAACAGGCCGCGGATGCGCTTGTCATCCGGAGTGCTCAGGCGGAACTCTTGGCTCTGGTGCGTGTTGGTCTCGGTCTCCTGCCAGTAGGCGACCGGCGAGAAGCAGGTCGGCTTGCCGGCATAGAGGCCATAGCACTGGTAGTAGTCCGCGAATACGCCGCGGGTGTAGTTGGTGTAGTCGTTGACCTGGTCGATGCGGCGAGACAGGTAGCCGCCGGAATACACCATTTTCCAGTCGCCGATCTTGCCGTTGACGGTCAGCGCTGTGTTTTCCCACTTGTCCTTGTCGTAGGACGGGCTGAAGGTCGTGACGCTGAGCGGCGGCAGCGCCTGCGGGGACGACGCATTGATACCGTAATCCGAACCGTGCGGCATCTGGTAGAAAACGCCGTCCGCTTCCATGTTCTGGTAGGTCTGGGTGACCAGCGCGCTCCAGTCATCGTTGATCTGCCAGAGCGCCGAAAGGCGGGTGCCCTGGTAGGTCACCGGGTTGATCGCCCTGCCGGCGATGGAGTAGTTGTTGATCGACGAACTGCCGGGCGGGGGGCCGTATCCCGTTGCTTTGGTACCGGCGCCGCAGGCGCCGTTGACCGGTGCGCCGGCCGAGCAGCTGGTGGCGTAGCCCGCGTAGTAGATACCGTAGTCGTTGGCGCTGCGGGTGAACGTGCTCGGCAGGTTGTCGATGTAGCCGCCGCGCCTGTCGTTATAGATGACCGCACGGACCGCAAGGGTGTCTGCGATCAGCGGCAGGTTGAGAACCGCGTTCAGGCTGCTGTTCGGGTCGCCGTGCGCGGTGATCCCGTAGCCCGCCTCGACACTGCCTTCGGTGACGTTGAGCTTCGGCTTGTTCGTGATGTAGCGGATCACGCCCGCCTGGGCGCCGCCGCCGAACAGGGTGCCCTGGGGACCCTCGAGAATCTCGATACGCTCGAGGTCGGCCGCGTACACGTCGAGATTTCGGGACGGCAGCTGGCCGGACTGGTCGTCCAGGTAGACCGCCACGTTCGGGAATCCACCGATCGTGCCGGAGGACTGCGTTCCCGCGGACACGAGCGCGAGGCCGCGCATGAAGATGTTGCTCTGGCCCGGGCCGTTCGAGGCGAACGAGACGTTCGGGACGTACTTGACGAAGTCGTCGGCGGTGGACACGTTGAGCTGCTTCTGCGTCTCGGTCGTCATCGCCTGGATCGTGATTGGAACGTCCTGGATGTTTTCCGTGCGACGCTGTGCGGTGACGACGATCTCGGCGATCGCGTCTGACGCGGCGGCCGGCGCACTCGCGCTCGCGGCCTGCTGGGCGGTCGCGGCCCCGGCGTAGCCAGCCAATACGGCGAAAATGGCAGACGAAAGCTTATGGTTGGACTTCAAATGTGTCTCCCCGAATTCACGTGAACTTGAATTGCCGCGCAGCCGCTGTAGCGACCCGCTCCCCGATCCCGCTCATCGATCCTCGCCATCGTGTTGTGCGAGCGCAAACGCGGTGGCTGCCGCGAGGGGGCTCGGACGACGCGTGGTTCGGTTATTCGCTACCCTTTGCCCCCGGATTATGCGCGTCGCACGGTTCGAACGCGATGTTGCAGAACTACAACAATCTGTGTACGACGCCCCCGCGCGGTCCCAAATAACGTTCCGATCCGTCGTGCGGTCGGCCGGAGTCTCAGAGCTTCCGACCCGAGCCTTTCACAACGGCCCGCTACCTCCAAGCCGAGAATATCGATTGGGGCATACAAAAAAGACATGGCCGGCCGGGCTAGCGCCGTTCGCCGCCCCCGCTTGGGGTGGGCGCGAGTCACCGCCGGCCCCGTTTGCGCCCGCCTGAACGGGCAGACAACCCGGTTCGGGCGGCAAGCGCGGTGCCTCCGGGACCCGGGCAACGAGCTCGCCTCCGCGCCACGCGATAGCGTCAGTGCCGCCTAAATTGTGCTGTCCGGGGGTGGCTGCGACGCCAGCATCGGGCGTTGCGGCGACCGCGCCGGCCCGGGAAACGCAGGCCCCCGGCGGACCTCGAACCGACGCGCTGACGGTGCCGCCGCCGTCGCCGCTGAACGATCATTCAGCAACCCCTCGCACGGATCCCTTTTTTATGACATAAATGTGACACGGGGAAAGCACGGTGTTGTGAAAAACACACCGCGGGTCTCAGGGCAGCGTCGTGATGGACGCCGCGCAGACGGGACCCCACTGAATGCGCGAATTGCGAGCGCGATTGCGCGTCATGAATTTGTAATCTCAAATGGTTAACTTGTAATTTGCTGTCGGTAAAAAGCAACCCAAGGGAAACTCGGGGCACGGAAGTTCGGCAAGGCGCGTGCGACCGCGCGCGTTGTTTCGATTCGCTGCGCGCCCCGGGGAGCAGCTTTTCAATATTTGTTATCAGGCCTGTCCCAACGTTTTCAGAGGAGAATCAGCTGGTTGCCGGCTTGATCCGATTCTGAGGCCACCGGAATACGCGAAAGCGCTATGTCCAGCGGGGTTTTCTCGAAC
>JANXZZ010000197.1 GCA_025355245.1 Pseudomonadota bacterium | reverse complement strand
CGTTGATCATGTTGACGATGTCTTCGATCTGCTCCGGATCGACGATTTCGCTCGGCAAATGATCGTTCACCTCACCGTAGGTGAGGAAGCCCTGCTCTTTGCCCTTGGCAATGAGGAGCTTCAACTGTGACTGCCGTTCATCGGGCACGCCGACCAGGGTGGAGGCTTTCTTTTCGCTCAAGGTGATACCCCTTGTCCCGGCATAAAACAGCCGCGCATTTTACACGGACCCTGGGGCCAACCCAAGGTTCGTTGGCACGCGCGGATCCTCGTCAATAATCGTGCCGGTACGCGCCCATACCGGAAAAAAGCCTGCCGCCGCGTCCTCCGCGGTCAGCCGCCCGGGCGCGGTGGCGGACGCCGTTGCGCTTGCAGGTCTCTCAGTTCGCGCTTCTCGTCGTCGTCGAGCCCGGCGGTCTCCGCGCGGGCGATGAGCTCGTCGAGGCGCCGCTCGGGCCCCGCACCCGATACCAGACGGGCGACCGCACCCTGTAGTTCCCGGCCGATGGCGCTCGGTTCTAGCTCGGGCAGCGGCCAGGCGGCCAATTCCTCGAGGCGCGCGTGCTCGGGGCGGTCGCGCCAGCGCTCGACGAGCTGCGCCGGGCTTAGATGAGGGTCGGACTGGGCCATTTCAATGAGTTCGGCGAGCACCTCGAGGCCGCGATCGCCGCTCGCGCGCAGCGCTTCCGGCTCCTCGATGACGGCGGCCGTGGCCGGGTATTGCAGCACCCGCGCGATCGCCTGGCTGATCATCGAGCCGCGCCCGGAACTCGCCGAACGGCCCGGCCCCCGGGCGTTCGAGGTCGCCGCGCGCGGCGGCGGCTCGGTATCGCCGAGCGCGAGCAGCTGCGCAAGGCGCGGCGCCGGCATCCGTACCTCGCGTGCGAGGCGCTCGATCAGGAGTTCGCGGTAGATCCCTTCGGGGATTCTCGCAACCAGGGGTCGGGCGAGTTCGCCGAGCCGGGCCCGGCCGTCGACGTGGTTGAGGTCGGTCTCGGCGGCCAGGTGCGTGACCAGGTACTCGGACAGCGGCAGCGCCGTGTCGAGGCGCGCCTCGAAGGCCTCGCGCCCTTCCTCGGCCACCAGCGTGTCCGGATCGTGTCCGTCCGGGAGGAACAGGAACTTGAGCTGCCGGCCTTGCTTGGCCTCGGGCAGGCAGGTTTCGAGCGCACGCCACGCGGCCTGCCGGCCGGCGCGGTCGCCGTCGAAGGAGAACACGATGTCGCCCGTCACGCGCAGCATCCGGTTCAAGTGCTCCGGTGTCGTTGCCGTGCCGAGCGTCGCGACCGCGTAGTGGATGCCCGCCTGCGCGAGGCGCACGACGTCCATGTAGCCCTCGACGACCAGCAGCCGTGGGATCGTCCTCAGCTGCTGGCGCGCCTCGTACAGGCCGTAGAGCTCGCGGCCCTTGTGGAACAGCGGCGTCTCGGGTGAGTTCAGGTATTTGGGCTCGCCCGTGTCGATCACGCGCCCGCCGAAGCCCACGACCCGTCCGCGCGAGTCCCGGATCGGGAACATGATCCGGTCGCGGAAACGGTCGTAATAGCCCGGGCCCGTCGACTTCTGCTGGTCGGGATTGCGCTCGATGATGAAGCCGGCCGTCGCGAGCGCGTGCCGCCCCGCCTCGGTCGCACCGAATACCTTGAGGAGGCCGTCCCATCCGGGGGGGGCGTAGCCCAGGTGATAGCGCGCGGCGGTCTCGCCAACGAGCCCGCGGCCCTTGAGATACTCCTTGGCGCGCTCCGAGTCGCGCAGCGCGTCCCGGAAATGCTGGTCGACGGCGGCGGTGAGCGCGAACAGGTCGTCCTGCAGCCGGTCGCGCGGATCGGCTGCCGCGCCGCCCTCGTGCGGAACCTCGAGACCGGCGCGGCCGGCGAGTTCCTCGACAGCCTCGGGAAAGCCGAGCCGGTCGTGTTCCATCAGGAAGGTGAGCGCGGTGCCGTGCACGCCGCAGCCGAAGCAGTGATAGAACTGCTTGGCCTGCGAGACGGTGAAGGACGGGGTCTTCTCGCCGTGGAACGGGCAGTTGGCCTTCCACTCGCGGCCGGCCTTCTTGAGCTGCACGCGACTCGAGATCACCTCGACGATATCCGTGCGGGCGAGCAGCTCGTCAATGAATGCGCGAGGAATCCGGCCAGCCATCGGTGGCCTCCGAACGCCGCTCAGCCGGCGAGCAGCGCCTTGATGCGCGCGCCTACGGCGCCCATGTCGGCGCGGCCGGCGGCCTTGCCCTTGACGATCGCCATCACCTTGCCCATGTCCTTGACGGACGTCGCAGCGGTGGTCGCGATGGCTTCTTTGATCAATGCATTGAGCTCGGCGGCCGACAGCTGCGCGGGCAGATAGCCGGTCAGGGCAGTAATCTCGGCGCTTTCCTTGGCGACCAGGTCTGCGCGCCCGCCCGCCTCGAACTGTACGACCGATTCCTTGCGCTGCTTGATCATCTTCTCGATGACGGACAGGGTCTGCGAGTCATCGAGCGTGATGCGCTCGTCGACTTCGCGCTGCTTGATGCCCGCCTGCAGCATGCGGATCAGCGACAGGCGATCTTTCTCGCCGGCGCGCATCGCCGCCTTCATGTCTTCCGTGATTCGTTCCCGCAGCGTCATGGCCTGCGCCTCGGAAGGGATCAGCGCGGAGCGCGCATGCCCTCGCGCGAGATCCGCTTCAGGTGGCGCTTCACGGCCGCCGCCTTCTTGCGCTTACGCTCCTGGGTCGGCTTCTCGTAGAATTCGCGGCGCCGCAGCTCCGTGAGGACGCCAGCCTTCTCGCAGGCTCGCTTGAAACGCCGCAGCGCGGCGTCGAAGTACTCGTTCTCGCGGACACGTACGCTCGGCATTGAGATCGACCTTCCTCGGGTTAGGACCCGACCATACGCCGGGCACAGAGCCGGCAAGTCTACGGATGTCCCTCCTGAAAATCAAAAGCGCTGCCATCCTCCCGGGCCCCCCGCCGGATTCCCGCGGTTACCCGCGCGCGCGGGCTGGCGGGTGAACGTCCTCGGCATCGAATCCTCGTGCGACGAGACCGCGGTCGCGGTCTACGGCAGCCCGGGCGGACTCCTCGCCGAGCGCGTCTACACGCAAACGGACCTCCACGAGATCTGGGGGGGCGTAGTGCCGGAACTCGCCTCCCGCGACCACGTGCGCCGGCTCGCGCCGATGATCACGGCGACGCTCGCGGACGGGAAGCTCGACCGGCAGGACATCGACGGAGTGGCGTATACAGCGGGTCCCGGGCTCATTGGGGCGCTCCTGGTGGGGGCTGGAGTCGCCACAGGCCTCGCCTACGCCTGGAAAGTGCCGGTGATCGGCATCCACCACCTGGAGGGGCACCTGCTCGCCCCGCAGCTCGAGGCCGAGCCCGCGCCTTTCCCCTACCTCGCACTGCTGGTTTCCGGAGGCCACACGATGCTGGTGGACGTCGAGGGCGTCGGCCGCTACCGGGTGCTCGGCGAATCGCTCGACGATGCGGCCGGCGAAGCCTTCGACAAGACCGCGAAGCTGCTCGGCCTGCCGTACCCGGGCGGCGCACGGCTGGCCGCGCTCGCCGAGGGTGGCCGCCCCGGCGTCTTCAAGTTCCCGCGGCCGATGCTCGACCGGCCGGGCCTCGACTTCAGCTTCAGCGGCTTGAAGACCGCCGCGCTGCTCGCCGTCCGCGGCCACGAGGACGACCCGGTCGCGCGCGCCGACCTCGCGCGCGGTTTCGAGGACGCGATCGTCGACACGCTCGCCGCCAAGACCCGCCGCGCGCTCGAGGCGACCGGGCGCACGCTCCTCGTGGTCGCGGGCGGAGTGGGCGCCAACCGGCGCTTGCGGGCGCGGCTCGCCGAGGTCGCGGCTGCCGCCGGGGCGCGCACCGCCTATCCGCGCGCGGCCTTCTGCACCGACAACGCGGCCATGATCGCCTTCGCCGGCCATGCGCGCCTCGCGGCCGGTGAGCGCGGCGTTGCCACCCCGCTGGCGCGCGCGCGCTGGCCGCTCGGCGAACTCAGCGCACCCGCATAATCACGGCGCTAGTTCCCGGTGCCCCCTGCTGGGCCGCCGGGCGCGCGCGCTGGCTCTTGAGGAGAGACGAGGATGGGTGACCGGATATTCGTCAGGGACCTTCGCACCGAGGCGATCATCGGCATCTTCGACTGGGAGCGGAAGGTCCGCCAGACGCTCAGTTTTGACCTCGAGTTTCCCGGCGACATCCGCCGCGCCGCGGCGAGCGATCGCATCGAGGACACGCTCAACTACAAGTCGGTCGCCAAGCGCGTGCTCGCCTTCGTCGCGGCCAGCGAGTACCAGCTGGTGGAAACCCTCGCCGAGCAGGTCGCGCAGCTGATCCTGCGAGAATTCGCGGTCGAGTGGGTCAAGGTCACGCTCAACAAGCCGGGTGCCCTGCGCGGTAGCCGCGACGTCGGCGTCGAGATCGAGCGCTCGCGCGCCGAGTACGAGTTCTGACGCCCGCCGTGCCCGCATCCACGAACCATGAGAGGCAGGCGGGTGTCGCCGTGTACGTGTCGGCGGGCTCGAACGTCTCGCCGGTCGAGAGCTTGGTGAAGGCGCTCGGCGCGCTCAGTCGCGTGTTTCCCGATCTCGTGGTATCGAGCGCCTACGCGAACGGCGCGGTCGGCTTTCGCGGCGCGGACTTCATCAACCTCGCGCTCGGCTTCCACACCGAGCTGTCGCTCGCCGCGGTGCTCGGCGAGCTGCACGCGATCGAGGTGCTGTGCGGCCGCGGTCGCACGGACGAGAAATGGGCGCCGCGGCGCATGGACCTGGACGTGCTGCTGTTCGGCGACCTGGTCGGTGAGTTCCAGGGCGCGAAGCTGCCGCGACCCGACCTCGTCCGCCGCGCCTACATGCTGGGGCCGCTCGCGGAGATCGCCCCCGCGGTCGTGCATCCAACGGTCGAGCGGACGATCGCAGAACTCTGGGCGGGATTCGATCGCGCGGCGCACCCGATGCGCGTCGTGAGCCTGCCCGCCGCCGGATCGCCGGCGTGAGCCGGCGCGGGACCCAGCTACAGTCCGCCGACCGTGCGGCCACCGTCGATCGGCAGCACCTGGCCCGTCACGTAGGGCGCGTCGCTGACGAAGTAAAGCGCCGCGCGCGCGACGTCATCGGGCGTACCCATGCGCTTGAGCGCCGTGCGCGCGACGATGCGCGCCCGGAGCTCACCGTCCATTTCGCCCTCGGGCCAGAGCACGGGCCCGGGCGCGATCCCGTTCACCCGCACCTCGGGTCCAAGTTCGCGCGCGAGCGACTGGGTCAGCATCACGAGGCCCGCCTTTGCCGCCGAGTAGACCGGATGGCGCTTCAGCGGCCGAAAGCCGTGGATGTCGATCATGTTGAGTACCAGGCCGCGCCGCCGGCGCAGTTCGGGTGCCGCCGCCTGCGACAGGAACACGGGCGCGCGCAGGTTGGTGCCGATGAGGTCCTCGAACATCGCCGGCGTGATCTCCCCGACCGGGGTCGGGTAAAACGTCGAGGCGTTGTTGACGAGCACGTCGAGCCGCCCGAAGGCCGCGAGCGCGGCCGCGATCACGCCGGGAAGTGCCGCGACGTCGAGGAGATCCGCCGAATGGAGCGCCGCGGAGCCCGCCCGGCGCGCGTTCAACTCGGCCGCAAGCGCCAGCGCCTCCGCCCGCGAGTCGCGGTGGTGAATGAGGACGTTCGCGCCGTTGGCATGCAGCAGCCGCGCGATCGCGGCGCCGAGGCGCCGCGCACCGCCCGTGACCAGCACCGAGTGATCCTTGAGCGACTGTGCGGTCTCTGCGGCCATGGCGCGAGGATACCCGCCGGCCGCGCGCCGACGCCACCCGCATGATTCCGCTCGAGCTCGCGCCGCTGTCGCCGGAGGAGCGCGCCCACGAGGCGAGGCTCAAGCAACGCATCGGCGCCGCGATCGACGCGGCCGAGGGCTCGATCTCCTTCGCCGAGTTCATGGAACTCGCGCTCTACGCGCCTGGCCTTGGCTACTACGCGGCGGGCGCCCACAAGCTCGGCGCGGGCGGGGACTTCGTGACCGCGCCCGAGCTCTCGCCGGTGTTCGGGCGCTGCCTCGCGAGCCAGTGCGCCGAGATCCTGGCCGGGCTCGGCGGCGGCTCGATCCTCGAGCTCGGTGCCGGCAGCGGCGCGCTCGCGGTCGAGCTCCTCGAGTCGCTCGCGCGCGCGAACGCGCTGCCCGGCCGCTACGCGATCCTCGAGCCGAGCCCCGACCTGCGCGCACGGCAGCAGGATCGCGTGCGCGCGCTGCCGGCAGCGCTGCGCTCGCGCGTCGAATGGCTCGAGCGGATACCCGCGACACCTTTCGCGGGCGTGCTGCTCGCCAACGAGGTGCTCGATGCGCTGCCGGTCGAGCGCTTTCGCAGAGCGCGCGAGGGCTTCGAGTCGCTCGGCGTCGCACGCCACGACGACGGCTTCGCGTGGTGCGCGCGGCCGGCGCCGGCCGGGCTCGGCGCCGCCATCGACGCGCTCGAGCGCGCGCGCGACGCCGCCTTCGAGCCCGGCTACACGAGCGAGATCTGCCCGACGCTCGCGTCCTGGGTCGCCGCCGTGACCGCGCCGCTTGAACGCGGGGTTGCGCTGTTCATCGACTACGGCGTGTCGCGCCGCGGCTACTACGCGGCGGAGCGCAGCGCGGGCACCTTCGCCTGTCACCACCGCCAGCGGCGCCACGAGGACCCGTTCGTCAACGTCGGCCTCCAGGACCTGACCGCGTGGGTCGATTTCACCGCGGTGGCGGAAGCGGCGGTCGCGGCCGGCCTCGAGGTCGCCGGCTACACCTCGCAGGCGAACTTCCTGCTCGCGCTCGGCTTCGAGCGCCACCTCGCGGAGCTGCGTGCGCAACTGTCCGCCGGCGCGGCGGCGCTCGCGGCGCGCGCCGCTGCGCCCCTCGTGCTGCCGACGGAGATGGGGGAGTCCTTCAAGTGCATCGCGCTCGCGCGCGCTTACCCGGCGCCGCTCGCGGGCTTCGCGCTCCGCGACTTCACGGACTCGCTGTAGCCTTGAGCTCCCCGAGCCGCGCCTTGAGTATCTCGAGGCGCCGCAGGCGCAGCCGCGCGCCGAACTCGGGGCCGGCGAAGTGCGCGCGCTCTTCCGCGGAGAGCGCCACCGACTGCACGGCCGCGAGCGCGGCGCGCAGCAGCGCGCCCTGCGGGTAGGGCCGCTCCGCGAAGCCGCCGCGGCCGCGCAGGTCCGCCTCGCAGGCCAGCAGGAATTCCTCGAACCGCTCCGGCCGGCGCAGCGCGTCGCAGCCCTCGATGAGCTCGAGCACCGTGCCGGGCCTCAGCTCGAGCGCGCGATGGCAGACGCCGTGGTGGCGTGCGACCAGCACCGCGAGCTCGCGGTAGTCGTTCGGCACCTTGAGGCGCGCGGCGAGCGCGTTCACGAGTTCGACGCTGCGCTCCTCGTGCCCGGTGTGCTTCGGCCACTCGCTCGGCGGCGTCTCGCCCTTGCCGAGGTCGTGCGTGAGCGCCGCGAAGCGCACGCGCGCGAGCGGACTCAGGCGTGCCGCGGCCTCGAGCGCCAGCAGCACGTGCACGCCCGTGTCGATCTCGGGGTGCCAGCGCGCCGGCTGCGGCACGCCCCACAGCCGGTCGACCTCCGGAAAGATGACGGCGAGCGCGCCCGCGGCCCTGAGGACTGCGAAGTACACGTGCGGCGCGGGCTCCGCGAGCGCCTTCGCCGTTTCGTGCCAGACGCGCTCGGCGACGAGTGCGGCGACTTCGCCCGCCGCGACCATGCTTTGCATGAGCGCAAGCGTCTCGGGCGCGACCGTGAAGCCGAGCGCGGCGAAGCGTGCCGCAAAGCGCGCGGCGCGCAGGATCCGCACCGGATCCTCCGCGAAGGCCGCCGACACGTGCCGCAGCACGCGGCGCTCGAGATCGGCAGCGCCGCCGTGCGGATCAATCAGCGCGCCCCCAGCATCGCGCGCGATCGCGTTGACGGTGAGATCGCGGCGCCCGAGGTCCTCCTCGAGCGTCACGTCGGGCGAGAAGCGCGTCTCGAAGCCGTGGTAGCCGGGCGCGGTCTTGCGCTCGGTGCGCGCGAGCGCGTACTCCTCGTGGCTCTCGGGGTGCAGGAACACCGGGAAATCGCGCCCGACCTGCTGGTAGCCGAGGCCGGTGAGATCCTCGGGCGTCGCGCCGACGACCACCCAGTCGCGCTCCTTGACGGGCAACCCGAGCAGCGCATCGCGCACCGCACCGCCGACGAGATAGGTCCGCATGGGCCGATTCTAGCGGCGCGGCGCGGCGCGCGCAGGCCGCGCTAGACTGGCCCTCGCATTTACCCGGTCCCGAAACCCCACCCATGTCGCTTCGCGCACTCCTGCTCGCGCTTGCCTGCCTGCCGCTCGCGGGCTGCTACCTGCTCGAGAGTGCCGCCGGGCAGGTGGATCTAATCTCCCGCCGCGTGCCGATCACGACGCTGCTCGCGCGCCCCGCGACCCCGGCGCCGCTGCGCTCCTGGCTCGAGCTCGCGACAAGGGTGCGCGACTTCGCCTCGAGCGAGCTCAGCCTTCCCGACAACCACAGCTACCGCTCCTACGCGGACGTCGGCCGGCGCTTCGTGGTCTGGAACGTGTTCGCGACGCCGGAGTTCTCGGTCGATCCGAAGAACTGGTGTTTTCCGGTGGCCGGCTGCGTCGCCTATCGCGGCTATTTCACCGAGGCGCGGGCGCGCGGATTCGCGCGCGGGCTCGAGACGCGGGGTTACGATGTGCTGGTCGGCGGGGTCGCCGCCTACTCGACCCTCGGGCACTTCAACGATCCGGTGCTCAACACCATGCTCGACTGGGACGAGACACAGCTGGCGGCGCTCCTGTTCCACGAACTCGCCCACCAGCTCCTGTACGTCAAGAACGACACCCCGTTCAACGAGGCCTTCGCGACCGTGGTCGAGAACGAGGGCGTGCGCCGCTGGCTCGAAGCGCAGCACAAGGACGCCGCGCTCGCGGCATTCCGCGCACGCGAGTCCCGCTATGCTGAGGTCCTCGCGCTGGTCGCCGAGTCGCGCCTGCGCCTGAGGGCGCTCTACGCCCGTGCGCTCCCGGCCGCCGAGATGCGTGCGCTCAAGGACGAGGAGTTGGCGCGCCTCCGGGCCGCCTACCGCGCGCGTCGCGCGCAGCTCGGTAGCGGCTACGAGTGGCTGTTCGGGCCCGATCTCAACAACGCGATGCTAGCGTCGCTCGCGGCTTACCAGGACTGCGCTCCGGGACTCGAGGCGCGCCTCGTGGCGGTCAGTGGCGATCTGGCGGCGTTCTACGCGCATGCGCGCCTGCTCGCGCGCTTGCCCGCCGCCGAGCGCCACGCGGCCGTCTGCGAGCAGCCCGTGCGGCCGGTGGCGGCCGCCGCAGGCTAGTGGCCCTCGGTCTCCGCCGACACGGCGACCAGCTTCAATTCACCGGCGCGCCGCTCGACGCGCGCCACCTCGCGGCTTTGAGTGACCACGCGCCGGCCGTTGAATACGAAGGACTCGCGCACCTGGCTCACGACCGTCGCGCCCGGCGGCTCGTGATCAAACGTGATCTCGAGCTCGCTGGACTGGTAGTCGTAGCCCTCGAGATCCTTGAGCGCGGCGAAGCCGCTCTTAAGCAGCTCGAGGTATTCCTCACGCGTCAGCAGGGTGACCTGCTCGCGGCCCTCGACGGTGGTGTGCAGCTCGATGCGACAGTCGGGCGCGAGGGTCGCCGCGATCTGCTCGAGGTCGCGCGCCCGCGATGCGCTCTCGACGTGCAGCATGAACGCGCGCACGTCTGCGGGGCGCGGCGGTGCATCGGCGGCGAGCGCCGGTGCCGCGGCCAGGAGCAAGGCGGCAAGGAAGAGGCGGGACATGCCCGGAAGTCTCCGCCCGGCGCGCTGGCAGGGACTGCGACCCGCGTCACGGCTCGTCGATTCGTCCGGACGCGGCGCGTCGGTAATCGGCGAAACGCACCGCTTGCTGCTGCGCACCCACGTATCCGGGCACGACCGCGCGCAGCGAGGTCGGAGTGATGCCGAGGTGGCCGAGGCCGTTGTCGGTCGCGACGCTGTCGACGCCAAGCGAGCGGAAGTTGTCGAGCGACATCGGCGTGCCGGGCAGCAGGCCCAGAAGAGCCGCCTGCAGCCAGCCGAGCGGATCGGGAAGCGCGAACACCCAACGGCGCAGGTCCTCGACCGTCGCGACGTAGCGCCCGAGTTCGACGAGGGTGAACACCTCGGGGCCGCACAGCTCGAAGACCCGGCCGTGGGTCTCCGGAGCATCGAGCGAGCGGCACATCGCCTCAACGACGTCGCTGAGGACGACCGGCTGGAGCCGCGCGTTGCCGCGCGCGAGCGGCAGCGCCGGGAAGGCGGCGAGCAGCGCCGTGAGCCGCTGCATGAAGCCGCCGTCGGGACCGACGATGATCGACGGCTGGAAGATCGTGAACGCGACCGGGCCGGCGTCCTCGCGCAGCAGTCGTTCGGCGGCGCCTTTGCTGCGCAGGTACTGGCTCGGCGCCTTCTCGTTCGCGCCGAGCGCGCTCATCTGCAGCGCACGCGGCACCCCGGCGGAGCGGCACGCGCCGATCAGCTTGCGGGCGAGTTCGGCGTGCACGCGCTGGAAGCGCGCGCTGCGGCTCTCGTTCAGCACGCCGATCAGGTTGATGACGACGTCACTGCCGCGGAAGGCCTCGGCCAGCACGCTCGGGTCGTGCACGTTGGCATTGACGAGCTCGAGGCCGGGCAGGACGAGCAGGCGGCGGTGCCGCTCGCGGTTCCGCGTCAGCGCCTGGACGCGGTGCCCCTCCCGGATCAGGCGCGTGACGAGCTGGGAACCGACGAATCCGGTTCCACCCAGGATGGAGATCGACAGTGACCGCATGTATGTCCCGTCCGGCGCTACCCGGCCGATTATAGCGGGGTGGGCGCCCGGCGGCCGGGCGCACGGCTTGGGCCGTGCGCCCGCGTGCGGCTCAGCGCACCGGAATGATCAGCGTGGTGCTGCCGCGGCGGACTGTGATCACGAGCGTGGTCTGGTCCTTGGCCGCGGCGCGCAGGTCCTTGACCGTGGCGACGTGCGTGCGGTTGACGTTGGTGATGACGTCGTTGGCGCGCAGCTGCGTCGCGCTGGCCGGGCTTCCCGCGTCGATTGAACGCACCAGCACCCCGCCGCCAGGCGCGTCCCCGAGGTCCGCACCATCGAAGGCGTGGTGCACGCTCGCAGCTTGCGTGCCGTCCTCGCCGCTCGCGGCGCGGTTCTGCACGAGTGCAACGAAGTGTTTGGGCTTGCCATCGCGCAGCACCGACAGGTCGACGCTCTCGCCGACGCGCATGAGGCCGATGCGGTTGCGCAGCTCCGCACCCGACTTCACGGCCTGGCCGTTCACCGCGGTGATCACGTCGCCCGCCTTGACGCCGGCCTTGTCGGCCGCCGAGCCCTCGACGACTTCCTGCACGAGCGCGCCCTGCGCGTCCTTCGAGCCGATGTTGTCGGCGATGTCCGGCGTCAGGGTCACGATGTGCACGCCGAGGATGCCGCGCTTCACCTCGCCGTACTTGACCAGCTGGTCGACGACCGAGCGGACCATGTTGGACGGGATCGCGAAGCCGATGCCGATGTTGCCGCCGGAGCGCGACAGGATCGCGGAATTGACGCCGATCAGCTCGCCGCGCAGGTTGATCAGCGCGCCACCCGAGTTGCCGGGGTTGATCGAGGCGTCCGTCTGGATGAAGTCCTCGTAGCCGTCGGGATTGATCCCCGAACGACCGAGCGCGCTGACGATGCCGTAGGTGACCGTGTGCTGCAGGCCGAAGGGGTTGCCGATCGCGAGCACGAAGTCGCCGACCTCGGCCTTGCTTGAATCGCCGATCGGCAGTTCCGCGAGCTTCGCGTCCTTGACCTTGACGACGGCGACGTCGGAGGCGGCATCGGAGCCGACCACGGTCGCCTTGTAGTCACGACCCTCGATGGAGGTGACCGTGATCTCGGTCGCGTTCTCGACCACGTGGGCGTTGGTGACGATGAGCCCCTGCTTGGCATCGATGACGACGCCGGAGCCGGCGCTCTGGAACTGGCGCTCGCGCGGGCCCTGCTCGGGCGCCTCGAAGAAGCGGCGGAAAAACGGATCCTCGAGGAGCGGATTGCGCTGGCCGCGCTCCGTCACGGTGCCGCGCGTCGCGATATTGACCACCGCAGGCGAGGCGCGCTTCACGATCGGCGCGAGCGAGGGCATCGGCGCGCCGTTGACCTCCGGCGGCAGCGGCGCCTGGGCGCTCGCGAGCGGCGCGACAGCGGCGAGTGCAAGGAGCAGGGCGCCGGCGTGGCGGGCGGTGTTTCGACGGATCAAAGAGGCGGTGAGCATGCAAAGACCCTTTTTTCCATAACGGGTGGTTCCGCCGCGGCGGACGCGACCGCGAGTCTACGGTCCGGAAGGACCTCGTGCGCGCATCGCGAGTGGCAGAAGACCGCGCGCGGCTGCGGAAAGTTCCGCGCCGGCGGCGGGCCCCGGGCCCGGTGCCGCCGGCGCGGATCTTAGGCGTCAGGCCGCTTCGATGGTGATCTTACGAGGCCGCACCTGGGCCTGCTTCGGAATCGCGACCTCGAGGACGCCCGCGTTGAAGCGCGCCGTCACCGACTGCGAGTCGGCGGTGTCCGGCAGGCTGAAGCGGCGGAAGAACTCACCGCTCACGCGCTCGACGCGGCGAAAGCCGCCCTTCTCGTCGCGCGTCGCGAGCTCGCGGCGCCCGCGAATCGTGAGAACGCCTTTTTCGAGCGTGATTTCGATGTTCTTCGGGTCGACGCCGGGCAGGTCGGCCTGCAGCAGGAACTGCTTTTCCTCTTCGCGGATGTCGACGGGCGGCGTCCACTCGGCGACCGCGTGCTGCGCATCGTCGTTGCCGGCCGGATGCGTGAACAGACGGTCGAGGTCGCGGTGCAGGCGGTTCATCAGTACCCAGGGTTCGTAGCGTGTGAGAGTCATGGCGGTAGCTCCGTGCAGTTGAGGATGGACTGGCAACCGAGCTGAGGCCGTCGTCGGAGTTTTCAAGCGGTGCGCAGCGGGAGGGGCCCTGCGAGGGGTTCAGCGCCGCCCGTCGGTGGAGAAGCTGTGCGCTACCGGTGGATGTCGTGTGCCAGAACGGTGCACACAAGATCTTGTGGTGAGTCCCCGGATTATGTTGACAGGACTCCCCGGGTACGCCGTCGGTGAAACTCGCACTCGGAATTCACAAGTAACTGTTTAAACACGTTAAAAATGGAAAGGTGATATAACAAAATAATGTCTTGACTCAGGGGCGCACGAAAAATACTTTAGCTACCCCGCCACAAGATCTTGTAGCGGGGAGGTTTGGGGTTGGAGAGGGAGCGGGGGAAGCGACGGCACCGGGTGCGTCGCTGCTTTGCGCTTTCCGGGCGCTTCCAAATAAAGACAACGCATTCGGCTCAACGGAGCGATATTTCAAGATGAGCACGGCCTTCAAGATTGAGCCCACCGACGTGGCGATCCCCTTCCAAGAAGCGTCCCTCGACATTTGGGACAAGAAATACAGACTGACGGCCAAGGACGGCTCGCCGGTCGACCAGTCCATGGACGACACCTACAAGCGCGTCGCGGTCGCGCTCGCCGACGTCGAGTCGGCGCCGGTCCGCGAGGAATGGCGCGAGCGTTTCCTGTGGGCGCTGCGCAAGGGCGCGATCCCGGCGGGACGCATCACCTCAAACGCTGGCGCGCTCGAGCACAAGCCCGCGACCTCGACGATCAACTGCACGGTGTCGGGCACGATCATCGATTCGATGGACGACATTCTGAACAAAGTCCACGAGGCAGGTCTCACGCTCAAGGCCGGCTGCGGCATCGGCTACGAGTTCTCGACGCTCAGGCCGCGCGGTGCCTACGTTTCGGGTGCGGGTGCTTACACCTCGGGCCCGCTGTCGTTCATGGATATCTACGACAAGATGTGCTTCACCGTGTCCTCGGCCGGTGGCCGACGCGGTGCGCAGATGGGCACCTTCGACATCGGCCACCCGGACGCAATGGAGTTCATTCGCGCCAAGCGCGAGAACGGGCGCCTTAGGCAGTTCAACCTCTCGCTGCTGGTGACGGACGAGTTCCTCGAGGCCGTGAAAAACGATCGCGGGTGGAAGCTCGCCTTCCCGCTCTCCAAGAAGGAGTTCGAGGCCGACCAGCCGGACCTCGCCGACGCGACGAAGTACGTGTGGCGCGAGTGGCCAATCACCCAGCCTTATGTGTCGCGCGATGACGGCCTCGTGTGCTGCAAGATCTACAAGACGCTGCCGGCGAAACGCATGTGGGACGTCATCATGACGTCGACCTACGACTTCGCGGAGCCCGGCTTCGTGCTGATCGATCGTGTCAATGAAATGAACAACAACTGGTGG
>JANXZZ010000174.1 GCA_025355245.1 Pseudomonadota bacterium | reverse complement strand
CAGTCGGGCGCGCGGTTGAGCTCATCCTCCGCGTAGCCGAGCATCGACTTCCAGCGCGGCGAGAACCAGGTGCGGTTGCTGGCCGCATCGTAGTCCCACAGTCCCTCGTTGGTGCAGGGCAGCGCGAGGGCGTTGCGTTCCCGCAGGTCATTGACCTCGCGCTCGAGCGCGACCCGGTCGAGACCCGCGCCCAGGCTGTTGCCAACGAGCTTGAGCAGCAGGTGGAAATTGACGTCCCAGCCACCGCACGGGGCACCGGTCGCAAGGCCGAGGAAGCCGTGCATGCGCCCGCGCACCGCGATGCCGACCAACAGGACCGCGCGCATGCCGAGCTCGCCGAAGCGCTTGGCTTCACCCGCGTTTTCGCGCCGCGCCGTCAGGGTGTCCCGCAGCTCGAGGATCCGGGTGTGGGTCAGACGCTCACGAATCCACGCAAAGTCCGCGAGCGACTGGCCGCGCAGTACTTCAGGCGAGCAAGGAACGAACAGGCCCTTCGAGACTTCGATGGACTGGATCGACTCGCCGGCGTTGTCGTAGGTCGCGAGGAAGACCGCGTCCGTACCGGTCGCCTCGCGCAGCAAATCGAGGTTCTGCTGGACGACCGCTTCGGCGGTCTTGGGCTCGAGGTTCTGGAAGTCGACGGCAATCTTCGTGCACGTCACATCGAGGCCGAACGCGAGCCGGCTCGCCGACGGAGCCCACTGCTGGGGGGCGAGAATGTCGGATGCGGTGAAGTCCCGATCCTGCTGGTTCTTGACGATCGGCATGGCCGACGCTACCCCCGGGATCCTTGCGGAAGTGTCGCAGCCATCCCGGATAGCGACCCGGACCTGTGCCACAGTTCTCGAACTACCAATTTTTATGGACTTGCGAGTGATTCTCGCACGTTTTTCTAGGATTGCAAGCTAAGCCCATGCGATTACTATGTTTTTCGGCTCCGTTGCGTTCCCGGGAGCGGAGCCCCTAGAGTTCGCGCATGAGCGAGCACAAACACGGCGATCACCACGGGCACGACCACTCGCACGGCTCCGTACCAGGCCAGCACGCGGACGGGCACGAACACGACGCCGCGCACGAGCATGCGTACCACCCCGAGCATGGGCACGAGCACGACCACGGCGACGGACCCTCCCCTGCGCACGCCTCCGCGCATGCCCGGCCCGCGCACGACCATCACGGCGACACGAGCGGGAAGCTGGGGCTCGTGTTCTGGCTGATCGGCGGGTTCACGATCGTCGAGGCCGTCGGCGGCTGGATGTCGGGCTCACTAGCGGTGCTTGCCGATGCCGGTCACATGTTCGTCGACACGCTCGCAATCGCCCTCGCCTACGCGGCGCACCGCCTTGCCGCGCGGCCCGCGAGTCGCTCGCGGTCATTCGGGCACACGCGCCTGCAGGTACTCGCGGCGTTCGTCAATTCGCTCCTGCTGCTCGGGATCGTGGTCGCGATCCTGTTCGAAGCCGGCCAGCGCCTGATGACGCCGCATCCGATCAACGCGCCGCTTGCGCTCGGCGTCGCACTCATCGGCGTGTTCGTGAACCTCGGTGCTGCCAAGCTGCTCCACCAGGGCCACGGTCACGACCACGACCTCAACGTCCGCGCGGCCTACCTGCACGTGCTGAGCGATCTGTTGGGCTCGGGCGCCGCCGTGCTCGCCGCGGCCATCGTCTGGAAGACTGGCTGGCTGGCGGCGGATCCATGGCTGTCGATGGTCGTGACCGCGCTGATCGCGGTCGGCGCGTGGCGGCTGCTGCGACACTCGGCGCACGTGCTCCAGGAAGGCACGCCCGACGGATTCGATGCCGAACTGCTCGGCCGGCGGCTGGTCGCGGCGGTTCCGAGCGTCGCCAACGTCCATCACGTGCACGCCTGGTCTCTGACGCCGAGCGAAACCTTGCTGACGCTGCACGCGCGGCTCGCGCCGGGCGCGGATTCCGGCGCCGCGCTCGTGTCGATCAAAAAGGTACTGATCGCCGAGTATCGCATCGCGCACTCAACGATCCAGATCGAGCCCGCCGACTGCGTCGACACCGCGGACCGCTGCGTGGAACCGGTGCCGGCTCAGCTGCCCTCGAGCGCGGCCCGGGCGGTCTGATAGGCCGCGAGGAGCTCGCGCTCCATTTCGGCCTGCCAGGCGACGAGGCCGGCGGCATCAAGACCCTTGGGAACGGTGCGCGGCGCGCCGAGCGCGACGACGATGCGCGCGAACGGCCGCGGCAGGATGAAGCGATCCCAGGCGCGAAACTTCCACGCGCGCGAGGCGTGGAACGCCATCGGCAGCATCGGCCGTCCCGACATCTGCGCGAGCAGGATGGCGCCCGGCTTGAAGCCGTAGCGCGGCCCGTAGGGACCGTCCGTCGTGATCGCGAGCGAAAAGCCTTCGCGCACCGCGACGTAGTAGTCGCGCAGCGCGCGCGCGCCCTCGTAGGTCGAGGAGCCCCTCAGCGGTCGCGCCCCGACCCAGCGCGCGAGCATCGCCGGAATCTCGCCATCGACCGACGGGCTGATCGCGAAGGCGAGCTTGGCGCCGGGCCGGCGCTTGATCAGCAGGTAGCGCACGCAGAACAGCTGGTGCTGGTGCCAGTAGACCGGAATCGACGGGCCACCGGTCTCGGCGGCCGCCAGATGCTCGACGCCTTCCACGCGGACGATCCGGCACGTGAGCCACCAGAAGCGGACCAGGCCCATCGCGAGTGGCACTGCGGCCGTGTAGAGCGCGCGCCGCAGTGCCGTGAGGCGGCGCCTCGAACGGGTCTCGGGATCGCGTACGGCGGGCGGCGGAGGTGCTGCAGGGGGCTCGGTCATCGGGTTCCTCGCGAGCCGCGAATTCTGGGGGCTCAGCGGCCACTCGGCAACGGGGCGGCGCCTCGATCGTGTGCCCGCACGCGGATCTGCGAGGACGCCGCATCCGATGCAAGCCACGCCGTATAGCCGTGGGCGAGCGTGAGACGGTGCAGCCACGCGGTCGCGCCTTCGAGAAGTGCTTGGTGAGCGCGGAGGTGCACGCTCGCCAGCGCTCCGATGCCGCGCCCGTGGAGCTTGACGACAGCTTCCTTCATCACCCAGGCGTCGGTCGGGTCGAGTGCGCCGCGGTCGAGTGCCGCGCGCTCCTTCGTGTCGAGCACCCGTGCGGCAGTGGCAGGAGCCACGCTCCCCGTGGCTTCGAGGTCGAGCCCGATCCGTCCGCGTTCCGCGACCGCGCAGGCTACCAGTCCCCGCGTGTGCGAAATGCTGAAATCCGGGCCTCCTGCAAGCTGTGGCTTGCCGTTGAGCGGATAGCCGAGCGACTCCGAATCGAGCGCAATACCGATCTCGGCAAGCGCGGACTCGAGGAGCGCGACGCCCAGCAGCGAGGCGTTGCGGCCCATGGGATCGCGAATACGCAGCACGCTCGCGCGCTTCGCCGCGGGCAGCCGTGGCAGCCAGCTGCGCTCGAGCGCCTCGTCTGACTCCGCGCCGACCGCCGCGTAATGTAAACTCACGCGTTGTGTCACGTGGTGTCGATCCCTCCCACGCGCCCTAAATGACGCCAGATCCCGATCAGCATACCGCGCCGCGCCGGCTGCCGCCGCTCGCCGCCGATCAGTTTGACGTCGGCTCGACCGAAGACTCGCTCGAGCGTCTCGTCGTGGCGGCGCGCGACGGCGGCGGGATCTTCCGGATCCATGCGCCGGGCCGCCAGTCGGACACCTGGGTGATCAACAATCCGGCCGACATCAAGCGCGTGCTGGTTACGAATCACCGCAACTACACCAAGGGTGTCGGCCTCGATCGGGTGCGGATACTCTTGGGCAACGGCATCATGACCAGCGAAGGCGAGCCGTGGCGCCGGCAGCGGCGCATGATCCAGCCGTTCTTCCATCGGCGGGTCATCGAGCAGTTCGCCGCGCTCATCGACCACGCGGTCGACGAGCGGCTCGCACATTGGGCCGGCGCCGCCGCGCGCGGCGCGTCGATCGACATCACCGACGAAATGAGCGAGCTCACCCTCGACATCGTCGTCGGCTCCATCTTTGGCTCCGACGTCGCGTGGCTGACCGCGCAGACCGGCGTCAACCCCTTCAAGATCGTCACCGAACAATCCGCCCGCAATCTCCAGTTCGCCTACAAGTTCCGCTCGCTGACCCGGCTGGTCCGGGAGGTCGTCGAAAAGCGGCGCGCCGCGGGCGAGGAGCATTTCGATTTCCTCGGCATGCTGATGGCGGCCGAGGACAAGGACAGCGGCCAGCCGATGTCCGAACGCGAGCTCCTCGACGAGGTGATGACGCTGGTCGTCGCGGGCCACGAGACGAGTGCGAGCGCGCTGAGCTGGAGCTGGTATCTGCTGGCGACGCACCCCGCTGCGCTCGCGCGCCTGCAGGCGGAGGTCGACGCGGCGCCCGTGGCCACCGGACTCAGCTACCAGGGCAGCGAGAACTATCCCTACACGCAGGCCGTGTTGCAGGAGGCCATGCGCCTCTACCCGCCGGGATGGCTGTTGAGCCGCCGGACGATCGCGCCCGACACGCTCTCCGGCTTCGCGGTCCCGGCCGGCGCCGACGTGATGCTGAGCCCGTACCTGATCCACCGGCACCCCGCGTTCTGGGATCGGCCGGAGGAGTTCCGCCCGGAGCGGTTTATCGGCGCCGCCGACCCGCGCGATGAGTGGATCTACATTCCCTTTGCCGCCGGTCCCCGCCACTGCGTGGGCGAGAATTTCGCTATGTACGAGATGATCGTGCACGTGACGCGCGTGGCGCGGCACTGGCAGCTCGAGTACATCGACGAAGGCCCGATCGACGTCGAGGCGGCCATCAACTTGCGGGCCCGCCGCGGCCTGCGGATGCGCCTCGTACCGCGGCGCTGAGCGGGTCATAATCGGAACCGCCGCGCTTGCGGGCCGGCGTGCAAGGACCCCGACGAATGCAACACGAGACCCTTTTCCAGATCCTCGAGGGCAATCGCTCCGCGGCTCGCTCCATCCATTATCTCGCGGGCGAGCACGAGGAGACCGTGGTCCCGTTCGGCGAACTCTACGAGCGCGCGCTCGGCGTGCTCGGTCGCCTGCAGAAACTGGGCGCGACGCGCGGCGACAAGCTGATCATCTTCCTCAACGACAACGAGCGTTTCATCGACGCGTTCTGGGGCGCGATCAGCGGCGCGATCATCCCGGTGCCGCTGGCCGTAGGAATTTCCGATGAGCACCGGCACAAGCTCCTGCGCATCGGTCGTTTGCTCGGCGATCCTTTCCTCTACACCGATCGCAAGAACCTCGACCGCCTCGGTGCCTTCGCCGCCTCGGTCGGCGAAGCGGCGACCTTCGAGCGCCTGAAGGCCCGGGCACTGCTTACCGACGAGCCGGCGCTCGCCGCGGCCGGCAAGCCCGCCAACCCGAGTGCGGACGAGACCGCGTTCATCCAGTTTTCCTCGGGCTCGACCAGCGAGCCCAAGGGCATCGTGCTCACGCACCGCAATGTCGTCGCCAACTGCCGCGCGACTACCGCGGCCGCCGGCTTCAACGACCGCGACGTTGCGCTCAGCTGGATGCCGCTGACGCACGACATGGGGCTCATCGGCAAGCACATATTCATGTTCGCGAACCGCATCGAGAACCACTTGATGCCGACGGAGCTTTTCATCCGGCGGCCGCTGCTGTGGCCGAAATTTGCCGCGGCGCGCGGCGCGACGATCCTGAGCTCGCCCAACTTCGGCTACCGCCACTTCCTCAAGGTACTCGGCGATCGGGCGCTCGAGACGGCGGACTTGTCCGCCGTGCGCCTCATCTTCAACGGCGCGGAACCGATCTCGGTTGAGCTGTGCAACGAGTTCATGGAGCGGATGGCGCCGACCAAGCTTGCGCGCGCCGCCATGTTTCCCGTCTACGGACTCGCCGAGGCGACGCTGGCGGTCACCTTCGGCGCGCCCGGCGCGCCCTACTCCGCCCGGCACTTCGACCGGCATCGCCTCGACGTCGGCGGTGTGGCCGGCGAGGTCGCGGCCGGAGATGCGAATTCGCTGTCGCTGATGAACGTCGGCCGGCCGATTCCCGGATGCGAGGTGCGCATCGCGGGCGTCGACCGCGCGGCGCTGCCGGCAGGCTCGGTTGGACACCTCTTGATCCGCGGCGACAACGTGACTAAGGGGTACTACGCCGCCCCCGAGATCAACGCCCGCACGATCACCGCGGACGGCTGGCTCGACACGGGCGACCTCGGCGTGCTGATCGACGGCGAGCTCTTCGTCACGGGACGCGCCAAGGAAGTCATCTTCGTCAACGGCCAGAACTACTACCCGCACGACCTCGAGACGATCGCGCAACGCGCGCACGAGCTTGAGCTTGGCAAGGTCGTCGCCGCCGGCTGCCGGCCTGCCGGCGCGGAATCCGACGAGCTCACGTTTTTCATCCTGCACCGCGGCTCGCTCGAGGACTTTCTGCCGATCGCGGCGGAGGTCACGCGGCTCGTCAACGAGCACGCCGGGCTCGAGGTCGCGCACGTCGTGCCGGTCAAGCGCATCCCGAAGACGACGAGCGGCAAGATCCAGCGCGTCGCGCTCGAGACGGCGTTCGTGAACGGCGAGTTTGCGGCCGAGCTCGCCGAGCTCGCGCGGCTGCGCGAGTCGCATCACACGCACCGCGACGTCGGCAATTCGGTCGAGGCGCGGGTCAAGGCCATCTGCGATGCGGCGCTGCCAGGCAAGCGTGTCGAGATCGACGACAACCTGTTCGAGATCGGTGCGAGTTCGCTGACGCTTATCCAGATCCACGAGGAGATCGATCGTGAATACCCCGGCCTCGTCGATCTCACCGAACTATTCGATTTCCCGACGGTCGCGCAGCTCGCACGTCATCTCGCGGGCAAGCTCGCGCAATCCGGCGGCTGACGAAGCCGCGCGGCTCGAGTCGGCGGTCAGTGGCTGAGGCCGACGCGGCGAATCGCGGTCACCGATTCGATCTGGCGTGGCTCGAGCGGCTGCCGGCGCCGTTGCTCGTTGCGCTGATCCCGGCGCTCGCCTCGCTGGTCGTCTTCGTCAGCCTGCCGGCCCGGCCGCTGATATTCCACGTCATCCAGAAGCTCGGCCATCCGGGCGTATTCGCGCTCATCGCGCTTGCCACCGCCTTGGTGCTGGTGCGCCGCGATCCGGCCCAGCTGCGCTGGCGCGACTATCTGTTCGCGTTTGTGTTTGCGGTCGCCGTCGGCGGCGGCACCGAACTTGCGCAGATCGTGACCCATCGCGACCCCGCGCTCGCGGACGTCGGACTCGATGCGCGCGGCGCGTTCTGCGCCTTGTGCTTCCTCGCGGCGCTTGACCGCCGGGTCGTTGCGGGGCCGCGGGGGCGCCTGGCGCGCGGACTCGCGGTCGCGCTCGGTAGCGCGCTTGCAATCGTGATCGCGTTTCCGCTCGGCTACGCAGGGGCGGCCTACGCGAATCGCGCGGCGAATTTTCCGGTGCTGTTCGTCCCCGCCTCCGCGCTAGATCTTTACTTTCTGGAGCCGGGAGCGAGCTCGCGGGAGGCGGCCATCGACACCGAGGCGCGCTTCGTGCTGCGCGTGCCGCTCGCCGCACGCTCGAACTCTGGCATCTCGCTAGTGGAGCCGAGCCCGGACTGGCGCGGCTACGGGCGCCTGCTCGTCGACGTGACCAACCCGGAATCCGTCGGACTCGCACTAAACGTGCGCGTCGACGACCGTGGTCACGACCGGCGTTACGATGATCGCTACAACGGCAGCTTCGAGATTGCGCCGCTGGCGCGACGCGTGCTCAGCATCCCATTGGGGGAGATCGAGTCCGGGCCGACTTCCCGACGCATGGACATGGCCCACATCCAGAAGCTCGTGCTGTTTCGTGCGCCGGACGGAGCGCCGGGCACATTTCTGGTGAATCGGATCTCGCTCGACTGAGCACCGGACCGCGCGCCCGGCGCGCAACGGCCCGCGGGGCGGTGCGCCGGCTCCCGGCCGGCTCAGGCCGCCCGGCCCTCGCCCGGATTGACGTGCGCGACTGGAACGGCGGGCTGGGATTTTGGTGCCGGTGGAGGGAATTGAACCCCCGACCTCTCGCTTACGAAGCGACTGCTCTACCAGCTGAGCTACACCGGCGCGAAAGGCCGCGGAGTATACGGAAACACGCCAGTAGCGGCAATCGACCGCTCCTCAGGCAGGCTTCTGGACGCTGCGCAGTTCGCGCGGGAGCGCGAAGACGACGTGCTCGGTGCGACCGGCATGCTCCGCAGCCGGCTCGCCGCCCCACTCCCGGAGCCGGTCGACGACCTGCTGCACAAGTATCTCCGGGGCCGAGGCGCCGGCCGTCACGCCGATCGCCCCGCAGCCCGCGAACCACTCGCGCTTGAGGTCCTCGGCGCCGTCCACGAGGTAGCCGGCGACTCCGCGCTTGTCGGCGATTTCGCGCAGGCGGTTCGAATTTGAGCTCGAGCGCGAGCCCACCACGATCAGCACGTCGCAGATCGCGACCAGCTGCTTGACCGCGTCCTGGCGGTTCTGCGTCGCGTAGCAGATGTCTTCCTTGCGCGGGCTGCTTAGCGCTGGAAAGCGCGTCTTGAGCGCATCCACGACCCGCGCAGTGTCATCGACCGAAAGCGTAGTTTGCGTAACGAAGGCGAGCTGCTCGGGACTCTTGATCGCCAGGCGAGCCACGTCGTCGGGCGTCTCGACGAGATGGATGCGACCGCCGTGCGACGGGTCGAACTGCCCCATCGTCCCCTCGACCTCGGGGTGCCCGGCGTGGCCGATGAGGATGACCTCGCGCGCGTCACGTGCGTAGCGGGTTACCTCCATGTGCACCTTGGTGACGAGCGGACAGGTCGCGTCGAACACGTTGAGCGCGCGGCGCTGCGCCTCGTGCTGGACCGCGCGCGACACGCCGTGGGCGCTGAAGATGACCGTCGCGCCGTCCGGGACCTCGTCGAGCTCCTCCACGAACACCGCGCCCATTGCGCGCAGTCGCTCGACGACGTAGCGCGTGTGGACGACCTCGTGGCGCACGTAGATCGGCGCGCCGAAGAGCGCGACGGCGCGTTCGACGATGTCGATGGCGCGATCGACGCCGGCACAGAAACCCCGTGGATTGGCGAGGTGAATCTTCACGCCGCGCCGGAATCTGCTGGCGGCTCGGCGGCGGGCTCGGTGGTGTGCGGACGCCGCGCCTCGAGCAGCGAATCGAGGATCAAGAGCGCTGCGCCGATGGTGATCGCGGAATCGGCGGCGTTGAACGCCGGGAAGTACGCGCTCGTGTTCGGCCAATGGAAGTGAATGAAGTCGACGACGTAGCCCCGCCACACGCGATCGATGACGTTGCCGACGGCGCCGCCGAGTATCAGCGACAGCCCGCTGCCGAGCAGCACCGCGCGCGTAAGCGCGAGTCGACTCAGCCAGATCACGATGCCGACGCTGACCAGGAGCGCGAGCCCGACGAAGAAATACTTCTGCCAGCCCGAGGCATTGTTCAGGAAGCTGAACGCCGCGCCGCGGTTATGCAGGCGCGTGATGTCGAGCATCGGCAGCCATTCGCGCTTCTCAAAGAGCTCGAGGTGCGCGACGATCACCGCCTTGGTGGCCTGGTCGACGCCGATGACGATTGCGCTCAGCCATAGCCAGCGCAGCGCCGAATGCTCCGCCCGCTCAATCCCGGAAGGTGCCGCTTCGCTCACGCAAATCTCCTCGTTTCGCCGGGGCCGTCCAGGTTGCTCGCGCAGCGCGCGCATATTTCGGGATGCCGCGAGTCGGCGCCGACGTCGGCCCGCAGGTGCCAGCAGCGCGGGCACTTGGGGTCGGTGCTCGGACGCACGCTCACGAACACGCCGGCCTTGGCGACGCTCGCCGCCGGCACAGCATCCGCGGGCCTGCCCGTCGCATCGCGCAACGTCGCGCTCGAGGTGATGAGCGCGAACCGCAGCTCGTCGCCGATGCCCTCGAAGCGCGCGCGCTGGGTCGGGTCGACCCACACATCCACCGCCGCATCGAGCGTTCCGCCGATCAGGCTCTGCGACCTCAACGCCTCGAGCTCGCGCGCGACGTCGGCCTTGAGGGCCGTGATCGCCTCGAAGTCGATCGCCTCATCGGTGGACGCGACCGGCAGCACGTACCACTGCGACAGGAACACCGAGGCGGGCCGCGCCGCGTCGGCGGGAAGTGACTCCCAGATTTCCTCGGCCGTGAAGCTCAGGATCGGCGCCAGCCAGCGCACCATCGCCTCGGCGATGTGCCAGAGCGCGGTCTGCGCCGAGCGCCGCGGGTGGCCGTCCTTCGGCGTCGTGTACAGCCGGTCCTTGAGGACGTCGAGGTAAAAACCACCGAGATCGACCACGCAGAAGTTGTGGACCTTCTGGTAAATCACGTGGAACTGGTAGCTGCGGTATGCCTCGAGGATCTCGTCCTGCAGCGCATGCGCACGCCCGAGCGCCCACCGGTCGAGCGCAACGAGCTCGCCGACCGGCACCGCCTGCGCACGCGGGTCGAAGCCGGTGAGATTGCTGAGCAGGAAGCGCACCGTGTTGCGCATGCGACGGTAGGAATCCGCCATCCGCTTCAGTATTTCGTCGGAAACGCTCATGTCGTTGGCATAGTCGGCGGCCGCCACCCACAGGCGCAGTACGTCCGCGCCCAGCGCGGCGATCACCTTCTGCGGCACGAGGGTGTTGCCGATCGACTTCGACATCTTGTGGCCCTTCTCGTCCACGGTGAAGCCGTGGGTGAGAACGCCGCGATAGGGCGCGTGCTCGTGGATCGCGACGGACGTCAGGAGCGAGGAATGGAACCAGCCGCGGTGCTGGTCCGAACCCTCGAGATAGAGATCGGCCGGCGAGCGGATCTCGGGCCGGCTGTGCGCCACGCACCAGTGCATAAGCCCTGAATCGACCCACACGTCCATGACGTCCGTCGACTTCTCGTAGTCGGCTGCCTCGGCGCCGAGCAGTTCCTCGGCCTCAAGGTCGAACCAGGCGTCGATGCCGCCCTTGTCGACGCGGCCCGCGACCGCCTCGATGAGCTCGAGCGTACGCCGGTGCGGCTGGCCCGTCTCGCGATGCAGGAACAGCGGGATCGGCACGCCCCAGGTGCGCTGGCGCGAGATGCACCAGTCGGGACGGCTCTCGATCATGCCCGAGATGCGGTTCTCCCCCCACGCCGGCGTCCAGCTGACCTTCCTGATCTCGGCGAGCGTGTGCTCGCGCAGCTGCTGCGCCTCCATGCTGATGAACCACTGCGGCGTGGCGCGGAAGATGACCGGCGTCTTGTGCCGCCAGCAGTGCGGGTAGCTGTGCCGGTACGGATGGTGCGACAGCAGGCGCTGCGCCCCGGCGACCACCTCGACGATGCGCTCGTTCGCCTGGAATACCTGCAGTCCCGCGAACAGGGGCGTCGCCGGCAGAAAGCGTCCGTCGCCGCCGACCGGATTGTCGATCGGTAGGCCGTAGCGCTGGCCGACGACGAAGTCCTCGAGGCCATGGCCGGGCGCGGTGTGCACGGCGCCGGTGCCCGCGTCGAGCGTAACGTGATCGCCGAGGATGACGGGCACGTGCCGGTCGTAAAAAGGGTGCTGGAGCGTGAGGCCCTCGAGGGCCGCGCCTTTGACGCGCGCGAGCACCTCCGGCACCTCGAAGCCGCCGCGTTCCGCGAGCGCGCCCAGCAGCGCCTCTGCGGCGATGACGAACTCGGCGGCGCCGTTCGCGCTGAGGCGCGCGACCGCGTAGTCGTACTCCGGATGCACGCTGACCGCCTGGCTCGCCGGCAGGGTCCACGGCGTCGTCGTCCAGATGACGACGCTGGCGCCCGCAAGATCCGCGGCCTTAAGGCCGACGCGGCGAGCGAGGTCTGCCGCGTCCGTCACCGTGTAACGCACGTCGATGCTCGGGCTGGTGCGCTCCTCGTACTCGACTTCCGCCTCGGCGAGCGACGAGCGGCAGTCGAGGCACCAGTGCACGGGCTTGAAGCCCTTGTAGACGTGGCCGCGCTCGAAGATGCGAGCGAAGGCGCGCAGCTGCGCGCCCTCGTACTCGGGTGCCATCGTCAGGTAGGGTCGGTCCCAGTCGCCCATGACGCCGAGGCGGATGAAATCCGCACGCTGGCCGTCGATCTGCTTGGCGGCGAAGGCGCGGCACGCGGCGCGGAATGCCTTGGCATCGAGCTTGGCGCCGACGCGGCCGTGCGTCTTCTCGACCTGGTGCTCGATCGGCAGCCCGTGGCAATCCCAGCCGGGTACGTAGGGTGCGTCGTAGCCATCGAGCGTGCGCGACTTGACCACGATGTCCTTCAGCACCTTGTTGACCGCGTGACCGAGGTGAATCGCGCCGTTCGCGTACGGCGGCCCGTCGGCGAGGATGTAGCTCGGCCGACCCTTCGCGATGCTGCGCAGCTGCCCGTAAATGTCCTGGCTCTTCCAGAATTCGAGACGTTGCGGCTCGCGACGGGCGAGGTCCGCCTTCATCGGAAAGTTGGTCTGCGGCAGGTTGACGGTTTGCTTGTAATCCACTTGAACTCTCAGTCAGGCAGCGCGATCGCCAAGGATCTCACGGGCGCGCGCCGCGTCGCGATGCATTTGCTCGGTCAGCGCCTCGAGGGAGGAAAAACGCTCCTCGTCGCGCAGTTTCTCGATGAAATCGACCGACAGTCGCCGGCCGTAGAGGTCGCCCGCGAAGTCGAAAAGATGCGCCTCGAGGAGTGGTTCGACGCCGTTGACCGTCGGCCGGGTGCCGAGCGAGGCGACGCCATCGCGGGGGCCCGCGCCCCCGGCGCCGTGCACCCTGACCGCAAAAATGCCGCCGAGCGGCAGCTTGGCGCGGTGCAGGCGCATGTTGGCGGTCGCGAAACCGAGTTCGCGCCCGAGCTTGGCTCCGGCGATCACGCGCCCGCAGAGCGCATAGGGCCGGCCGAGCAGACGCTGCGCGGAGGCAAGGTTTCCGGCGCGCAGCGCCGCCCGGACCCGCGTGCTCGACACGCGCTCGCCGTCGAGTTCGACCGGCGGCACGCTGACCACCTCGAAGCCCGCGGCGCTGCTCGCGGCCGCGAGCGTCGCGACGCTGCCCTCGCGCCGGCAGCCGAAGCGAAATCCCTCTCCGACCACGACGTGCCGCGCGCGCAGGCCGTCCTTCAGCACGCGCCCGATGAATTCGGCGGGCGACACCGAACGCAGGCGCTCGTCGAAGCGCATCACCACCAGCCGGTCGACGCCGAGAGCCTCCAGCGCCAGGCACTTCTCGGTTACGCGCATCAGCCGCGGCGGCGCGCGGGCGGGATCCATGAACTCGAGCGGGTGCGGATCGAAGGTCAGCACGATTTTCCGGGCGCCGCTCACGGCGGCGCGCGCGCCCGCGGCGCTCAACAGGGCCTGATGACCCAAGTGCACGCCGTCGAAGTTGCCGATCGCGACCGCGGCCCCGCGGGTGTCCGACTCGAGGTTGTTGAGGCCGCGAACGATTTGCATGGCTAGCGAAATCCGCCGTATTCAGGCGCGGATTATACGGCCCGCAGATCTTTGTACCGGAGGCCGAGCAGGTAGAGGACCGTGGCATAGACCGCCACCCCGCCGAGTACGCAGAGCGTCAAGCGCACGACCTGCACCAGCGGGGCCTCGCCGGTCCAGCCCTCCCAGTCGCCCCCCGCCCACCACAGGAACGCCGCCATCGCGCCGTTGGCGAGCGGCATCTGGCGCCACAGCAGCACGCGCCAGTGTGGCGCCGGCACCAGCACGCCGCGCTCGATGAGCCCGCGGTGCAGGAGCCACACGTTGATATAGGCGCCGACACCGGGCGACAGCGCCAGCAGCGCGTGCGGCGCCGGGAAGCCGGCTTTCCAGGCGGGAACCACGACGAAGACGTTGAAACCCATCGTCACCGCGAGCGCAATGAGGCCGACGCGCACCGGGGTCCGGGTGTCCTGGCGGGCGTAGTAGCCGGGCGCGAGGACCTTCACGAGGCTGTAGCCGAGGAGCCCGAAGGCGGCGCCCATCAGCGCGTAGCCGCCCATCACGACGTCGCGCGCGACGAAATGGCCGTGGCCGTAGATCGTCGCCGTCAGCGGACCCGCCAGCAGCACGAGACCGAGCGTCGCGGGCACCGTGACCAGCATCGTAAGGCGCATCGCCCAGTCGAGCGTGCCGCTGAAGCGCACCGGCGACTGCTCGACGTGGTGCGCCGAGAGTCCGGGCAGGATCACCGTCGCGAGCGCAATCGAGAAGACCCCCATCGGGAACTCGACCAGCCGGTCGGCGTAGTACATCCAGGAGATGCTGCCCGTCATCAGGAACGAGGCGACCCACGAGCCGATCAGGAGCGAGATCTGCGCGACGGATGAGCCGAAGATGCCGGGCAGCATCAGGCGCGCAACGCGCCCGACGCCCTCCTCCGTGCTCGACCAGTCGGGCCAGCCGAGCAGACCCAGGCGCGCGAGGCCGCGGAACTGCGCGAGCAGCTGCACGACACCGGCGACGAAGACACCGATCGCGAGCACGAGGCCGGGCGACGCGAAATGCGGGGCAATCAGCGCCGCGAACACGATCATCACCAGGTTCAGCAGCACCGGGTTGAAGGCGGCGGTGCCGAACTTGCCGAAGGCGTTCAGCACGCCCGCGCCGAGTGCGGTCAGCGAGATGAAGAATATGTAGGGGAAGGTCCAGCGCAGCATGCCGACCGCGAGGTCGTGCCGCGGGCTGTCGAAGCCGAAGCCGGGGGCGAACAGCACGATCACGACCGGCGCGCCGATGACCCCGATCGCGGT
>JANXZZ010000169.1 GCA_025355245.1 Pseudomonadota bacterium | reverse complement strand
AGCCGCTGCCGCCGTGGCCGTAGTTGTGCACGACCGTCTTGTCGCCGACTGCTTCAGTGTCCAGCCTCGGTCCCTCCGCACGAAAGGGTCGGGTGCACACGGTGATGGCGGTGATACGGCCGGTGTCGGCACGCAAGCGGGGCAGCCGCAGCGCATCCGGGGGCGCGCGGTCGTCCTGCGGACGAATCAGCGCGCCCGCGCAGCCCCCGAGCGCACTCGTCAGCAGTGCGGCGCCAGCGCTCGTCAGGACTCGTCGCCGTCCAACGAAATTCGCCACGCCGGTCTCCTCGTGGATGGGTCTGGCGACGTCGGGCTACCGGCCCTGGCGCCGCGAGATGTCCTGCGCGATCGTATCGACGCCGGCGACGGGCTGGTATGCCGCCAGCATCTCATTGTCGCGGCCGAGCAGATAGATCATCGGCGAATGGGTGATCGCCTCGCGCATCGCGCTCTGTTCCTCGCCGGGCGGATAGACGCCGTAGGTCGAGGCGAACGCACGCACTTCGCCTGCGTCTCCGGTGATGCCGATGATGCGTTCGTCGAAGGCCGCGGTGTATTGCTGCAGCGCCTGCGGCGTGTCGTGCACCGGATCGAGCGTCACGAACAGTGGCGTCAGCGACCCCTTCACAGGCCCGAGCGCGTCGAGCACGCGGTGTACTTTCAGTAGCGTGGTCGGGCACACGTCCGGGCACTGGGTGAAACCGAATGCCACCAGTTTGTAGCCGTGACTGCCGGCCTCGCTGGCGAACACATGACCGTTCTGGTCGACCAGCGAGCCGAAGCGGTGCCCGTTCGTGCTGCCCGCCGACACCAGGGTGTCAACGTAGCCCACCATCAGCGCCGCACCAATGAGGCCCGCCACGATGAGGATTCCCCGGTCAAGCGACGGCTTTCGTTCGGCGGAACCCATTCCTCAGCCTCCAGTCTCCACCGGCCACGACCGGCAGTCGGTATGGAGCCCATATCACACGATCGGGCCAGTTCCGCAACCGCAGATATCCCTGGCCGGTGGCGGAAGTCGCCGAGGGGAGATGGGGGCGGCGCGGAGCCCCGGCTGCAACGACCCCGGGCTATTCCCCCGTGATTGGAGTGCCGACGCCCATGCCGAGGCCTGCAAGGAATTCGGCTGCAGAGGACTTGGCGCCGCCGTCGGGACGCAGCTTCATCACTTCCAGCCGGCCGCCCTGCACGGTGACCTCGATGCTGTCCTTGCCGATCGCGCACACGGTGCCGGGAGTGCCGCTGACATCGGCGAAGCGGCGCGCCGGGTGCTTGCGCACGTCGAGGATCCGAACCTTCTGACCGCGAACGCTCGTCCAGGCCCCCGGCGACGGATTGCAGCCGCGGATGAGGTTGTGGATCGTGTCGAGGTGTGCGCGCCAGTTGATCTGCGCCTCCGGATCGCGGCACCAGCCCTCGTAACTCGCCGCGGCCTCGTCCTGGACGAGTTCGCGATGGCGGCCGGCGACGACAGCGTCGGCCGCTTCGAGCATCGCAGCTACGCCCTGCGGAAAGAGGCGTTCGAAGTAAAGCGTCCCGAGCGTGTCGTCGGGCCCGATGGCCGCGGTCTTCTGCAGGATGACCGGTCCTTCGTCGAGGCCATCGGTCGGTCGGAAGATCGTCACGCCGGTCAGCTTCTCGCCTTTGATGATCGGCCAGTTGATCGAACTGGGCCCGCGGAACGCCGGCAACAGCGACGGATGGAACTGGATCGTGCCGTGCTTCGGGATGTTGACGAAATCCTGCGGCACGAACTGCAGCACGTAGGCCATGACGCCGAGGTCGACGTGAAGGTCGCGCAGCGCCGCCGCGGCGTCCTCGCCCTTCAGCGAGGCGAACTGGAAGACCTTGAGTCCCCGCTCGCCGGCCGCCGCGCGCAGCGGGTCGGGGCGGGCACCGGGTTTCTCCGGCGCGCAAAACACGCCGGCGACTTCGTCACCGCGGCCGAGGAAGGCCTCCAGAACGCTGGCCCCAAAAGCTTGCTGACCGATGATCGCCACGCGCATGGACGTTTCCTCGTTGCCGGCCGCTCGACCGTACTCACTGCAGACCCGGCGGCGGCAGTCTTCAGAGGCCGGTCTGGATCCAAACGACCTTTGATTCCGTGAAGTTATCGATCGCCGCGTCGCCGTGCTCGCGGCCAAATCCCGAATCGCGCGCTCCGCCCCACGGCAGCCGCACGTCCGTCGGCCCGTAGGTATTGACCCAAACCGTGCCGGCCTTCAGCCGACGCGCGAAGCGATGAACGCGGGAAATGTCGGCACTCCATACCCCGGCGGCCAGACTATACGCCGTGCCGTTCGCGATGCTCAGCGCCTCTTCCTCGGTACGAAATGCTATCACGGTCGCCACCGGCCCGAAGATCTCCTCCTGCGCGACGCGCATGTCGGGTTTGACGTTGGCGAGCACCGTGGCGGCAACGAAGCAGCCGGTGCTGCCGTGCCGCCCACCGCCCGCTACGACGGCGGCGCCTTCCGTTCGACCGATGTCGATGTAGTCCAGAACGCGCTTCATCTGTGTCGCCGAAACGAGCGGGCCCATGGCAGTGCCGGCTTCGGTCGGATCGCCAATGCGGATCGCCCGGGCCCGCGCTGCCAGCTTGCCGACGAACTCGGTGTAGACATCCTCGTGCACGAGGATCCGTGAGCCTGCGGAACACACCTGCCCGGCGTTAAAGAAGATACCGGAGCTGGCGGCCTTGACTGCCGCATCCAGGTCCGCGTCCGGGAAGACGATGTTGGCCGACTTGCCACCGAGCTCGAGCGTCACGCGCTTCAAGTTCCCGGCCGCCCCGCGCAGGATTTGCCGACCCACGGCGGGGGATCCGGTGAACGTAACCTTGTCGACGTCGGGATGATCCACGAGCGCCTGGCCGGCGGTCCTGCCGAATCCGGTCACGACATTGAGCACGCCGGCGGGGATCCCGGCCTCGATCGCCAGTTCGCCCAGGCGCAGCGCCGTCAGCGACGTGAGCTCGGCAGGCTTCAGCACCACCGTGCAACCGCAGGCCAGGGCCGGTGCGATCTTCCACATGCCGATCATCAGAGGAAAGTTCCACGGGATGATCGCACCCACAACGCCGAGCGGCTCGCGCACGGTGTACGTGAGCGCGTCAGGCCGTGACGGTATGACCTGGCCGTTGATCTTGTCCGCGAAGCCCGCGTAATACCGCAGGGTGTCCAGCACCGCGGGCAAGTCCTGGCGGCGAATCGCGGAAACGGGCTTGCCTGAGTCGAGGCTCTCGAGCTCGACCAGCTCGTCTTGGGCGTTTCGGATCGCGTCGGCGAACTTGAGCAGCAGCGTGCCGCGGTCGGCCGCGCGCATCTGCCCCCACTCGCCCTCGAGAGCCGCGCGGGCGGATTTGACGGCCCGGTCGATGTCTGCGGCGTCGCCCTCGGCGACTTCGGCGATGACTTCCTCGGTCGCGGGATTGCGGGTCTCGAAATAGCGGCCGGAAAGGGCCGGCAGCCGCGTGCCGTCGATCAGCAGGTCTTGCCTGTAGCGAACCGAGAGCTGCGGCGGCAGATCGCGACGTAGATATGAAGTAGATTGCATATATATTGGGCTCGTGAGCGCGGTTTAGCGGGCAACTCGATACTAGGGCCGAATACCCTCTGGCGGAATATGATATGTATTGCCTGTACTTGGGGACGGTCCGGCGAGAACCCAACGCCCCTCAGAGCCGATCGCTATATGTAGAAGTTTTCATATATGGGTTCTCTAAGGAGGCGATTCCGTGATCCGAATCGCGATCGAGCCGGTCTGGCGCTTCACCAAGGACGACGGCGCGGAGTCCACCCTCGTCATGCTCGATTTCCTCAACGAGATCCGGGCGACCGGGAAGATCACCCAGGCCGCGGTGCGGGTGCACATGTCATACCGGCACGCCTGGAACCTGATCGAAAAGTGGTCGGCGTTCTTCAACGCGCCGCTGGTCGAGCGCCGCCAGGGCCGGGGCACCACGCTCACGCCGTTCGGCGACAAGCTGGTGTGGGCCGGGCAGCGGCTGCTTGCGCGGCTGAAGCCGCAGCTCGACAACCTCGCGCAGGAACTGGAGACCGAACTCAACCAGTTCCTGCCGCGCGGCCCCGCCGTGATCCGCGTGCACGCCAGCCACGGCTTCGCGGTCGCCAAGCTGCGGCAGATGCTCAGCCACGAGGCGAAGTTCGGCGTGGACCTGCGCTACGTCAGCAACCAGACCTCGCTCGAGTCGCTCGCGCGGGACGGTTGCGACCTCGCCGGCATGCACCTGCCGCAGGGAGTGTTGCGCCAGCGCAGCATCGATGAATCGAAGCGCTGGCTCGTGCCTGGCCTGCACCGCGTGATCAGCTTCGTCACGCGGGAGATAGGCCTGATGGTCAAGCGCGGCAATCCGCTCGGCATCGCGGGACTTGAGGGGCTGCTGGACCCCAAGGTGCGCTTCGTGAACCGCGACCCGGACTCGGGCTCGCGCCTGCTGTTCGAGCTGCTGCTCGAGCAGCAGGCGATCGACCGCACGCGGATCAACGGCTACCAGCAAATCGAGTTCACGCACGCCGCAGTCGCCGCCTACGTCGCGAGCGGCATGGCCGACGTCAGCTTCGGCGTCGAGGCCGCCGCCCGGCAGTTTGATCTGGATTTTGTGCGGCTCGTGACCGAGGACTATTTCTTCGTGTGCCGCAAGGATTTCCTCGAGACCGAGCCGATGCAGCACTTGCTCGCGATCATGCGCAGCGAGGAGTTCCGGGACGCCATGTCGGTGCTGCCCGGGTATGACGCTAAGGATTCGGGATCCATCCGGACGATCCGGGACGTTTTCACGCCGACCGACTGAGCGGCGCCGATTGATCACGCTGCCGCGTCGGATCCCCAGCGCCCGAGTGTGCGTACCCCGAGCTCGCCCGCGCGCAGGTACTGCGCGATCTCCTTCGCCGCGGCGGGCAGCGGTTCGAGCGCCTGCGGCGCGACGGCGCGGACCGCGGCGAGCGTGTCGGCGTCGGCGATCGCGCGCTGCAATTCGTCGCGGTCCAACCAGGCGAGCCTCCCCGAGACGATTCGCAGGTAGGCGCGACCGGACGCGTGCGTCGCAAAGGTCATTTCCCGAAAGTGCTGCCGACAGCGCGCTAGGAAGTCGGTGTTTGCGGCCGCGGCGAGAGTCGCGCGGTCGGTGTACAGCCGGTCGCTGGTCGGCGCGTCGACATTCACCCGGCGGTAGCGCTCCACATCGAGCAGGCACTTGACGTCGAGAACGTTGAACACGCCGTTGCTGCCGAAGGCGACCGTGCGCGGACGCTGGCCGAAGGGCACGTTGTTGTCGAGGAACTCGAAGTACACCGTCTTGTCGCTGCGGTCGATCCACGTGAAGAACAGGTGCGGCATGCCCGTGTACGCCTCGACAGCGTGGGCGAGCGTGTCGTCGACGGCCTTGTAGCGCCCGAACTCGAGGCCGCGCTGCCACGCGCGCTCGACCAGCGACTCCGGAGCGGTGATCACGAAGAACAGGTAGACGCTCTGGCCGAAGCGCGTCAGCAGATTGCTGCCGGCTTCATGCGAGTCGGGGGCGAAACTGTCGAACCTGAAGCGGTCGATCAGCAGGTGCGACATCGCGCCGCGACGGTACTTTCGCGCCATGTAGCGGTCCAGCTTCTGGTCGACGATCTGCAGTTCCTCGGACGTCAGAGCGCCGGCGTACTTGTAGGCCGCGCCCAGTGAGGCATAGTCGAGCAGCTGCTTGCGCCAGATGTCAGGGCTGATCAGTGCGAAATCGCTCCAGTCCACGCCGAGAGCGCCCGCGAGTGCCTTCTGCAACGGTCGCAACGTGCTCTTGCCGGCCGCCGACGGACCCTTGGTGTTCATCACGATCGGTCGCTCCTGACGCGGCAGCAACCGGTAGCCCTCCGCATGCGCACCGTGCTCGAGCAGCGGGTCGAGCAGGGCGCCGATCACGTCACTCAGGTATTTGTTGCTCGCCAGCTGCGTCGCGAGCGTCGCGATCAACTCGGGCGTTCCCCACGATTCACCGTGTCGCGTGAACAGTGCGGACAGCGCCTGCGACAGCGCCCGATGGGCGCAACGTTCCAGCGGGTCGGACGCAGCACGCGCGAGTCGCTCGTGCTCGAGCATTCGTTGTGCGTCCGCGCGTGGCACTGTGGGTCCGCTGTCGGGACCGCGGCGGTGCCCCGTCAGAAGCCCAATCGCCCGCGAGGTCCGTGACGCCGGGGCCGGCCGCGCCGAGCTCGGTGCGGATGTGTCGCGCAACAGCCGCCTGACGGTTTCGGCGAGCCGGACGCGGGCGGCGTCGAACGCCGCGACAATGACCGGCATCTGCGGCTCGACGTGTGCCGCAAGGATGCGGGTGGTGATCTGCCGGAAGTTGATGCCCAGGTCGCCGATGCGCGAGCCGTCGGGCACGCTGACCTCGGCGGTGACCCGGATCAGCAGCTCGTGCAGGACGAGGCGTCGCGGCCGGAACTGGACCAGCTCGGCGAGCGGCAGTCCCGTCAGGTCGCGAAGCTCCTGGGCTGCGCTCATGCTCGTGAAGACGTGTTCTGGCCGGCAAATCGTCCGCAATGGCGCCAGTTCAGCCGGGATCTGCGACAGGACCCCGGGGTTCCAGGGTCCCGCGTCCGCGTGCGGCGATGAACTCATGACCGGGGCTGCATCGTCGGCGCTGCCACACTGCACGCCCTGCGCACGCTCGTTGCTAGTCCAGGAAGCCGCAGTGGCGATCGACGTGCGTCGCGAGATCGAGCGTGTGCTGCCGCGTCAGCCGTTCGGCGAGTTCCGTGTCCCGTCGCTCGAGTGCCTCGATGATCTTGAGGTGCTCGATGATGGACCGCGCCGCGCGATCGCTCTGCGTGATCGTCGCGCGACGGATTGCACGTACGTGAATCAGCAGGTTTCGGGTCGCGTCCTCGATCAGTTGCGAGCCGCCGAGCTTGATCACGGCCTGGTGAAAGGCGAGGTTGGCGTCGGAGTACTCGCTGATGTGCTCCGAGGGCGGCGAATTCTCGAAAGAGTCGAACAGGTGGCGCAGCTTGGCGATCTCCGCGTCCGGCGCCGTCAGTGTCGCCAGCCGGGCGGCCATGCTCTCGAGCGCAGCCCACACCTGCACCATCTCGATGATCTCGCGCTTCGACTTGCGCACGATGAAGATGCCGCGCCTGGGGATCGTGCGCAGGAAGCCCTCCTGCTCGAGCAGGGCGAGCGCCTCGCGCACCGGCGTGCGGCTGACGCCGAGTGCCTTGGTCAGCTGCCGCTCGTCGAGTCGCAGCTCCTGCTTCGGATCGTAGATGTCCGTCTCGGTGATCGCATTCTTGAGCAGCGCATAAGCCTGGTCGCGCAGCGAGGTCGGATTCAGCGCGGGCAGTTCGAAGCGAGCGGGACGCTCGGTGCGCAGCACAAGCTCAGCGATTTCAGCCATCGGCACACCTCCCGCCAGTCGATTCGGACGCGTGAACCGCACACGCTACGGACGCGGCCTTCAGGGCGCTCGCGGCGCAACGTCCGTCAGGGACCCGTCTACCTTGCAGCGCAAAAGCGAACAGAAAAGATATCTGAGATTCCGATAACACGCTCAGCTACTGCGCAGCACCGGACGCCATCCCGCCTGCGACGCGCTGAAGCGCGCGCGATTGCCGCGAGCGGCGGGGCCATCGCACTGCAGCACCAGGGACCGAGATCGTCCACCGGAGGCGTCGTTGACACCCCGAGATATATCACATATGGTCGAAAAGACCTCAAACAATCAGTTATGTGAAGCGGTGTTTTCTCGAGTCGATTGCGGAGGGGCGCGGGGCTCGACCGGATTGACGTCGTCCATGCCCAGCGCCGGCGCGCTGCAATGCTGTCATCGAAACGTGGCCGCCGCGATCGTCACACCTCGGACTCGCAAGCAAAACAACCCTGACGGGGCGGATCTCACAATACACATTCGGGGGGGATTCATGAGTACGAATGCATCGCAGGCGACCGCGTCGCCATTGGCCAATCCGTGGCTGCAACTCACGATCGGCGTCATTTGCATGGCGTGCGTCGCCAACCTGCAGTACGGCTGGACGCTCTTCGTGAGCCCGATCGACGCTAAGTACCACTGGGGACGAGCGCCCATTCAGGTTGCTTTCACGATTTTCGTGCTCATCGAGACCTGGCTGATTCCGGTCGAGGGCTACCTGGTAGACCGCTTCGGGCCGCGCTGGGTCGTCATTGGCGGAGCCGTTTTGGTCGCCATCGCCTGGGTCATCAACTCCGGTGCCGACTCGCTGCCGATCCTCTATCTCGCCGCGGCGATCGGTGGCGTCGGTACCGGTTGCGTCTACGGAACGTGCGTCGGCAACGCCCTCAAGTGGTTTCCGGGGCGCCGCGGACTGGCGGCAGGAATTACTGCCTCGGGCTTCGGTGCGGGTGCGGCGCTCACGATCGGGCCGATCTCGACGATGATCAACACCTCCGGCTACGAGCATGCGTTCCTGTTCTTCGGCCTGCTGCAGGGCGCGATCGTGTTCGCGATCGCGTGGGCGATGTTGCCGGCGCCGGCCCAGCTCGTCTCTGCGCTCGTTAAGTCCAACCAGACTTCGCATGGCTATTCTCCCGCCGAGGTGTTGCGCAGCCCCGTCTTCTACGTCATGTACCTGATGTTCGTGCTCATTGCGTCGGGCGGTCTGACGATGGCCGCGTCGATGGCGCCGATCGCGAAAGATTTCAAGATTGACAAGGTCCCGGTTGAGTTATTCGG
>JANXZZ010000151.1 GCA_025355245.1 Pseudomonadota bacterium | reverse complement strand
GAGGAGCCGCGCGCCTTGATGACCGCCGCGCCGCGCTGCTGCACGGTCGGGATGAACGTGTCGGCGTACCAGGTGGCATCGACGAGCGAGAGCGCGGGCTTGCCGTTCACGGTCGCGTGATGGAGGTCCGGATACTGCGTCGCCGAGTGGTTGCCCCAGATGATCGGCTTCTTGATGTCATTCACGTGCGCGCCGACTTTCTCGGCGAGGATCCCGAGCGCGCGGTTGTGATCGAGCCGCGTCATGGCGGTAAAGTTTCTCGGATCGATGTCCTTCGCGTTGCTGCGCGCGATCAGCGCATTGGTGTTCGCGGGGTTGCCGACGACCAGCACCTTGATGTCGCGGCTCGCGACTTCGTTGATCGCACGGCCCTGCGCCGAGAAGATCTGCGCGTTCGCGAGCAGCAGGTCTTTCCGTTCCATGCCGGGTCCGCGCGGTCGCGCGCCGACCAGGAGCGCGACGCCGGTGTCGCGGAACGCGACCTTCGCATCGTCGCTCGCGGTTACTTTATTGAGCGTCGGGAACGCGCAGTCGGCGAGCTCCATCACGACGCCCGAAAGCTGCGGCAGCGCCGGCGTGATCTCGAGCAGATTGAGATTGATCGGCTGGTCGGGGCCGAGCATCGCGCCGGAAGCCACGCGAAACGCGAGTGCGTAGCCGATCTGGCCGGCGGCGCCGGTGATGGTGACGGTGATCGGCTTTTTCATCGTGCGCTCCGAAGTAGATAGCGATAGCGGCGCGGCATTCTAACCAACGGCACCCGGCCCCGCGCCGGGCGCGGAGAACGCGCCGCGCGATCCTAAAAGCCCCCGGGAAGGGGCCGTTTGGGCGATCCGGTCAACCGCCCGGACAGCCCGAATCGCGCATTTCGGACCGGGCGGGCGCCGCCAAGCGCCCGTCGAGCGCCTCAATTTCAACGTAAGATATTGTTTATAAAGGGATAAATTGATTTCTGAAAAATTCTTCAAAAAGTACTTGTCTCTGATGAGGTGTTGTAGTTAACTACAACACCAGAAGGGCAAAGCACTTCCCGGTTGGGAAGGGGCCCTAACCGGAGGCGGAAGCCTCCAGCCAGGAAAGGAGAAGGTCATGTTCAACAGCACAAAGCGTCATTCGGTGGTCGGTCTCGCGCTGGTCGCGTTTGCCGGTGTCACCGCGGCGAGCGCCGCCGGCTACGTCAGCCACAGCAGCCACAAGGCCCCGGCGAGCCAGACGACCGCCGCCCCCGTCGTCAGCGGCGACCTCGGTGAAGTCGTGATCACGGCCCCGGGCGAGCTCGGCGAAGTCGTCGTGTTCGCGCCGCACGATCTCGGCAACGTGCTCGTCGAGGCGCGCCGGACCGGCGCCGCTCCCGCGATGCTCGCCGAGGTCATCGTGACCGCGCCGCGCGACGATCGCGCGGTGTTCGCTCCCGAGGCAATCGCGAACGCAACCCTGGTTGCGGCGCGCTGAGTGCGTCGGCAGCGCTCTGCTAGAGTAGTTCGGTAACGCGCCATATCACCGTGATCAGCGCCAGCAACATCGGCAGCGAGTCCCCCATGGACGCCAATTGGAACGACAGCCAACCGATTTACCGCCAGCTGCGGAACCGGGTCGTGGCGATGATTCTCGAGGGCACGCTCAAAGAGGGTGACCCGCTTCCGTCCGTGCGCAACGTCGCGGCGGATTTCCGGCTCAACCCGCTGACGGTCCTGAAGGGCTACCAGCAGCTCGTCGACGAGGCGCTCGTCGAAAAGCGCCGCGGCCGCGGCATGTACGTGGCCGAGGGCGCCAAGAAGGCTTTGATGAAGGGCGAACGCGCCCGTTTCCTCGAGGAAGAGTGGCCGCGCGTGTACGCGACGATCCAGCGCCTCGGGCTCACCTTTGATGAGCTCGCCGCGATCGCGCCCGCCGCGCCGCCCGAGCGCAGGCCCACGCCAAAGCCGGCTGCGCCCGAACCCGAACCCGAGTCCGACGTCGACGGCGACGCCGGCGATTCCGACCCAATTCCTTAAAGAACACGCCAAGGAGCCACCCTGTGGCCACTTTGATAGAAGCCAAGAACCTGACCAAGTCCTACGGCACCACGCGCGCCCTCGACGGGGTCTCCTTCAACGTAGGGTCCGGCCGCATCGTCGGGCTGATCGGCCCGAACGGCGCCGGCAAGACCACCGCCCTCAAGGCCGTGCTCGGCCTCGCACGCGTCGGCGGCTCGCTCGACGTGCTGGGACTAAACCCCTACGCAGACCGCAACGAGCTCACGAAGCGGGTCTCGTTCATCGCCGACGTCGCGGTGCTACCGCGGTGGCTGCGCGTGCACCAGGCGGTGGACTTCGTCGCCGGCGTGCATCCGCGCTTTCGCCGCGACCGCTGCGAGCAGTTCCTCGCGCGCACCACGATCAAGCGCACCAGCCGCGTACGCGAGCTCTCGAAGGGCATGGTCACGCAGCTGCACCTCGCGCTCGTGATGGCGATCGACGCGCAGCTCCTGGTGCTCGATGAGCCGACGCTCGGCCTCGACATCCTGTCGCGCAAAGCCTTCTACGACAGCCTCCTGTCCGACTACATGGACGAGGAGCGCACGATCCTCGTGACCACGCATCAGGTCGAGGAGGTCGAGCACATCCTGACCGACCTCATCTTCATCGACCGCGGCAAGATCGTGCTCGACTCGACGATGGACGACATCGCGACGACTTACTTCCAGCTGATCGCGCCGCCCGACGCGGCCGAGGCGGCCCGCGCATTGAAGCCCCTCTCCGAACGCCAGCTGCTGGGGCGCCACGTGTTCCTGTACGAAGGCGCCGACCCCGACGCCCTCGGACGCCTCGGGGAGGTGCGCCGGCCGTCGGTCGCGGACCTGTTCGTCGCGAAAATGAAGGGAGGTGCGGCATGAACAGGTTCATCTGGCTGATCCGCCGCGAGCTCTGGGAGACGCGCTCGGTGTGGCTGGCCCCCGCGCTGATGGCCGCGTTCCTGGTCGGCTGCGTGATCGTCGCGAGCCTCTTGTCCCATCCGATCCACTTCGGCATGGACTCGCAGAGCCTCGCCGACATGCACCCGGGACTCACTTCCACCAAGCTCGACTCGATCGCGACCGTGTTTCTCGCGGCGATCATGGGCATCTTCTTCCTGCTGGTCCTGTTCACGCAGTTCTTCTACGCGGCCGATTCGCTGTACGGCGAGCGTCGCGAGCGCGCGATCCTGTTCTGGAAGTCGCTGCCGCTCAGCGACACCGAGACGGTGCTCTCCAAGCTCGTCGTCGCCGCCGTCGTGATGCCCGCGTTCGCAACCGCGGGCGCATTCGTGGCGCAGCTCGGAGTCGCCGTCGTCGCGGCCCTCAAGGGTGCGTCGATCGAGGGCCTGCAACCGCACCTGTGGAATTTCGCCGTCTGGGGCGACGTAATCGTGATCGACCTCTACATCATGCTCGCCATGATGCTCTGGTGCGTTCCGGTCGTGGCCTTCTACCTGCTGGTTTCGGCCGCGGTGCCGCGCTCGCCGATCGCGATCGCCGCACTATTGCCGATCGTTGTCTCCATCGGCGAGCGGATCGCGTTCGGCACGCACTATGTCGCCACGCTCGCGGCCGATCGCAGTGTCGGCCTCGCGGCACACATCTTCCGCGGCCACACCTCAACCGGCATGAACTTCCACGTCGACGACTCGACGATGGAGCTGCCGCACTCGCTCCTCTCGCTGATGCGTCCGCTCGACTTCCTCGGCTCCGCCGACCTCTGGCTCGGCCTCGCGGGCGGTGCGGCGTTCATCGCCGGAGCCGTCTGGACACGGCGCTACCGCGACGCGACGTACTGATCGTAGCCCCGGTCTCTTGGTACTCTCGGGCCTCGCCCATGCCGCGCCGAGGCCCCGGTCCTGAGAATCCACTGCACCTTGCTACTCCTCGCGCTGCTGCCAGCCGCAGCGGCGCGCGCCGACGGCGAGCTGTTCGCCGTCCGTGACCAGAACCCGCTGATTCGCGGCGCCTACCTGCCGCTGCCCGCGGATTTCGCGGTCCCGGCCGAAGCCACGAGCTTCACGGCGGGCATCCAGTGGAGCAACACCGTCAACATCGAGCAGACGTCCACCGAGGCGATGCTCGTCGACGCGGAATCCATCGAGCTCGACCTCACGCTCGCGCGCGCGCTCGGGCCGTGGCGGCTGCGCGCGACACTGCCGGTCCTCAACAGGAGCGCGGGCATCCTCGATTCGGTGATCGCGGACTGGCACGACTTCTTCGGACTGCCGAAGGGCCAGCGGCCGTTGGTCCCCAAGAATGCCTACGCGATCGACTACGCCAACAGCGCGGGTTTGACGGTGGCGGCGCCCTCGGGCACCGCGCTTGGCGACCTCGCGCTCGAAGGCGGGCACGTGTTCCTCGACAGCGCGGGCAGCCGTCTCGCGCTCTGGGCGGGCCTGGAGGCGCCGACCGGGAGCCGTGCGCACCTCGATGGCGACGGCGCGCTCGACGCGGCGCTGTGGCTCGAGTCGGGCCACGACCTGGGGTCGCGCTTCGCGCTCGACGCTCGCCTCGGGATCACACGGCAGGGCGGCCGCACGCCGCTGCCGCTCGAGCGCACGGTCGGCTTCGGCACGCTGGCACTCAGCTGGCACGCGAGCTCGCGCCTCGATGCGAGCGTGCAGTTCGACGCGCACGGCGCGGCCGCGCGGGGCTCGGACCTCAAGTTCCTCGACCACGCCGTGCTCATGAGCTTCGGCGGCCGCTACCGGCTCGCGTCCGGCAGCCTCCTCGAGGCGGCCGTCGTCGAAGACATCGAGGTCGATCACTCGCCCGACGTGACCTTCCACGTGGGCATTCGCTGGCCGCTCGGCGGCCCTGAGCGCTGAGGCTCCGGGTTGCCGCGTGGCGGCCGGCGTTGCAGACTGGCCGTTCCGTCCATTCGAGGGGCAGAGGGCATGCGGCTAGTAATCGCCGTCGCAGTGGCTGCGGCGTTCGGCACCGCTGGCATCGCCCGGGGCGAGCCCGCGCCGCCCGTGGCCGCGCCGCTGCCCGCCGCCGCGTCCGGCTGGCCCGAAGGCGCGGTCCCGCACGCGCCGGCGAACTTCCGCGTCATCGCCTTTGCGCACGGCCTCGACGGCCCCCGCTCGCTGTTGGTGCTGCCGAACGGTGATGTGCTGGTCGCCGAGTCGCGGGGCGCCGCCGACGTGCGGCCGAGCGCCAACCGCATCACGCTCTTGCGCGATAGCACCGGCGCCGGCGTCGCCGACCAGAAATTTGCGCTCGTGACCGGGCTCGAGCGGCCGGTGGGACTCGCGCTGCGCCGCGACCGGCTGTTGGTTGCCGGTTCCGACGCGGTGGCAAGCTGTCCCTTCCTGGTGGGCCAGACGCGCCTGCACGGCGAATGCCACGCGATCCTGGACCTCCCCTCGGCCGGAGGCCACGATCACTGGGCGCGCTCGCTCGCGATCAACCCCGACGAGACGCGGCTCTTCGTGAGCGTGGGCTCGAGCGGCGATGCGGACCCCGACTACCGCGACGGCGCGGATGCGATGCGCGCGACGATCGAGAGCGCCCGCCCGGACGGGCACGATCCCAAGGTGTTCGCGAGCGGCCTCAGGGACCCGGGCGCGATCGCCTTCGAGCCCACGAGCGGCAGGCTCTATGCCACCGTCAGCGAGCGCACGCTCCCGGCTGGCGAGCGCGTGGCGGACTACTTCACGCGCATCGGCGAGGGCGCGTTCTACGGCTGGCCCTGGGCCTACCTCGGCAACCACGAGGATCCGCGCCGCGCGGGCCAGCACCCCGAGCTCGTCGCGCGCACGGCGACCCCCGACGTGCTGCTGCCGCCCGGTAGCGTCCCGCTCGGGCTCACGTTCTACGGCCGCGAGCAGTTCCCGAAGGCCTACCGCGGCGGCGCGTTCATCGCACTCGCGGGCTCTGCGGGCCCCGGGCTTGCGAACGGCTACAAGGTCGTCGCGATCCCGTTCGCGAACGGCCGTCCGGGCGGCGCGGCGGAGGATTTCCTGACCGGCTTCGTCAAGGATGCAGCGAGCGGCGAGGTCTACGGACGCCCGACCGCGGTCGCGGTCGCGACCGACGGCACGCTGCTGGTCGCGGACGACGTCGGCAACACGGTGTGGCGCGTGATCTTCAAGTGTGCGGCCTGCACGCCCGATCCCGTGCCCGCACGCACGCGCGAGCGTCGCCCTGCGCACTGATAGCTAGCCCGCGAGCAGCACAGCCTCGGCGTGCTCGAGCGCCTCGGGCGACCCGAACACGATCACGACGTCGCCCTCGCGCAGCACCGTCGCCTCGTCGGGATCGCGCCCGACGATGCCCTCGCGCCTGATCGCGGAGAACGTGACCTCCGCGCCGCGCCCGCGCACCTCGCCGAGCGTGCGCCCGATCGACCAGGCGCCGGGCGGCAGCACCACGGTCTTCAACTCATCCGCCGGCGCATGCGTGCCGTCCGGCGGTTCGCTGTCGGGCGGCCTGAATACGCTGCGCAGCGCGCTGTAGCGTTCGCTCCTGATCTCGCCGATCGCCTCGACCACCGTGGCCATCGGGGTCTTCAGGAACAGCAACACGTGCGCCACCAGCATCAGGCTCGCCTCGAAGGTCTCGGGCACGACCTCGGTCGCCCCCGCGCGCTGCAATTCCGCGAGCCGGCTGTCATCGGCGGTGCGCACCAGCACCGGCACCTCGGCGCGCAGGCGCCGCACCGCGCGCACGATGCCGCCCGCGATCTCGGGGTCGGCAAAGGTGACGACGACGACGCTCGCGGCGGCGATCCCGACCGAGCCCAGCACCTGCTCGTCGGCCGAGTCGCCGAACACGACCGGATCGCCCGCCTGGCGCGCCGTGCGCACGCGCGCGGGATCGAGGTCGATCGCGATGAACTCGTGGCCCTGGCGCTCCAGCACGCGCGCGACGTTCTGGCCGACCCGGCCGAAGCCGCACAGGATCACGTGCTCGCGCCGCGCCAGCATCGCATCCGCCGCCGCCTCGCGCGCGAGCGCCGTGGTCGAGGGGCCCTGCTCGCGCAACAGCCAACGCGCGATGCGCTTGTTGTGGCGGATCACGAACGGCGAGACCACCATGCTGAGCGTGACCGCCGCGAGCAGCGGCTGCGTCAGCGTGCCGGCGCCGGTGCGGTCGCGGACCAGCAGGGCGAGCAGCGCAAAGCCGAACTCGCCGCCGGTACCGACCACGAGGCCGGCCCTGAGCGACTTGAACCAGCTGTCGCAGAACCGTCGCGCGACCAGCGCGACCACCGCGGATTTCAACAGGTACAGCCCGAGCACGAGCGAGGACACCAGCCAGAACTGCCGGAACAGCAGCTTGAGGTCGAGCAGCATGCCGATGGTGATGAAGAAGAGCCCCAGCAACACGTCCCGAAACGGCCGGATCACCGCCTCGACCTGGTGCCGGTACTCGGTTTCAGCGAGCAGCATGCCGGCGAGGAAACCGCCGAGCGCGAGCGACAGGCCGACCAGGTTGGTGATGAACGCGGCGCCGAGCGCGACCAGCAGCACCGCGAGCGTGAACAGCTCCTGGCCGCGGCTGTGCGCGATCTCGAAGAACAGCGGCCGCGCGAGCCAGCGCCCGGCCAGCATCACCGTCAGCAGCGCGAACGCGGCCTTGGCGAGCGCGATCGCGACGTCCGGCGCCGAGTAGCTGCCGCCGGCCGCGACGATCGCATTCGCGAACGCGAGAAACAGCACGAACACCACGTCCTGGAACAGCAGGATCGAGAACGCGAGCCGCCCGTGCGTGCGGTTGATTTCGGCCTGCTCGGTGAGCTGGCGCAGCACGATCGCCGTCGATGACATCGCGACCGCCCCGCCCATCACCAGCGCGACGTCGGCGGGTGCACCGCAGAGGATGGCGAGCGCCGCGGCGGCAACCGTCGTCAGTCCCACCTGCAGCGCGCCGAGCCCGAACACCTCGCTGCGCATGGCGAGCATGCGCGGCAGCGAGAACTCGAGCCCGAGCGTGAACAGCAGGAACACGACGCCGATCTCGGCAAGGAAGCTGGTGGTCGAGGACTCCTGCACGAGTCCGAAGGCGTGCGGCCCGAGTGCCATGCCGACCACGAGGTAGCCGAGGATCGGCGGCAGCTTCAGGCGCCGCACGCCCGCCACGACTGCGACCACGGCTGCGAGCAGCAAGAGCACCGTGCCGAGTCCGCGAGGATCCATTGCCGCTCCCGTCAGGAACCACCAAAGTAGACACTCCGCCGCGCACTGGCAACGCTGCCTTCTGACCCCGGCGAGCGCCTGCTAGCATGACGGCGGATTCCGCCCCCTCACGTCCCCGAGAAACGCTCCATGGCGAGGCTCGGCCCCGTCCCGCAGGGCAGCGACTGAACGCGAAGTACCTCGAGTCCAGCATCGACGGCGGCGCGCGCGCATTCAGCGCGCGCGGGCGCTGGTGTGCTGCGCGCGCGGTCGAGCTCGCGCGCGCGCTCGCCGAGGTCGACCTCGAGGGCAGTCGCGCGGTTATCGACGGCAGCGGCCTCGAGGAACTCGACCTCACCGGGGCCTGGTTCCTCAACGACCTCGAGCGGCGCCTCGACGAGCGCGGCACCCCCTACAGCTGGGCCGGCGAGCGCCCGGCGGTGCTCAAGTTCGCAGACTCGCTGCTGGCAGGCGCGCTACCCGCGGGCGAGAGCCACCCGCCGCGGCGCCACGAGGAGCCGCTCGGCACGCTCGGGCGCTGGACCGTGCGCCAGGGCGGCCAGGCGCACGACGGCCTCGAGTTCCTCGGCCGCATCTACCTCGTGTTCGCGAGCGCGTTCCGCGAGCCGCGGCGTCTGCGCAGCAAGTCGATCGTGCGCCACGTCTACGAGACCGGCATCCAGGCGGTCCCGATCGTCGCGCTGATCGCGTTCCTGATCAGCGTGATCATCGCCTACATCGGCGCGCAGGAGCTCAGGCAATTCGGCGGCGAGGTCTACGTCGTCGACCTCGTGACCCTGTCGGTGCTCAGGGAGCTCGGCGTGCTCCTGACCGCCATAATCGTGGCGGGGCGTTCCGGCAGCGCCTTCGCCGCCAAGATCGGCGTGATGCGGCTTAACGAGGAGATCGATGCGCTGCGCGCCATTGGGCTCAACGTGGTCGAGGTGCTGGTGCTGCCGCGCATCCTCGGGCTCGTGATCGCGCTGCCGCTGTTGACGATCATCGCCGATGCGATGGGGCTCGCGGGCGGTGCGGTGCTCTCCTGGGTCGTGCTCGACATCCCCTTCAACCAGTTCGTCGCGCGCATGCAGGAGACGATTGCGCCGACCACCTTCTGGGCGGGACTCCTGAAGGCGCCCGTGTTCGCATTCGTGATCGCGATCATCGGCACCTTCCGCGGCATCCAGGTGCGCGACTCCTCGCGCGAGCTCGGCCGGCTGACGACGGTCGCGGTGGTCGAGTCGATCTTCACCGTGCTGTTCGTCGATGCGATATTCGCGATCATCTACTGGAACCTCGACTTCTGATGTCCGCCACCCCCCCCGAATCCGCCGTCGCGGTGCGCGGCATCGTCAACCGCTTCCGTTCGCAGCTCGTGCACGACGGCCTCGACATGGACGTGCACCGCGGCGAGATCTTCGGCGTGGTCGGCGGCTCCGGCAGCGGCAAGTCGGTGCTGCTGCGGACCATCCTCGGACTGCAGGTCCCGCGCGCGGGCACGGTCGAGATCGAGGGGCGCGACCTCGCGCGCCTGCACGGCGCGGCGCTGCGCGAGGTGAAGCGCGGCTACGGTGTCACTTTCCAGGGCGGCGCGCTGTTCAGCTCCCTGACCGTCGCCGAGAACGTGCAGCTGCCGCTGATCGAGAGCGGCCCGCTGCCCGCGGCGGTCCTCGACGGCCTCGCCGACCTCAAGATCCGCCTGGTCGGCCTGCCGCCGGATGCCGGCGCCAAGTACCCGGCGCAGCTGTCGGGCGGCATGGTCAAGCGCGCGGCGCTGGCGCGCGCGCTCGCGCTCGACCCGCCGCTCCTGTTCCTCGACGAGCCGACCTCGGGCCTCGATCCGATTGCGGCGAGCGCCTTCGACGAGCTGCTGCTGTTCCAGCAGCGCTCGCTCAAGCTCACGGTCGTGATGATCACCCACGATCTCGATACCATCTACCGCACCTGCAACCGGGTGGGCGTCATTGTCGACAAGCGGATGATCTCGGATACTCTGGAGGGCATCGTGCACAACCCGCACCCCTGGATCCAGGAGTACTTCCACGGCCCGCGCGGGCGCCTGGCCGCGGCCGGCGCCAGCGGGCCCGCGACCGGGAGGCCGTGATGGATCGCGATGCCAACTACGTGGCGGTCGGGGCCTTCGTCATCGTGGTACTGGCGATGGCGACCGTGTTCGTGCTCTGGTACACGAACACGCACGAGCGGCGCGAGTACCAGCGCTACGAGGTGTACTTCTCGGGGTCGGTCAGTGGCCTCTCGGAAGGCAGCGCCGTGCGCTACCTCGGCGTCAACGTCGGCCGCGTCGCGCACATACGCCTCGACCCCCGCGCCGCCGATCGCGTCGAGGCGCAGATCGACGTCGACAAGGCGACCCCGATCACGCACGACACCCTCGCACGCCTGACCATGCAGGGGGTCACGGGACTCCTGTTCATCGACCTCTCGCAGTCGGCACCGAACGCGGCCAACGCCACGCCCGACGTGCCGAGCCAGGAGTACCCGGTCATCCGCTCGGTGCGCTCGGACTTCGACCTGTTCGTGAGCGGCCTGCCCGAGCTCGTCGCCGACGCGACCCGCGTGACCCGGCGGCTCAACGAGGTGCTGGGCGATGACAACCTCGCTGCGATCCGCCAGTCGCTGGCGAGCGTGCGCGCGGCGACCGAGCCCTTGCCCGCGGTCGCGCGCGACGGCGCGCGGCTCATTGCCGAGCTGCGCGCCACGATCGCCGAGGCCAACGGCGTCGCGGTCAATGCCAATCGACTGGTCATCCAGGCGGGCCCGGAGCTCAGCGCCGCATCGACGCGGCTCCGGGAGATGTCCGATCACCTCGCCACCCTGAGCGCGCGCGTGGATGCGCTGCTCGCGCGCCACGAGCGCGACTTCGACAAGTTCGCGGGCGCGGGGCTCGACGAGCTGCAGGCGCTCGTGCACGACAGCCGCGAGGCGATGGTGGAAGTCCGCGACCTCGCGCACAGCCTCAAGGAAAATCCGTCGCGGCTCTTCTACGAGCATCCGCTGCCGGGCGTGGAGATTCCGCGATGAAAATCCCGAGCCTCGCCTTTCTCACCGCCTTGCTGCTGACCGCCTGCGGCGGTCTGTTCAGGACACAGGAGGTCATGCCGACGGTCTACGAACTGCGCGCCGCCACCATCCCCGTGGCGGCGCGCCGCCTGCCGCATACGCTGCTGGTCGCGCGGCCGCGCACGCGCCCCGGCCTCGACAGCGATCGCATCG
>JANXZZ010000231.1 GCA_025355245.1 Pseudomonadota bacterium | reverse complement strand
GCCGCTGCTCGCGCTCTACGCCGACGCCGCGACCGCCACGGGCGATCCGCTGTTCCGGGCCGCCGCGAACGGTACCGCCGACTGGGTACTCGGCGCGATGCAGGCGCCGGGCGGCGGATTCTATTCGAGCATCGATGCGGACTCCGAGGGCGTGGAAGGCAAGTTCTACCTCTGGGATCCCGCAGAGGTGCGACAACAGGTCGCCCCCGAAGAGTACCCGGCGCTCGCGCGGCGCTTCGGCCTCGACCGCGAGCCCAACTTCGAGGGTCGCCACTGGCACCTGCATGCCTCGGTCGCGCTCGAGGACCTCGCGCGCGACACCGGTGTCGGCGTCGCGCTCATCGAGAGGCGCATCGCGAGCGGACTTGGCAAGCTCGCGGCGGCACGCGCGCGGCGCACGCACCCGGGACGCGACGAGAAGATCCTGTGCTCGTGGAACGCGCTGATGATCCGTGGCTTCGCGATCGCCTCGCGCGCACTCAAGCGCGCGGACCTGGCGGCGAGCGCGACCGACGCGGTCGACTTCATCCGCGCCGAGATGTGGCGGGACGGTCGCCTGTCCGCGACCCACAAGGACGGCCGCTCGCACGTCGCGGCCTACCTCGATGACTACGTCTTCCTCGCGGATGCGCTCTACGAGCTCCTCGCCACGCGCTGGCGCAGCGCCGACCTCGAGTTCGCGGTCGAGCTCGTGGACGCGGCACTCGCCCACTTCGAGGATCGTGAGCGCGGCGGCTTCTGGTTCACGGCGGAGGATGCGGAGCCGCTGATCCACCGCGCCAAGACCTTCGGCGACGAGTCGCTGCCGGCCGCGAACGGCGTCGCCGCGCGCCTGCTCGGCCGGCTCGGCCACCTGCTCGGCGAGCCGCGCTATCTCGAGGCGGGCGAGCGCACGCTGCGCGCTGCGTGGCCCGCGATCACCGCGCAGCCGCTGCTGTGCGGCTCGCTGCTCGATGCGCTCGAGGAGCTGCTCGCGCCGCCCGAGGCGGTGATATTGCGGGGTCCGGGAGCCGTCATCGAGGTCTGGCAGCAGGAACTCGCGCGCCTGTACGCGCCGCGCCGGCGCGTGTTCGCGATCCCGGACAGCGCAGACCGGCTGCCGCCGGCGCTGGCGGCGAAGGTGACGGGCAGCCGCGCGATCGCCTACGTCTGCCGCGGCTCGACGTGTGCCGCGCCGCTCGGCAGCTTCACCGCGCTCGCCGGGGCGCTCGGCGACGGCGTCGGACGCCTCAACGCGAGCGAAGCCGCGCGCACGCGCTGACGGCGCTGCGACGCCGGCGATTCGTGGTCAGCCGCTCGCGGCGAAGGCGCGACGCAGGGTGCCGAGGAGGTCGCCGTGCTGCACGGCCGAGAACTTGGGCGCCGCCTGCCAGTCGAACGCCCAGGGCTGCGCGGTCACGAGGCCGGCCGGCTCGTCCGCTCGACGCGGGAAGACGTGCGCGTGCAGCGCCGGGTCCACGTTGCCGAAGATCGCGTAGTTGATGCGCGTCGCGTCCATCGCCTTCATCAGTACATCGCCGACGTGGGCCATGTCCGCGAGAAAGGCGGTGCGCGCGGGACCCGCGAGCGCATTCAGCTGCGGCACGACGGGATCGGGCAGCAAGAGGCAGTAGCCGCGGATCACCTGCGGATCGCCCATCACGACCCAGCCCGAGGCGAGGCGCGCCACGAGCCCGGCGTCGCCGCCGGCGCGCAGCATCGCGACCCGGCGATGAATGACAGTGTCGGGGGTCGCGTTCATCGCTGGCTCCGGAACATGAAGTACACCGCGCCGACCATACAACAGCCGGCCCACGCGTAGTCGAGCTTGAGGCCCTGCTCGAGGTAGAGGAGCGCGACCGGGACGAACACCGCGAGCGTGATCACTTCCTGCAGGATCTTGAGCTGCGGGATGCTGAGCACCGTGTAGCCGACGCGAATCCCCGGCAGCTGTAGCAGATATTCAAGAAGCGCGATTCCCCACGCCGCGAATGCGGCGATCCACTACGGCTGCCGGCTGAGCTCCCTGAGGTGCGCGTACCAGGCGAAGCTCATGAACACGTGCGACGCGGCCAGCGGGAGCACGGTCTTGGCGATCGGCGGCACGGCGCTCTCCCCGGGGGATGGTGCGGCCGGCTCAGGCCGCAATGCGCTCGAGCGCGCGCAGGCCTTCGGCGTCTGCGGGCCCGAGACGGAGTACGAAATCGAAGCGGTCGAGCGCGGTGCAGAGCTCGAAGTCGCGCAGCGGCGCCCAGCTCGCCGCAGCGTCGAAGAATTTTTCGGCGCCCGCCGCGCGGCTGAGCCGCGCGGCGATCCCCGCCGTGTCATAGCGCTCGCCGCAGAGGCGTGCCGCGAGCAATTCGGCGCACAGGTCATCCTCGTCGGCGCGCGCGCGGGCTTCGTGTCCCATGCGCACGAGCGTGACCGTGCCGGGGGCGTGCGCGCGCACGTAGCGCACGATGGCGCCCGCGTTGACGAGGCTGCCGGTCAGGACCTCCTCGGCGTGCAGCGCCGCGACAAGCCCCTGGGTGCCCGCATGCGTGGTGTGCACGAGCGTGCGCCCGGCGAGCGGCGCGGCCTCGATGGCGGTCGGCGAGTTGCCGAAATCGAAGCCCGCGAGCGGACGGGCATGCCGCTCCCCCGCCAGCAGCCAGTCGGGATGGCGCGCCTTGAGTGCGCGCGCGGCCTCGAGCAGTGCGACCGGGATCACCCGCGCGCCACCGGCGCTCGCGTAGCAGGCGGTGCTGAAGGCGCGGAACACATCGATGACGACGGCGGTCCCCACTGCCCCGGCGGCGCCCGCCACGAAGTCGACGACCTCGACGCGCATCGCTCGGTTCAGCGGTGCAGCTGCGCCGCGCGCGCGGCGGCGACCATGGCCGGGGTCACGGCCGAGGCGTGGTTGCCGAAGCTCGAGCGAACGTGGCTGAGGAGATCCGCCAGTTCCGCGTCGCGCAGGTAGCTGAACTGCGGCATGAGCCCGCCGTAGGTGCCGGGCGTCAGCACCGCCGGCCTGCGACCGTACATCACCCAGGCGAGCAGTTCGCCGGGGTCGCCGACCGTGACCGGCGTGCCGGCGAGCGGCGGCTGCATTCCGGGCACGCCGCTGCCGTCCAAGCGGTGGCAGGCGACGCAGTTGGCGAGGTAGAGCTTGCCCCCGGGCGTCGGCGGCGGCGCCACCGGCGCTACGCCCTGCCCGCAGCCGAGCAGCACCGCCGCGACCGCACCCACCGCCCCTGTCGCCATCGGAAATCGCATCGGCATCACGAGGGCCTTCGGAACCAGGTGGAATCGGCGGCGGGCGCGACTAGCCGACCCAGCGGCGCACCCGGCCCGTGTCGAGGTGGACGAACCGCAACTGCGGATAATAGCCGACGCCGCCGCGACTGAGCGCGAGACCCTCGTCCCGCAGCCGCTCGATTCCGCAGCCCTTGAGGCGCACGTCGATCGCCCGGCCCTGCATGTGCAGGCTGCGCGCCGAGACGCCGCTCGAGCGCGCGTGCAGGGCCGCGTTGCTCTCAGGCGAGCGGAATCCCGAGATCACCTCGAAGTCCGCCGGCAGCGCGCAGCGCGCCGCGACGTCGAGCAGCAGATCAAGGAGTAGCGGGTCGATCGCGTGCTGCTGGCCGTTGCGGTGATCGCGGAGAACCCGGCTGACGGCCGCGAGCGTGGTCGCGCCGTCGGTCGCGTTGTGCCAGCCGCTGACGGCGAGCGACTCGCCGGTGTGCAGGTTGTGGAAGGCGAGCGTCGCGGGTGGGCCGGCCGCGAGCGCCCGGGCGGACCCCGCGAGCGCAAGCGCCGCGGCACCGAGCCCGCGCAGCAGGGTGCGGCGGCTCAACCCGCCACGCGTCGCCGCAGCGCAAGCGGCGGCCGCAAACACCGGGCGGCGATCCACCGTCAGCGCGGCAGCAGCGTCACCACGGTCGCATCCGAGGGCTCGCGGTTGATCGGCAGGACGCGCGCGCGGCGGATGAAATTGAAGTCGGTGGCGCCCGCCGAGCAGTACGCGCCCATGTCGCTGCCGACGATCAGGTCGCCGATCTCGAGCGGCGGCAGCGGCAGGTTCTCGGCGATGACGTCGATGCTGTCGCAGGTGGGCCCTGCGAGCACGCTCGGGCGCCGCTCGCCGTCCGCGCGCAGACTGTCGATGCGATAGCGCGCGTGGTCGAAGAGCTGGCCGCTGAAGGACCCGTAGATGCCGTCGTCGAGGTAGTACCAGGGAGTCCCGTCGCGAAGCGCGCGGCCGACCACGGTGGCGATGCAGGTCCCGGCAGGCGCCGCGATGAAGCGACCGGGCTCGGCGATGATGCGCAGGCCCGGCGGCAAACGCTCGAGCGCGGCGCGGATCGGGGCGCAGAACTCCGCGATCGGCAGCGCGGGCACCAGGTAGTCGACCGGGAAGCCGCCGCCGATGTCGAGGATCTCGAGCGGCCCGAGGCCGGCTGCGCGCGCCGCCCGCAGCATGTCACCGCAGGCGTCGATCGCGCCCGCGTGCCCGGCGGCGTTGGCCGCCTGCGATCCCGCGTGGAACGAGAGCCCCGCCACGCGCACGCCGAGCCGCGCGGCAATCTTGAGGAGCTCCGGGACCGCCGCCGGCTCGCAGCCGAACTTCCTGGAGAGGTCGCAGACCGCATCGGTCGAGCTGAACGCGACGCGAATCAGCACCTCGGCGCGCTTGCGATGGCGGATGAACTTGCCGATCTCGTCGG
>JANXZZ010000133.1 GCA_025355245.1 Pseudomonadota bacterium | reverse complement strand
CCCGACGGCCTGACGCTGCCGCTACTCTGGGCGGGACTGCTCGCCGCGGCCTACCTCGGGCGCGGGCCGTCGACGATCCCGGTCGACCTCAAGAGCGCCGTGCTGGGGGCCGCCTTCGGCTATTTCTCGCTGTGGAGCATTTACCAGCTCTTTCGCCTCGTCACCGGGAAGGAAGGCATGGGCTTCGGCGACTTCAAGCTCTTCGCCGCGCTCGGCGCGTGGCTCGGCTGGCAGATGCTGCTGCCCGTCATCCTGTTCTCCGCCGCGACCGGCGCGGTCATCGGCATCGCTCTCATTGCGATCGGGCGGCGCGGGCGCGAGGTGCCGATTCCTTTCGGCCCCTACCTCGCCGTGGCCGGGTGGCTCGTCATGATGTGGGCCCCGACGCTCGTTGCGCCGTGGTGGTCACTCGGACGCTGAGCGCGAGCTCGCGACGGTGCTCAGGATCGGACTCACGGGCGGGATCGCGAGCGGCAAGACTGCCGTCGCGAACGCATTCGTGGCGCGCGGCGTCCCCGTCATCGACACCGACCGGCTCGCCCGGGATGTGGTGGAACCCGGGAAGCCAGCCCTCGCCGCGGTGGTGGCTGCATTCGGCGACAGCGTCCTCCGTCGCGACGGCCGGCTCGACCGCAAACGCCTGCGTGCGATCGTGTTCGCGGATGCCGGTCGCCGCCGGCAGCTCGAAGCTATCCTGCACCCGGCGATCCGCGGCGCGCTCGAGGCCGAGCTCGCCCGCATCCACGCGCCTTATGCCGTCATCGCGATCCCGCTGCTCGCGGAGACGGGGGGGCGCGACCGCGTCGATCGCGTGCTGCTCGTCGATTGCCCGCGCGAACTGCAGAAATCCCGGCTGATGGCCCGCGACCTGGAGACCGCGGAGCGGGCCGAGGCGATGCTTGCGGCCCAGGCCGGTCGCGAGGAACGGCTCGCGATCGCCGATGACCGGCTCGCGAACTCAGGATCGCTCGAGGATCTCGATCGGGAGGTCGGCCGTTTGCACGCGAAGTACCTCGCGCTCGCCGCCGCGATCCCGGCCCCGATACCGGGGCGCTGAGCGTGGGACGCCCCCGGGCGCCTCGAAACGGTTTACGACCTCCTCGTGCGGCGCGCAGAATAGGCAGATGCAGCCTGTGGCCCCCATCGAGCCAGAAGCCCTCGCGGCACGTCGCACGGTCGTCTTCGAGCAGCCGCTCAACGAGCGGATGCGCACGTTCCTGCGCCTCGAGTTCCTGTACCAGCAGGCCCTCTACCACAACGACACGCCGACCGCCTGGAGCAGCCGCTCGGCGATCTCGAGCCTGCTCGAAATCCTCGCCATCACCGCGCGCGGCGATTCACGCAGTGACGTGCTGAAGGACCTCGAGCGGCAGATGGCGTTGCTGCGCGATTTCCAGGCCCGCCCCGGCGTCGACACCGGGCGGCTGCGGGCCGTGCTCGGCCGACTCACCCAGCGTCGCGACGAGCTGCAGGCGGCCAGCAGCGCCGCCCTCACGCGCCTGCGCGACACGGAGTTCCTTGCCGCGATCAAGCACCGCAGCGCGATCCCGGGCGGCACCTGCGAGTTCGACCTGCCGGATTACTTCCACTGGCTCAACCTGCCCGCCGAGACGCGCCGCGCCGATTTCAACGGCTGGCTCGCGGTGCTGCGGCCGTTGTGCGAAAGCGTGGCGGATCTTCTCTGGGTCACGCGCGAGAACGCGCGGCCGCGTCGCGAAGTCGCGGTGGGCGGGATTTACCAGATCGTGTTCGAGCGCGAGACACCGATCCAGCTCCTCAGGATCACGATGCCGGGCGACGGTGATCTGTTCCCGGAGATCAGCGGCAGCCACCATCGCTGCAGCATCCGCTTCATGAGCTGGGTCGATGCGGACAACCGGCCGATGGCGGCGCCGGTCGACGTACCGTTCGTGCTGACCTGTTGCACCTGAGGAGCGGCGCGTGACCGCCGCCCGGATCAAATGCCCGTACTGCGGGCGCGCGGTCGCAACGCTGCCCGCGAATCCCTGGCGCCCGTTCTGCAGTGAACGCTGCCGGCTGCTCGATCTCGGCGCGTGGCTAAGCGCGCGGCACGCGATCCCGGGCGAGGATGTGTTGGCCGATCGCGCCGACAACGAGCCGCCGGCGGACGATCCGGAATGAAGCTCTATTCGAACCGCTTCGCACCGAGCCCGCGACGCGTCAGGATGTACGCGGCCGAGAAGGGCATCGCGCTCGACGTCGTCGAGGTCGACATCGCCGCCGGCGAGACCCAGGCGCCGGGTTTCCTCGGCGTCAATCCGCTCGGCGAGTTGCCGACGCTCGAGCTCGCCGACGGCACGCGCATGCATGAGTCGCTGTCGATCTGCCGCTGGCTCGAGGAGCAGCATCCCGAGCCTGCGCTCTTCGGGCGGAGCGCCCGCGAGCGCGCGCTCATCAATGGCTGGGTCGATCGCCTGATGTTCCGCCTGTACGTGCCGATGGTGAACGTTTTCCGCCACACGCATCCGTACTGGGCAACGCGCATCGAGCAGCTTCCGGCGTGGGGCGAGGCCGAGCGCGCGACCGTCAGGCGCGAGTTCGGCGCGCTCGATGCCGCGCTCGCCGGTCGGGAATTCCTCGCCGGACCGGCGCTCAGCATGGCCGACATCGTCGCCTTCACGACGGTTGACTTCGGCAAGCCCTCGAAGCTGCGCGCCGGCGATGCCGAGCCTCACCTCAGGCGCTGGTACGCGGCGCTGAATGCCCGCCCGAGCGCGCGCGCATGAACGCCGGGAACGGCGATCGCGCGGAACGTCGCCGCGTGGATTCGGTCTGATAGACTTCAAGAAACCCTTGGAGCCGACACGCCATGCCTGACCCCGCGTTCCGGGTGAAAGGCCCGCGCGGTGAGCGAGCGCGCTGGCCGGCCGCCCTGTTCGGCGCGGGGCTTTGCCTCATCGGCGCCTGCAGCACGCATCCGGTCGGCGCACGCGGACCCACCCCGGCGCGGGCGCGTTCATTGTCGAAGCCGCTCGAGTCGCGGGCGCTCGACGCGGCTACCGCGCCGGCCGAGCCCCTCGAGTTGCGCGTGCCACCCTACCCCGCGACGCGGCGCGACCGCCAGGTGGATGTCTACCACGGCGTTGCTGTCGCCGATCCCTGGCGCTGGCTCGAGCGCCTCGACAGGCCCGACGTGTGGCGCTGGGTCGCCGCGGAAAACGCCGTGTCGCGGCCGTTCCTCGCGGCGCTGCCAGCGCGCGATGCGTTCCGCGCACGACTGCTCGCGCATGGCAATTTCGAGCGCTTCGGCGCATCGCTGCAGGGAGCGAACACCTACGTGCTCCCCGCAAAGCACGGCGCGCGCTATTTCTACCTGCACAGCGTCGGGCTCGACGAGCAGAGCCTGCTGCTGGTCGCCGCCGAGCTCGGCGGCCCGGCCGAGACGCTCCTCGACCCGAGCGTGCTCGCCGGCGAGCGCAACGAATCGCTGGCGGACTTCGAGGTCTCGCCGGACGGCGCCTACCTCGCCTACGCGATCTCGGAGGGCGGCTCGGACTGGAAGACCTGGCGGGTGCGGAACGTCGCGACCGCCATCGACCTGCCGGAGACGATCGGCTTCACCAAGTTCACCTCGATCGCGTGGGCGCAGGACGACAGCGGCTTCTACTACTCGCGCTACCCGGCGCGTGCCGACGGACGCGGCGACGGCGGCAAGCAGGTGAGCGTGTGGTACCACGCGCTGGCGACCGCACAGGCGGCCGACCGGCAGGTCTACGCGATCGAGGACAGCCGCACGCGCAATCCCTACGCCTCGACCAGCGAGGACGGGCGCTGGCTCGTAATGACGGTCTCCGACGGCTTCGGCAACAATGCCGTCCACTACCTCGACCTTGCGGAGCCGGGCGCCGGCACGGTGCGCCTGCTCGATCGCTGGGACGGGCGCTACACGTTCCTCGGCAACGAGGGGCGCGAGTTCTACTTCCTGACGACGGCGGATGCGCCGCGCGGCCGGGTGGTCGCGGTCAGCCTCGACCGCCCGGCGCCGGCGGAGTGGCGCACGATCGTCGCGGAATCGCCCGACAGCATCGAGGAGGTGCACTACGTCGGCAGGCACTTCCTGGTGAGCGCGCTCAGCGATGCGCACTCGCGCATCCGCATCGTCCGGCCCGACGGCAGTGAGCGCGGCGACCTTACGCTGCCGGGCGTCGGCCAGGTCGCCGGCTTCGACGGCCGCTCGACCGACAACGAGACCTACTACGCGTACAGCGATTTCCTGACGCCGTGGACGATCTATCGCTACGACATCGCGCGCAACGAGAGCACGCTGTTCCGCCGGCCCGGCGTCGCACTTGATCCCGCCGTCTACCTGACCGAGCAGGTGTTCTTCCGGTCCAAGGACGGCACCCGGGTGCCGATGTTCATCACTCACCGGCGTGACATGCCCCACGACGGCATGCAGCCGACGCTGCTCTACGGCTACGGCGGCTTCGACCTGCCACAGCTGCCAGCGTTCAGCGTCGCGGTCGCCGCCTGGCTCGACAGTGGCGGCGTGTACGCGGTCGCCAACGTGCGCGGTGGCAGCGAGTACGGCGAGGCCTGGCACCTCGCCGGCACCAAGACCCACAAGCAGAACGTATTCGACGACTTCATCGCGGCCGCCGAGTGGCTCATCGCGAACGGCGTCACCTCGCCGCGTCACCTCGCGATCGACGGCCGCAGCAACGGCGGCCTCCTGATCGGCGCGGCGATGGTGCAGCGGCCGGATCTGTTCGCCGTCGCACTGCCCGTCGTCGGCGTGCTCGACATGCTGCGCTACGACACCGCGAGCGCCAATGCGCGCCAGTGGTCGAGCGACTTCGGCCTCGCCGAGAATCCCGAGGAATTCGCGGCGTTGCGCGCCTATTCGCCGGTGCACAACGTGCAGCACGGTGTCTGCTACCCGCCGACGCTGATCACGACCGCGGCACGCGACGATCGCGTGGTGCCGTGGCACAGTTTCAAGTTTGCCGCCGCCCTGCAGCGCGCGCAGCCGCGCGGCAAGGCCTGCCCGAACCCGGTCCTGCTGCACGTCGAGACCCGCTCCGGCCACGGCGCCGGCAAGCCTACGTGGATGCAGATCGAGGACTTCGCCGACCAATGGTCCTTCGCGGCCGCTTACGTCGGCCTGCACGTGGCGCCACCGTGAAGCGCCGCGGCTACCTGGAACTCGGCAAGCGCCACGCCTTCGGCCGGCCAGCGAAGAAGCCGGTCGGCCCGGTGGCGCCGCCGCCGGATCCCGCGAGCGTCGCCGATTTCGAGCTCGGCACCTGGCGGGTAAGGCCCGCGCTCGGCCGCATGACGCGCGCCGATCGCATCGTCGCGCTCGACAAGCCGACACTGGCCGCGATTCTGATCCTCGCGGAGCAGCCGGCGGGTGGCATCAACCGCGACCAGCTCGCGGCACGCATCTACGGCGGCGGCACGGCGGAGGATCACGAGCCCAAGCTGCGCCGCGTACTCGGACTCCTGCGCCGCGTCTTCTCCGAGGATGGCGCGGTCAGGATCGCGAACGCGCCCGGCGATGCCTACGTCCTCGAGGTCGGCGAGCCCGTGCCCGGACGCGGGCTCAAGGGCGGCGATTCGCTGGTGTTGCGCGACGATCCGGGCGCGGTGGATGCGTGGACGTCGCGCAAGCGCAAGCGCTGGCTCGCCGTCGGACTTGCGAGCCTCGTGGTCGGTGGCCTGTCGCTCGGCTTCTACGAGCTCGTCGACCGCGGGCACGTGGTGCTCTTCGGGGTCGTCACGAATGTCGTCAGCTTCGCGACCGAGCCTGGCGAGAAGACCAGCCCAAGCTTCTCGCCCGACGGGCGGCAGGTCGTCTATAGCTGGCGGCTCACCGACGGCAGCGGCACGCACCTCGTGGTGCGGCCGCGCGGCGGGGGCAGCTGGCGACCGCTGACGCAGGGCGCGGGGCGCGACGTCTTTCCGGCATGGTCGCCGGCGAACAGCCGCATCGCCTTCGAGCGGGTCACCGATTCCGGCTGCGCGGTGTATGTCGTCGCGCCCGACGGCGAGAACGAGCGCCGACTCGGCGACTGCGACTTTGGCGCCGTCGGCCGCCTGACGTGGACGCCCGACGGACGTTCGCTCATCTACGCGCATCGGGTCCAGCCCGGCCTGTCGCGGCAGCTCGTCTCTTACGACGTCGACACCGGCAAGCTGACTGGCATCACGAACCCCGTCGTCGGCATGCCCGGCGACATGCAGCCGGCGCTCGCCCCGACCGGGCGCCGCCTCGTGTTCGTGCGCGCCCGCGCGACCGGCGTCGAGGACCTTTCACTCCTCGACATCGGCACGGTCGCGGTCGAGCGATTCACGCGCGACCGGCGCGCGCTCGCGGGGGCCGCGTTTGAGGCGGGCACGCAGTCGGTGATCTTTTCATCGCCGCGCGGCGGGCGCTACGCGCTCTGGCGAGTGCGCCTCAATCGCAGTGCGCCCGAGCTCGTCGTCGCTTCGGCGAACGAGCTGCGCGCGCCCGCGACTTCCAACGACGGCCGGCTGCTCGCCTACGAGGAGTGGCAGTACGCGACCCGCCTGACCCGCGTGCCGGGCGACCCGAGCGGTACCCCCGCCGAGGTCCACAGCGCCGCCGCCGCGCTCGAGCGCCAGCCGCAGCTCTCCCCCGACGGCAGCCAGCTGGTGTTCGTCTCGAACCAGGGCGGCCACGAACAGCTGTGGCTCGCGCCGGTCGCAGGCGGCACCGCGCGCGCGCTGACCGCGAGCGACCTCGACTACCTCGAGACGCCGCGGTGGTCTGCCGATGGGCGCCTGGTCGTGTTCGCGGGCTCGCGCAAGGGCCAGTTCGAGATATGGACGGTCGCGGTCGCGGACGGCCACCTCGAGCGGATTGTCGACGACGGCGTCAGCCGCGCCCCCAGTTTCTCGCACGACGGGCGCTGGCTCTATTTCGCGAGCACGCGCTCCGGGAGCTGGCAGATATGGCGCAGTGCGTGGCCCGCGGGCGGCACCACCGAGATGCTGACCACCGAGGGCGGGCTCGCGGCGCTCGAGTCGCGCGACGGCGAGGCGCTCTACTACGTGCGTGCGGATCGCCCGGGCCTGTGGCTCAGGAACCCCGCGCCCGGCGGCGACGAAACGCTGGTGGCGCCCGACTTCTCGCCGGCCGACTGGGCCAACTGGGCCCTCACGGAGACCGCCGTGTGGTTCATCCGCAGGCCCGACATCGGCCCTCCGGAACTCGATCGCTATTCTATAGGCAACCACTTGGTGAACAGCGTGCGGGCACTGCCGGACCTGCTCGACAGCTCCGGCATGACCGTCACCGCCGACGGCGAGGGCGTCATCGTCGCCACCATCGCGAGCGCACGCGCCGACTTGAAGCTCGCGACGCTCGAATAGCCGCGCCGGCGCTACAACGAGCTGAACACCTTCTTGATGAGTGCGCTGCCCGCGGCGAGCGGGTTCGCGCGGATCGAGTGTTCCTCGTCCGCGATCACCGAGAAAAGCCCGTCGAGGGCCTTGCCGGTCACGAAGTCGTCGAGATTCGTGGCATCGCCCGACACGAGCCCGAACTCGGCGGCCTTGCCGGCGTAGCGATCGTAGATCGCGCCGAGCTTCACCTTCTGGGTCGCGTTCGCGACGATCGGCTTCATGCGCGTGCGCAGCGCATCGCCCGTCGTGCGCCTGAAGTACTCGGTGGCAGCACCGTCACCGCCGGTCAGGATGCCTTTGGCATCGCTGATGCTCATGTGCTTGAGGGCGCTGACGAGCACGGGTTTGGCATCGCCAACCGCCGACTCGGCGGCGTGGTTCATCGCGACCTTGAGATCGTCCGCCTCGCCCGACATGCCGACCAGCCGCAGCGCCCGATCCGCCTTCTCGAGCGCCGGCGGCAGCGGGATCCTGAGTTTCTCGTTGTCGAGAAATCCGCCCGGCGCACCGAGGCGCGCGACCGCCGTGTCGATGCCCTTGCCGAGCGCCGCGCGCAGGCCGCCCGAGGCATCCGCGTTCGAGAGCGCATCGAGCGTGCCGGCAGCGCTACTGCCGGTGCTCGCGACGAGGCCGAGCCCCACCAGAGCCGAGCCCAGGACCCGCGAGAGTCTTTCTTGCGCATTCATAGTCGCCTCCTGGGAGAGCGTGCCGAAGCGGCGTGCCGCACCGCGGGTACCGGCCCCATGCTAGCGCGTCCCGGTTGCCCCGGAGTCGCGCCACCACAGCCGCCCGGTTGCCGGCGGTGCTTCGCGCTGGCCGCGTTCGGCCACGTTGAGGTACCACGGCAGACCGACGGCTGCCACCGCGGCGAGCTCGGTCGCGGCGAGGCCGCGATCGACGATGAGCAGGAAATCGGCGCCGGCGCGACCGGCCTCCTCGGCCTCGCGCGGACCGGCGACGATGCAGCCCACGGGCACCTCCCGGCTTGGCGCGCGTACGACCCGGGCGGGCGCCGAGTAGACGGCGCCCACGCCCGCGGGCGGCGGCGCGGCCGGATCGATGAGGAAGGCCGCGTCCCCTGCGGGCAGGGTCCGATTCGCCCCGGCCTCGAGCAGCCAGCCGACGCGGCCGGCCGCGGGCGCGGCGCTCGTTGGCCGCCCGAGCGCGGGCCGGACCGACGCTCGAACGAACAGCGCCGGCAGCAGCAACGCCGTCACGATCGCGCGATCCGCCTCGAGGATGTCGGCCGCGGCGAGTTCCGCGCCCGTGCACCAGCGCAGCCGCTGGCCGTCAAGCGATTGTGGTACGCCGCGCCACAGCTCCACGCGCCAGCAGTCGACGAGGATCGGCGTGCCGCCGCCGGGGTAGCAATGAGTGACGGCCAGGAGCGGGACGCACTTCAGGAGCTCGATGCCAAGCTCCTCCGCGAGTTCGCGCGCGAGGCCGTCGCGCGGCGATTCGGCCGCGTGCAGCTTCCCGCCCGGGAATTCCCAGCGGCCCGCGTGCGCTTTGCCGGCCGGGCGTTCCGCGATCAGCACCCGCCCCGCGGGGTCCGTGAGCGCGCCGGCAACGACGTGGACCGGCGCGACCCGCACCGGATGCGCCCTCAGCCCTCGCCCTGGAGCTGTCCGTGGCAGTGCTTGTACTTGCGCCCCGACCCGCACGGGCAGGGTTCATTCCGCCCGACCTTGCGCTCGGCGCGCTGGAACGGCGCGATCACGCCGGGGGCCTGCGCCGGATCGTCGTCCGCCGGCAGCGCGCTCTCGGCGGCGATCGACGGCGCCGCGGCATGCTGGAACTGCATGGCGCGCGCGAGCCGGGCCTGGCGCTCCTGCTCCTCGCGCTCGATGTCCGCATCCGAGCGGATCTGCAGGCGCGCGAGCAGCGTGACCGTGTCGAATTTGATCCGGTCTAGCATGGCCGAGAAGAGCTCGAAAGCCTCGCGTTTGTACTCCTGCTTCGGGTTCTTCTGCGCGTAGGAGCGCAGGAAGATGCCCTGGCGCATGTAGTCCATCGCCGCCAGGTGCTCGCGCCAGTGCGAATCGACCATTTGCAGCATGAGCCGGCGCTCGATGTGCCTGAGGTCCGCGGCACCGACCAGCGCTTCCTTGTCCTGGTAGGCCCGCTCCAGCACCTCGAGCAGGTAGTCCTGGAATGCCGCGTGCGTGCGGGTGCGATCCGCCTCGAACCACGACTTGATCGACACGGCGATCGCGAACTCGCGTTGCACGGCCTCCTCGAGTCCCGTCAGGTTCCAGTGGTCCTCGATGGTCTCCGGCGGCACAAACTGCGTGACCAGCGCCGCGACCACCTCGACCCTCAGCGACTGAATCGTCTCGGCGATGTCATCCGCCGCCATCAGCTCGTTGCGCTGGCCGTAGATGACCTTGCGCTGGTCGTTGGCGACGTCGTCGTACTCGAGCAGGCTCTTGCGCAGGTCGAAGTTGTGCGCCTCGACCTTGCGCTGTGCGCGTTCGATCTGCCGCGTCAGCATGCCGCTCTCGATCGCCTCGCCTTCCTTCATGCCGACGCGCGACAAGAGCGCCTTCATGCGCGTCGGATCGCCAAAGATCCGCATCAGGCTGTCCTCGAGCGACAGGTAGAAGCGCGAGGAGCCCGGGTCGCCCTGGCGACCCGAGCGGCCGCGCAGCTGGTTGTCGATGCGCCGCGACTCGTGCCTCTCGGTGCCGATGATGTGCAGGCCGCCCGCGGCGAGCACCTTTTCGTGCCGCTCGAGCCACTCCGCCTGCACCTTGGCCGCCGCGGCGGGATCGAGCGGCGGCGCGCCGGGGGGCTCCGCGTCCGGCCGGCCACCGAGCACGATGTCCGTGCCGCGGCCCGCCATGTTGGTCGCGATCGTCACGCCGCCGGGGCGGCCGGCCTGCGCGACGATCTGCGCCTCGCGGTCGTGCTGCTTGGCATTCAGCACCGCGTGCACGATGCCTTCCTTGCCGAGCGCCTTGCTGAGGAGTTCCGAGGTCTCGATCGAGGTCGTGCCGACCAGCACCGGCTGCTGCCGCGCGAGGCAGTCGCGGATGTCCTCGATGATCGCGTCGAACTTGTCCTTCTGCGTGAGGTACACGAGGTCGGAGTTGTCCTTGCGGACCATCGGGCGGTGCGTCGGAATGACCACGACCTCGAGGCCGTAGATCTGCTGGAACTCGTAGGCTTCCGTGTCCGCGGTGCCGGTCATGCCGGCCAGCTTCTGGTACATGCGGAAGAAGTTCTGGAAGGTGATCGAGGCGATCGTCTGGTTCTCTTCGCGAACCGTCACGCCTTCCTTCGCCTCGACCGCCTGGTGCAACCCGTCCGACCAGCGCCGCCCGGGCATCGTGCGGCCGGTGAATTCATCGACGATGATCACTTCGTCGTTGCGGACGATGTACTCGACGTCCTTGCGGTAGATCGCGTGCGCGCGCAGCGCCGCGCTCAGGTGGTGCATGAGGCGGATATTCGCGGCGTCGTACAGGCTCTCGCCCTCGCGCAGCAGCCCCGAGCTCGCCATGAGTTCCTCGACGCGCTGGTGGCCGGCCTCGGTGAGGTGTGACTGCTTCTGCTTCTCGTCGACCCAGAAGTCGCCGCCGACGGCGAGTTCGTAGCGCTTGTCCTCGGAGAGCGCCTGGGCGGTGAAGCCGAAGGTCGATGCGAGCTTGGCGCGGGCATTCGCCGGCGTCGCCGCGGAGTCCGCCGCGCTCGCCTCAACGGAGACGGTGTGGACGTTGCGGTCGCGCCAGACCTCGAGCTTGAGCCGGGTGGCCGGCTTCGCCGCCGCGAGCGCCACCAGCACGTCCTCGGCGCGCGCGACGGGCGCCCCGTCCGCGCTCAGGATAACGTCGCCCGCGCGCACGTCGCCGCGCAGCCTGCCGCGCTCGACGTCGGTGACCAGCAGACCCGTTTCGGTCGGCTCCTCGCTCAGCGCGCGCGTCAGCTGCGGGATCAGCGTGTTGATCTTGAGGTAGAGCTCGGTGCTCTCCTCCGCCGGTCCCGAGATGATGAGCGGCGTGCGCGCCTCGTCGATCAGGATCGAGTCCACCTCGTCGACTATCGCGAACACCAGCGAACGTTGCACGCGGTCCTCGAGCCTGAACGCGAGGTTGTCGCGCAGGTAGTCGAAGCCGTATTCGTTGTTGGTGCCGTAAGTGATGTCGCAGGCGTAGGCGGCGCGCTTCTCGTCCTGGCTCTGGCCGGCCTTGATGACGCCGACCGTGAGGCCGAGGAATCGGTAGACGGGTCCCATCCACTCGGCGTCGCGACCGGCGAGGTACTCGTTGACCGTGACGACGTGGCTGCCCTTACCGGGGAGCGCATTCAGGTACACCGGCAGCGTCGCGACCAGCGTCTTGCCCTCGCCGGTGCGCATCTCGGCGATCTTGCCCTGGTGCAACGAGATGCCGCCGATCAGCTGCACGTCGAAATGCCTAAGTCCGATCGTGCGCCGCGCGGCCTCCCGGACCGCGGCAAAAGCCTCCGGAAGCACCGAATCGAGGCTCGCGCCCGCGGCCAGGCGCTCGCGCAGCGCCGCCGTCACGCCCGGGAACGCCGCATCGGGCAGCGCCGTCATCTGCGCGTCGAAGGCGTTGGTGGCGGTCACCAGCGGGCCGTAGCTGCGTAGCAGCCGCTGGTTGCGACTGCCGAAGATCGAGGTCAGAACTTTGAACACAGGTCGAGATCCTTCGGGGGCCGGACGTCGTGCGCCCGGTCCTTACGCGGAAAAGTCGCGCATTGTACTAAGGAGTGGTGGCCAATACCTGCCGCGTCGCGGCGGGGCGCGGGCCGCACCCGGGCCCGGCTCCAGGCCGACCCCAACCCCTGCTTGGGGTCGGGGAGGCGCTCTTCAATGCCCGGCCTTGAGCAGCGGGGCGGCGTTCTGGTTGATGAAGGCCATCGGGTCCACGGGGCTCCCGTCCTTCTGAACCTCGAAGTGCACGTGCGGCCCCGTCGAGTGGCCGGTGCTGCCGAGCAGGGACAGTTCCTGGCCCTTCTGCACCGTGTCGCCAACCCTCACCAGGACCGCGGAATTGTGGGCGTAGCGCGTCAGGTAACCGTTGCCGTGGTTGACCTCGACGAGGTTGCCGTAGCCGAAGCGCTCGCCCGCCCAGGTCACGACGCCCGTCGCGACGGAGGTCACGGGCTACACCGCCTTCCACGCCGGCGTCGATTTCGCGGGCGAGCAAGGCGCGCCGGTGACCTCCG
>JANXZZ010000059.1 GCA_025355245.1 Pseudomonadota bacterium | reverse complement strand
GATTTGCGAAAGGCTCATCGGCACGATTCGTCGGGAGTGCCTCGATTGGCTCATTCCGCTGTCGGAATCGCATTTGCGGACGATCCTGAAATCGTGGGCTCGTCACTACAACGCTGGCCGCCCGCACACCGCCCTCGGTCCTGGTGTCCCCGATCCACCCTCCCCGCTTGCAGATAAAATCCAACCAGAATCTCGGCATCGTTGCGGAGAATCCTACTCTGTGCGCGCGAAATCGATACTTGGCGGGCTGCATCACGAATACTTTCTGGCATCCGCAGCGGCTTGATCGAGTTATTGCGGACTACAGGCATCAAGGCTCGTAGGCACCCCGCCCTATCCTGCGCCTCTCGAGCGTCGACTGGGGTTCTTCAGCCAAAGCCGGTATCAGGTTCCGCTACCGGCCCGGCAGGAACGGCGACCGCCTTTAGGGCATGGAGATCCTTCGGCGTTTTTCCCTCGCGGAGGGCTTTTTTTGCGGCGCGGCAGTCGGATCAAGCAACCGGGGCCCGGATCCTTGCTGAGACAGTGACGCATAAGCAGACAAACCCGGCACGTTATTTGATGCCAATGTTCTGAAAATGGGCGCTGAAATAACCGTGTGCCGTTCAGCGTTCTGCTGGCGAGCAAAACTGAGAAAGTCGACTTCGGACTTATGTGAATTGCAATCACTGCAGCACCAACCCACGTCGCGCTGCAATGCCTGAGGCTCTGGAGGCAATCCACGCGGCACTATATTCGTTGACCCAGCGGACGGAATTCCTACCCCAATCTGAGTCTGGCCGAAAACGCACCATCCCGCTTCATCCGGTAAATGTTCCGCATGAAAATTACGTGTGCTTGAGAGATACTGTCGCTATTCGTCACCACAACCTGAGGAGCACTACTGATGCGCAGATTCGAAGGCCGCGTGGCCGTGGTTACGGGCGCCGCACAGGGCTTGGGCAAGGCAGTGGGGATGCGACTCGGCGCCGAGGGCGCGATCGTCGTAGCTGTCGACATCAACGCCGCGGGCGCCGTTGCGACCGCGAAAGCTATTGGAAGTTCATCGTTTGCGGTTGCCTGCGACATTGGCGACGAGGCCTCGGTTGGCAAGCTGTTCGAGACGGTCGCGGCGAAAGGCAAACTCGATGTACTGGTTAATGTGGCGGCGATCGTCCCGTTTGTGAAGTGGGACGAGCTCACCATCGCCGAATGGCGGCGCGTGATGCGCGTCAACCTCGACGGGCTGTTCCTGATGTGCCGCGCGGGCTCCGACATGATGCGCAAGGGCGGCTACGGCCGGATCGTCAACTTCTGCTCCAACTCGATCTTCGCCGGCACCCCGAACATGGCGCACTACGTCGCCTCCAAGGGCGGCGTGCTGACCTTCACGCGCGCGCTCGCCACGGAACTCGGGCCCTACAAGATCACCGCCAATTGCGTCTGCCCGGGGCTGATCGACACTGAAGGCGTGCAGACGACCCCGCACAAGGATGCATTCGGGTTCGTCGAGATGCTGCAGGCTATCAAGGGCCACGGAGTCCCCGCAGATGTCGTGCCCGCGGTTGCGTTCCTCGCCTCCGAAGAGGCCCACTGGATCACCGGCCAAGCGCTCAATGTCGACGCGGGCATGGTGCGCTGGTAACGCGCGCGGCATCCGCGCCCCGGCCGGAACGGGCCGGCCGCGACACGCTCATGAGTAAAAGTTCGACCCGGTCTGGTAGCCCTTGAAGCTTTCCAGGTCGTGTGAATAGTAGAGCTCGGCGTCGTGCTTCTCCGCCAGTTGCTTCAGGCGCTTCATCGAGGTGAGGCTCGCCGTCGGGTCGAGATGAAAGCTTGAGATGCACATCATGTCCATGTTCTTCTTGCTGTAGCAGGCATCCGCCGTGAACAGCATCGGGCGCCGGTTCGCGAGCTCGACCATCAGGCTGTAGTGCCCGGCCGTGTGGCCCGGCGTCTCATAGAGCCAAAGCCCTTTCGCGATTTCCTTGTCTCCGGTGAGGGTCTCGAATTTCGGCGTATACATGTCGAGCGCCGGGTCCGGGGGCAATGTGAGGCCGCGCTTCGCGGCGAGCGACGGCGCGAAACTCAGGTCCGAATAGCCCAGGTGCTCGAAGGGCTGGCAATTGCCGCTCGCCTCCAGCTCCTTCGCGTGGCAGATCGTACAGGCCTGGAGGAAATGCTTGTTGCCGCCGCAATGATCGAAGTGATAGTGGGAATTGATGACGTAGTTGATGTCAGCGGGCGCAAGCCCCAGCTTCGCGAGCTGCCCGGGAAGCGTCTGCGCCTTGTCCTGGATCGGCTTCTCGAAGGGCAGCACGCGCATGACGTGGTCAAAGTCATAGCCGGTATCGAAGAGGTAGCGGCCGTCCGCGTGCTCGATTAGCACGCTGTAGCAGGGAAACCTCACTTCGCCCGCCGGCCCGCGATTCCAGAAGGCGTGGAAGCCGTCGATCACCAGCGTGCCGCCATCCAGCAGATAAACTTTCGTGTCCACCATTGCTAGGATCTCCTGTTACTTCGGCGGCGCGGCCACCGACGTCATCATCGCACGCACCGCGGATGCCTCCCAAACCGGTTCGACCTTCATCTGGCCGCCGACGATCTGGGTGCGCACCGCCTCGATGTCGCTCCACACCGTGTCGGGAATGTGCTTCGTGTGTAGCAGCCGGACCGAGTCATCGGCAAGCCGGATCGAGTAGGGGTGCGTGCCGAACTTGCCGCTCCTGAGGTCCTCAATCATCGCCGAATATACGGGCACCAGATTCCAGAGGACGGACGTCAGCAGGTGTCCCTTGTCGAGCGAACTCTTGTCACCGAGCTGGTCGATAAACCAGAGGTTGCCACCGCCGGCCGAGGAGCTGGTATCCACCGCTTGCATCATGCCGAAACTGGCCCGATCCCCCTGGCCGAAGACGACGTCGGCACCGGCGCCGATCATCGATTCGGTGACGCGGCGGCCGCCGGCCACATCGGCGTAGGCTGCTGGGCCGATCACCGCATACAGCACCTTGACGGCCGCGTCCGTCGCGCGCGCGCCCTGCGCGAACGCCGCTGACTGGCTGTTCCACGGCGGTGACTCCGCGGCGACGACGATTGCGACAACGTGAGTATGCGTCATCTTCGCCGCCAGTACGCCGGCGAGGTAGGCCCCCTCGCGGCCTGACAGCGTGTAATCGGCGACGGCGCCGGGCTTGCTGTCCTTCGGACGGTCGACGATGGCGACGGGTACGTGTTTCTCGGCGCCGATCTCCGGCGCCGCGGTATTGTAGCCACTCGCATGCGCGATGATCAGGCTCGCTCCATCATCCGCGAGTTCACGCAGTTCCGCATGTACGTCGCCGTAGCCGAGACCCGAGGCGGGCATGAACCTCAAGTGGTACTTCGATGCGACGGCCTTCGCTGCCTGGAAGGCCTGCTGGTTCCAGCCGAAGTCGGTCGGCTCTTCGGGTAGCATGATCGCGAGGGCACTGACTTCGGCGGCCGATGCACGGCCGGCACCAAGAACCCAGGTCGCGGCGAGAGCCAGCGCGATGCGCGCGCTGACCCGGATCCTTTGTTGCGGGCCAGCCATTGCCCCTGTCAGAACTTGTAGCCGATGCCGATGCGGTACTCGCGCGGCGGGAACCAGGTCTGCGTCGTCTCGCCGCCGTACTGATTCGTGAAGCGGTAGCTGACCTCGGCACGGTTCGCGAGGTTCGTGACGCCGAGTGTGAGGTCTAGGTTGCGGTTCGCGAACGTGTAGTCGAAGAACAGGTTCATCATCACGTAGCTCGGCGTCGTGTAGTAGAACGAGTTGCCGAATACCGTGTCCGCGTACTGGTCGCGATAGGTGAGCTGGTAGCGCGACAGCAGGCTCGAGCCGTCCGGGAACTCCGATGTCTGCGACAGCGCGAGTTGCGCCATGTACTGCGGCAGGTTCGGCGGGGCATTGCCATGGACGTCGCGATAACCCGCGAGGCGCTGCGCGGTCAGCAGCTGCTGCGCGTTCGGCAGCTGCGGATCGGTGAAGCCGAACTCGGCGGCCAGGAATGCCGCCTGGCCGTACTGGGTCGCGAACTGGTTGTTGATCGTATTGCCGGTCAGATTGTCGATCGTACTGACGTGCGAGGTGATGTGACCGCGCTGCGCCGTGAGGAAGGCGTCAAGTCGGAAGTGGGCCGGCAGCAGCGCGGTGAACTCGCCCTCGAGACCGTAGATCTGGACCTCTGGCAGGTTGTCGACGCCGCCGTCGAAGTTGATCGCGTCCTCGGCGTGATACTGCATGTCCTTGTCGATGTAGTAAAACGCGGCGAGGTTCGCTACGAAGGTCCGGTCCAGCATCGAATTCTTCGAGCCGATCTCGAACGCGGTGATCGTCTCCGGCACATAATTGTGCGGCACGACGAGCGGCGCGGTGCCCGGATTGCCGCCGCCCGGCTTGTAGCCGGTGGAGATGCTGCCGTACAGCAGGTTGTCGGGGGTCAGCTGGTCTTCGACGCCGAGCTTCCACGTCAGCTTGGAGGAGTGCTGGCTGAAGCGCACGATGCCGCCGCCCTCGTTCGGGTCGCCGAAATAGTTGTCGAGCAGCGTCGTATTGCCGTCAATCGTGTAGCGGAAGCCGGCCGTGGTGCGCAGCTGGTCGTTGACGTGGTAGATACCCTGGCCGAACAGCGAGGCCGAGGTGCGGCGCAACGCATTCAGCGTCTCGAAATACAGCGTTCCGGCGTTGAACTCCGGCAGCGACAGCGCCTCCCCGACCGGGTCTGACAGCCCAATCGTGTTCGGCGCCTCCGGCATAGACGGGTTGAGCAGGTACTGCGAATAGGCGTCGGTGATGCGTGAATGCATGTAGAACGCTCCCAGCACCCAGTCAAGGGGGCCGCCGGGCTTCGAGCTCAAGTCAAACTCCTGCGAAACCGCATAGTTCTCGTGCAGCACGTACTGATCGTTCTCGCCCCCATAGAGCGGCGTTGCGAGCGCGAGGGTGAGGCCGCCCTCCGAGTTCGATCCGCCCTCGTTCATGTACTGCAGGCTCGAGAGCGACTTGAAGATCATCGCGCTGAAGTTCCAGCTGGCGGTCAGCGTCGCAATGGTCTGCTGCATGTCGTAGACGCCTGGCCAGTCGCTGGTCTCGTGCCAGGGGTTCGGATCCGGATCGAGGATGTTCTTGCTCTGCGGCTCATGCTGCACGACTTTCGCGTATTCAATCGAGCCAATCATCGAGAAATCGTCGTTCGGCTGCAGCAGCGCCGACAGCCGCACGTGATAATTGTTGACATCATTCAGCTTGTAATTGCCCGGCAGCGCCGTCGCCGTGACGTAGCCGTTCTGCTTGTCGTAGTCGCCGGCGAATCGTAGCGCTAGGGTTCCGGACACCGGCAAGTTGAGCGCGGTGCGCACGTGCACGAGGCTGAGCGAGCCGAATTCGGCGTCGGCATAACCGTTGACCCCGTCCAGCGTCGGCTGCACAGTGATGATGTTCAGCGTGCCGCCAACCGAGTTCTGGCCGAACACGGTGCCCTGCGGCCCGCGCAGCACCTCGAGGTGATCGAGGTCGAGAAAGCCAAGCGTCAGCGACAGAGGGTTCGGGATGAAAAAGCCGTTCTGGTGCAGCGACACGGACGCCGGCGAGCCATCATCCTGCGGCGAGTTCAGGCCGATACCGCGGATCGTCAGGTCGAAGTTGTAGCCGTCGCTCTCGCCGATAACGAGACCCGGCACGATGCCGTTGAGGTCCGTGGCATTCTGGACGTTGCTCTGTGCCAGCACGCCGGGC
>JANXZZ010000057.1 GCA_025355245.1 Pseudomonadota bacterium | reverse complement strand
GGTCACCTGCTCCGCTTCCTTCAAGGTCCGCACGAACGGCACCATGACCTGGACGTTGGTCAGGCCCATCTCGTTGCGCACGCGCTTGAGCGCGCGGCACTCGAGCTCGAAGCACGGCCGGAACGTCGGATCGACGTAGCGCGAGGCGCCGCGGAACCCGAGCATCGGGTTCTCCTCGTGAGGCTCGTAGGCCTTGCCGCCGATGAGGTTCGCGTACTCGTTCGACTTGAAGTCCGAGAGGCGCACGATCACGGTCTCGGGCGCGAAGGCGGCGGCGATCTGCGCGATGCCCTCGGTGAGCTTGTCGACGAAGAAGGACACGGGATCGGCGTAGCCCGCCATCTGCCGGCGGATGGTCTCCTTGAGCGCGGGCTCGAGCTTCTCGAAGTCGAGCAGCGCCCGCGGGTGCACGCCGATCATGCGGTTGATGATGAATTCGAGTCGGGCGAGGCCGACGCCTTTGTTCGGGATCCCCGCAAAGTCGAAGGCCCGGTCGGGGTTGCCGACGTTCATCATGATGCTGACCGGCGCGGGGGGCAGCGCATCGAGTTCGATCTGGCGCTTCTCGTAATCGAGCAGGCCCGCGTACACGAAGCCAGTGTCGCCCTCGGCGCAGGACACCGTCACCTCGTGGCCCTCGGCGACGGTGCTGGTCGCATCGCCGCAGCCGACCACCGCCGGGATGCCGAGTTCGCGGGCGATGATCGCTGCGTGGCAAGTGCGGCCGCCGCGGTTGGTGACGATCGCCGAGGCGCGCTTCATGACCGGTTCCCAGTCCGGATCGGTCATGTCGGCCACGAGCACGTCGCCCGTCTGCACGCGCGCCATCTCGCGCACGTCGCGGATCAGGCGCGCCGGGCCCGTGCCGATGCGGCTGCCGATCGCGCGGCCCGAGCTCAGGACCTGCGAGCGGTTCTTGAGCGTGAAGCGCTGGATCGAGCGGCCCGCGCGGCTCTGCACGGTCTCGGGACGCGCCTGCAGCACGTAGATCTCGCCGCTCGCCCCGTCCTTGCCCCACTCGATGTCCATCGGGCATTTGTAGTGCTCTTCGATCAGCAACGCCTGACGCGCGAGCTGGGTCAGGTCCTCATCGGTGATAGAGAAGCGCGCACGATCCGCAGGCAGCACGTCGACGGTCTCGACGCGTCGCCCGCGGGCGGCCTCGCCGCCGCCGGCGGCGTAGATCATCTTGATGGCCTTGCCGCCGAGGTTGCGGCGCAGGACCGCGGGGCGGCCGGCGCGCAGCGCGGGCTTGTAGACGTAGAACTCATCGGGATTGACGGCACCCTGGACGACCGTCTCGCCCAGGCCGTAGGAGGCGGTGACGAACACGACCTCGCGAAAGCCGGAGTCGGTGTCGAGCGTGAACATCACGCCGCTCGCCCCCAGGTCGCTGCGCACCATGTGCTGGACGCCGACGGAAAGCGCGACGTCGGCGTGGTTGAAACCCTGGTGCACGCGATAGGCGATCGCGCGATCGTTGTAGAGCGAGGCGAACACCTCGTGCATGCACTTGAGCAGCGACTCGCGGCCGGCAACGTTGAGGAAAGTCTCCTGCTGGCCGGCGAAGGAAGCCTCCGGCAGGTCCTCGGCGGTCGCCGACGAGCGCACCGCGACCGCGATGCTCTCGCCGCCCATCGCTGTCCATGCCTTGACCACGTCCGCTTCGAAGGCCTTCGGCAAGGGCGTCGCGAGGATCCACTGGCGGACCTGCGCGCCGGTCGCGGCCAGTTTGTCGACATCCTCGACGTCGAGCGTCGCGAGGGCGGCCGCGATGCGCGTCGCGAGCGCGTCCTGCGCGAGGAATTCGCGGAAGGCGTCCGCGGTCGTCGCGAAGCCGTCCGGCACCTTGACGCCGACCCGTGCGAGATGACCGATCATCTCGCCGATCGAGGCGTTCTTGCCGCCGACCCGATCGACGTCGCGCATGCCGAGTTGGCCAAAGGGAATGATGTAGGTAGTCACGATCTCACCCTCGCGGTTCCTGGCGACGGCGGCGCCGGGCGGGGGATTGTGCCGCATCCGGACCGCCGGCGCCCGCGCGCGTTGGCCGGGTCGTCGGGCGGCCTCCCGGGGTACACTTGCGCGGTCCTTGCGCGTGGAGAAGCTGGTGCCGAAACGCACGGTGTTTTTCGTGTCCGACCAGACCGGCGTCACCGCCGAGACCATGGGGCACAGCCTGCTCACGCAGTTCGAAGGCGTCGAATTCCGCGCGATAACGCTGCCATTCATCGCGACACCGGAGAAGGCCGTCGAGGCACGCGATCGCGTCAACGCAGCGGCGGTCGCTGAGGGCGTGCCGCCGATCGTGTTCAGCACGCTCGTCAAGGACGACCTGCGCGACGCGGTCAAGTCCGCCAACTGCGTGTTCCTCGATTTCTTCGAGGCGTTCCTCGGTCCGCTCGAGGCCGCGCTCGACAGCAAGAGCTCGCATGCGCCGGGACGCGCACACGGCATGTCGGACATCGCCGGCTACACCGCGCGCATCGATGCGACCAATTTCGCGCTCGCCAACGACGATGGCGTGCACACGCGCGACTACGAGCACGCGGACGTCGTGCTGGTCGGCGTGTCGCGCTCCGGCAAGACGCCGACCTGCCTCTACATGGCGATCCACTACGGCATTAACGCCGCCAACTATCCGCTGACCGAGGAAGACCTCGAGAGCGCACGGCTGCCACCGGTGCTGGCGCAGCACCTGCCGAAGCTCTACGGGCTGACCATCCGGCCCGATCGACTGCAACAAATCCGCCACGAGCGGCGTCCCGACAGCCGCTATGCTTCCGCGCAGCAGGTCGCCTTCGAGATCCGCTCCGCCGAGGCGCTGTTCGAGCGCTACGGGATCCCGTTTCTCGACACCACGGACTGCTCCATCGAGGAGCTCGGCAGCCGGATAATGCACCGCGCCGGTGCGGAACGGCGCATGCGCTCCTGAGCGGTGCGTGACGGAGTTCGCAGACGGCGGCTAATCGCGTGCTGCCGTTCTCACCTGGACGCAGTGCCGGCGGCGACAAAAAACGCTGTGATATATTCGGGGCATGGTTAGCGACGATCTTTGCGCAGTGTCGTGGCGCACGCGGCCCGGCAGCTTCGTGGGGCTCATGACGCTCTACGAGAGCAACTACATCCGGCTCGGCTGGCTGGTCGGCGACCTGCGTTCGCTGAGCGGCGAGCACCGCTCGCTGGTGAATGGCGACTGCGAACTCAAGCTCACGGTGCTCGAGCACGGGCCGTACACGACCATGCTCTCGCTCACCTACGCATTCAGTGCCGACCCGGGCGCTGCCGACGCGCCGGATCTCGAGATCCGCGTCTATCACGACGCGCGCGTCGCCGAGGCGAGCGCGGTGGGCCTCGAGGTCGCGCGCAGCCGCCGCCGCGTGCGTTCCGCCGTGACCGCGGAGGCGCTCGGTCCGCGCTGGTCGCGCAACATGCTGCTCAACAAGTGGCTCGAGTACTGCGTCGATCGGGGCCACCGCTTCGCCGCGGTCGCCCCTTGAACGCGGCAGGCCGCGCCTTAGCGCCGCCCACATGAACATCGCCGGCAAAATCAGTGGCATGAAGGTCCCCCTGCTCGGGGCGAAACGCGATCCCGACGAGCAGGAGCGACTCCTCAAGCTGTACTGGAACCGCGCCGAGCTCAAGAAGGAACTCGCCGGCCTCGACGACCAGCTCTATCAGCTGCGCGATCGCCTCAAGCAGCAGGAGGCGGCCACCGAGCGCGTGCTCGAGGAGCGCGAGTCGCTCGAGGTGCTGCTCGGCAACCCCGATCTCGGCTACGGCGCGCTCGTGCACTTCCAGCTGCGCGCGCTGTGGAAAGCCTGCAATCTGCAGTTAGAGCAGTTTGGCGCGGAACTCCGTCGCCAGCAGGAAGACCGCGAGCGCAAGCGCCAGCTGATCGAGTTCCACCAGGACCGGCAGGCGCGCGTGAAGCTCGCCGCCGAGCGACTCGCCGAGGCGACGACGGCGCTCGAGACCGAAGAAGCTACCGTTGCGGCGCTCGCCGCCGAGCTCGGGACCCTGACCAGCTTCTGGCACTACTTTCGCCGGCGGCGCCTCGCCGAGCGCCTGCTGCGCCAGACCCGCGAGCGCGACAACGCGCAGCACTACCTCGCCGACATGCAGGACGCGAAGCGCACCGTCGAGAAGGAGCCGTGGCCCGAGATCGCCGGACTCGGCCTCGACGGCCGTCGTGCGATCAACAACGCCATACTCGCCTACGCGCAGCTCCTGTACGCGCACCTGGCGGAGTCCGGGCTCGCGCTGCTGTCGCGCCTGGCGCGCGCCAAGGGCGTGCAGGAGGCCAACTACGGCTCCCGCCACGAGTGCCAGACGATGATGGCGGACATCGGCGTCGCGCTCGCCTCGGTGCGCGAGCAGCGCGACCGCGCCCAGGACATCCGCGCGCGCAGCGAGCTGCTCAGGAGCGCGGTCCGCTACGAGGAAGCGCACGATGCGGTGCCCGATCCCAAATCGTTGCCCTCGGCGTTCCTCGGCCGCGACGGCGGGGTTCCGGTGCGCGAGCCCAATGTGCTGGCGGACGACTACTGGGACGTCGGCAGGCTGTTGCTGCGCTGAGCGGCGCGGGCGGCGCTGCCGGTGCCGCGTGCGACCAGCCGGCGCCGCCACGTGCCGAGGTCGTCGAGCCAGACATAGAACGCCGGCACGAAAAAGAGCGACACGAGCGCGCCGAAGGCCAGCCCACCGATGATCGCCCGCGCCATCGGGTAGTACGCCGGGCCGCCGCCACCGCCTACCTGTGCCTCGCCGATCGCGAGCGGCACCAGGCCGAGCAGGGTGGTCGCCGTCGTCATCAGGATCGGCCGCAGCCGGTCGCGCCCCGCCTGCAGGATTGCGGCATTGCGCTCCATGCCGGCGGCGCGCAGGTTGACGACGTGCGCGATCAGCACGATGCCGATGTTAACCACGACGCCCACCAGGATCATGATGCCGATCATCGCCATCAGCGTGACCACGGTCCGCGTGACCGCGAAGAACAAGAACACGCCGACGATTGCGAACAGGATGGAGCTCACGATCGCGAAGGGGTGCAGCAGCGATTCGAAAAGTGCGGCCATGACGAGGTAGATCATCACGATCGCGAGCAGGATGTTGATGACCATGGTCTGCAGCGTGTCGTCCTGGTCCTCGATGCCGCGGCCGAACTTCCACGCGTAGCCGGGCGGAAACGGGTACGCCTCGAGCGCAGGCTTGGCGCGGTCCTTGGCCTCGTCCAGGGTCGTGTGGCGCGCCAGCGCCGCACTCACGATCACCGAGGTCAGGCGACTGGTGCGCTCGATCGCGCGCTCGCCCGGCTGCTCGTGAAAATGCGCCACCGCGCCGAGCGGCACGTAGCCGCCCGCCGGCAGCGGCACCAGCAGGCGCGCAAGGTCATCGACGCGCTGCTTGTCGCTCGCCCGGAACGCGAGGCGCATGTCGAGCTCGCGGTCGCCGCTCCTGAGCTCGCGCAGCTTCTCGCCGCGCAGCGCCGCCGACACCGTGCGCGCGACGTCCTCGGTCGAGAGGCCGAGCGCCGCGACGCGCGTCCGATCGACGACCACCTGCACCTCGGTGTCGCCACTCTTGGCCTCCGAGTGCACGCCCTCGAGGCCGGGCACGTCGCGCAGCCGCCGCGCGACCGCGGTCGATAGCTCGGCGAGCACCTCGGTGGACTCGCCGGTGAGGCGCACGTTGAAGCCGCGGCCCCCGGAGGAGTCGTCAAACTTGAAGGTGGGCTTGCCGATGATGATTTCCGGCATGCCCTTGGCGATCTTGTCCATCACGTCGCGGGCGGCGGCGTGCGCCTCGTCCTTCGGCGTCAGGTAGATCGCGGTCAGCGCATCGCCCGATTCGAAGTGGCTGTAGATGTTCCTGATGTCGAATTCCTGGCGGTGCGCCTCGAGGAAGGCCTCTACCCGGTTGACCGCCTCCTCGACCCGATCGAGCGGGTAGGTGCCGTCGATCTTGTACTGCAGGTAGAGCGTGCGGCCGACACCCTGCGGGAAGGGATCGACCTGCACGATGCCGAGCGCGAACAGCGGCACCGGCGAGACGAGCGTCAGCAGCACGAGCCCCGCTGTCTTCCACGGCGAGCGCAGCACCCAGGCGAGCGCGCGCGCGTAGCGCTCCTGCAGGCGGCCGAGGAAGCTCGCCGCGGCGACCGGCTCAGGCGCCTTCAGGCGGGAGGTCAGGAGCGGGATCAGCGTCTGCGCGATCACCAGCGATGCGACCATCGCGAACACGATCGGAATCGCCACGTGCATGAGCTCGATCGACAGCTCGTTCTTCTCGCCGAACATGAGCGGCAGGAACACGATGACGGTCGCGGCGGTCCCGGCCATGGTCGCGACGCCCACCTCGCGCACGCCCGCGATCGTCGCCGTGACCGGATTGTCGGGGTCGAGCTGGCGGTGGCGGAAGATGCTCTCGGTAACGACCACGGCGTTGTCGACCAGCATGCCGACCGCCAGCATCATGCCCATCATGGTCAGCACGTTGAGCGTGAGCGCGAGGAAATACATCGCCGCCAGCGTGACGATCAGCGAGCAGGGCACGGCGAGGCTCACGATCAGCGTGGTCGGCCAGTCGCGCAGGAAGAAGAACAGCACCGCGAGCGCGAACGCGGCGCCGATGAGCCCGGCGTTCCTAAGGTCGCCGAGCGAGCTCTTGATGCTGTGCGCCTGGTTGTCGATGACGACCATCTTGACGCCCTGCAGGCTCGGTACGTCGCGTGCGGTCTCGATGGCGGCCAGCACGCGTTCGACGACGTCGACGACGTTCCCCTGCGTCGTCTTGAACACGTCGAGGCCGATGGCGGGGCGCAGGTCGACGTGGCGGCCGATCTCGGTCGGTGGCGTCACGAGCGCGACGTCGGCGACGTCGGCGAGGCGCAGGTCGGGACGGATCAGCAGGTTCTCGACGTCATCGACCGAGTGGAACTCGCCGAGCGGACGCACAATGAAGCGTCGCCCGCGTTCGGTGAGCTCCCCGGCGCTGACCGCGAAGTTGCTCTTCTGCAGCGCAGCGGCGAGCGCCGGCAGGTCGACGCCGTGCGCGGCCGCCCGATCGGAGTCGACGAGCACGCGCACCTCGCGCCGCTGCACGCCCTGCAGGTCGACGCGCGCGACCCCGGGGATCCGCTCGAGCGGGCGCTTCAGATACTTTTCCAGCATGTCGTATTCGCGGGACAGGTCCTGGTTCGCCGACAGGCGCACCACGACCACCGCCTGGTCGGCTGAGGAGTAGGTCTGCACGATCACGCGGTCGGCGCCCGGCGGCAATTGCGGGCGCGTCGCGTCGAGCTTGCTCCTGATGTCGAAGCTCGCGGCCTCGAGGTTGCGGCCCCAGCTCAGGTTGATGTGAAAGCTCGCGCCGTCCGCGGTCGAGGTCGAGGCGACCTGCTTGATGCCGGGCAGCGTCGCAAGCGCTTCCTCGACCGGGCGGGTGATCAGCCGTTCGACTTCTTCGGGCGTGGATCCGGGGGAGGGGATGCGCACCTCCATGCCGGGGAAGGTGATCGCCGGAAACTCCTCGAGTGGCAGCAGGCGCCCGGCGATCAGGCCGATGGCCGCGATCGCGAGGAATACCATCAGCGTCGTGATCGGGCGCCGGAGTGCGATCTCGGTGTGGCCCACGGCTCAGGCTCCGCCCGCGGCCGCCGCCTCGGCGGTGGGCCCCGGAAGCGCGCGCCGGGCGCGATCGGCGGCGGACTCGCGCCGATCGAGCGTCGCGTACACGACCGGGATCACCAACAGCGTCAGGAACGTCGTCAGCAGCACGCCGCCGATCACCGTGATCGCCATGGGCGCGCGCACTTCCGCGCCCTCGCCGATGCCGAGCGCCATCGGCATGAGGCCGAGGATCGTGGTCAGTTTGGTGATCAGGATGGGCCGGAGGCGCGCCCGGCCCGCCTCGACGATTGCGCTCACCTTGTCGAGGCCGCGGGCGCGTGCCTGGTTGACCGCATCGATGAGCACGATCGACTGGTTGACGACGATGCCGGCCAGCATGATGAGGCCGATGTAGGCGACCGCGTTCAGCGTGGTGTGCGTGATCAGCAGCGCCCAGATCGCGCCGATGACCGCAAGCGGGATCGTGAACAGGATCACCAGCGGGTGCAGCAGCGATTCGAACTGCGAGGCCATCACCAGGTAGACCAGGAAGATCGCGAGCAGCAGCACGAACTGGAGTGAGCGGAACGAGTCGCGCATGTCCTCGCTCTGTCCCGAGACGTGGGCGGAGAGGCCGGGCGGCAGCGGCGTCGCCGCGACGATCTCGCCAAGCACCTGGGTGGCGCTGCCAAGGTCGCCCTGCCCAAGGCTCGCCGAGACGATGGCCACGCGCTCCTGCGCGGCGCGGCGGATCTCGGCGGGGCCGACCGCGAGCGTGACGCTCGCGACCGCCGACAGCGGCACGGGTTCGGCGCTGCCCGGGTTGATGATGAGGTTCTTGACCTCCTCGATCGAGGCCGAGCGCGTGTCGACGCTGCGCACGCGCACGTCGATCTTCTTGTCGCGCCACTGCCAGCGCGTCGCGAGATCGCCGCGGATGCTGCTGACGATGCGATCGGCGACGTCGCGCGCGGTGAGGCCGAGTTGTGTGACGCGCTCCTGGTCGAACACGATCTGGATCTCGGGGGTCCCGGCCTCGACGGTCGAGCGGATGTCGGCGAAGCGCGCATCCGCGCTCATGCGCTTCTTGATCGCGTCGGCGGCGGTGCGCATCTGCGCGAGGTCGTAGCCGGCGACCACCACCTCGAGCGGAGTCGCGAGCGTGAACAGGCTCGGCCGGCTGAATTGGTACTGGACGCCCGGCAGCGCCTCGAGCGTGGCGCGCAGCTTCAGCATCGCCTGCTCCTCGTCGGCGCGCTTGGCGCCGGCGGCGAGCGTCACGCTGAGCCGGCCGGTGTTCTCGCCCGCGTCGGTGGGGTTGGCATCGAGGCGATTGCCGGTGCCGGCGACCGAGTAGGCGAGCTGGGTATTGCCGAGCCTGGTCGCACCCTCGCTCGCGCCGCGCACCGCGCGATCGGTTTCATCGAGCGGCGTGCCCGGTGCGAGGCGTAGGTCGACGTTGAACTCGCCCTGCGACATCTGCGGCAGGAGCTCGGTGCCGAGCAGCGGCACCAGCGCCACGGTGCCGAGGAACAGCGCGCCCGCGGCGCCGAGCACGCGCCCGCGGTGCGCGAGCGCCCAGCGGATGACCGGCGGATAGACGCGATCCGCGGCGAGGTACACCGCCTGCGTCGCGCCGACCAGCGGCGAGAGGACGAGGCGAAAGAAACGGCCGATGAGGCGCGCGCCGCGCGCGCTGCCGCCGACGATCCAGGCGAGCCCGCGGGTCAGGCGGCCGGGCGGGGCGGCGTCGCTCGCGCTCGCGTCCGCGCTCGCGGGCTTGCCCGCGGCCAGCATCGGCACCAGCGTCAGCGCGACCAGCAGCGAAAGAGCGAGTGAGAAGGTGACGGTGAGCGCCTGGTCGCGAAACAGCTGGCCGGCGACGCCGGTAATAAAGACCATCGGGAAGAACACCGCGATCGAGGTCAGCGTCGCGGCGGTGACCGCCATCGACACCTCGCCCGTGCCCTCGCGCGCCGCCGCCGCGAGGCCGGCGCCGTGCTCGCGCCGGCGCACGATGCTCTCGAGCACCACCACCGCGTTGTCGACCAGCATGCCGACCGCGAGCGCGATGCCGCCGAGCGACATGATGTTGAGCGTGACGCCGGCCCAGTACATCAGCATGAACGTGCCGACCACCGACACCGGAATCGCAACGCCGGAGATCAGCGTCATGCGCGCATCGCGCAGGAAGCAGTAGAGCACCAGGATCGCGAGCACGCCGCCGATCAGCGCCGCGTTCTTGACTTCGCTGATCGCGGCCGCGATGAAGTGCGACTGGTCGTAGACGATCCTGAGCTTGGTCTGCGGCGGCAGCGAGGCGCCGAGCGCCTCGACCTTGTTCTTGAGCGCCACGGCGAGGCGCACCGTGTTGGCATCGCCCTCCTTGTAGACGGCGAGATCGATCGATTCGCGGCCGTCGACACGCGTGATCGCCTCGCGGTCCTTGTGGCCGTGGGTGACGGTGGCGACGTCACGCAGGTACACCGGGTGGCCGCCGCGCGTCGCCAGGATCGCGTTCGCCATCTCCTCGACGCTCTGGAATTCATTGAGGGTGCGCACCAGGAAGCGCTGCGTGCCCTGTTCGAGCCGGCCGCCCGACAGGTTGACGTTTTCCTGCTTGAGCCGACGCGTGACCGCATCGATGCCGAGGCCGAGCTGTGCGAGTCGCTGCTGGTCGACCCGTACCTCGACCTCGTCCTCGAAGCCGCCACTTACCTTGACCGCCGCCGCGCCCTCGACCGACTCGAGGTCGGGACGCAGGCGGTCCTCGCCGAAACGCCTGAGCGCCTTCAGCCGCTCCTCCGGCGTCGTGCCGCCGGCGGTGTCGAGGAGCGCGAGGCGCATGACGGGCTCGCTCGAGGGATCGAAGCGCAGCAGCAGCGGGCGCTTCGCCTCGAGCGGCAGCTGCAGGAGGTCGAGCTTCTCGCGCACCTCGATCCCGGTCAGGTCCATGCTCGTGCCCCACGCGAACTCGAGGATCACGTCGGACTGGCCGGAGCGCGACACCGAGCGCACCTGGCGCACGTTGCGGATGATGCCGACCGCCTCTTCGACGGGACGCGTGATGAGGTTCTCGACCTCGAGCGGCGCCGCGCCCGGGAGTTCGGTGCGGATCGTGAGCGTGGGGTAGGAAAGATCGGGCAGCAGGTTCAGCTTCAGCCGCGACAGCGACACGAAGCCGAAGAGCAGCACCGCCACCGTGAACATGAGGACGGTGACGCGGCGCCTGACCGCGAAGTCGATGAGACGCACGGCGGCGGCCGCTCAGCCGGCGCGGCCGGCGGTGACCGGGGCGGGGGCCACCACGCGCACCTCGTTGCCGGACTTGAGCCCGTTCTGGCCGACCACGACGACCGGGTCTGCCTCGCCGATGCCGGAGATCACCTCGACCGAGCCGCCGTTGGCGAGCCCGGTGCGCACCTGGCGCGACTCGACCTTGTTGTGCACGACGATGAACACGACCGGGCCGCCGTCGGCATCGACGAGCGCGGCGCGCGGGATCTGCAGCGCCATCGCGCGGCGCTCATAGACGATGTTGACGCGCGCGAACATGCCGGCGCGCAGCTGCGGCGCCGGCGCGAACTCGAGCGTGACCTTGAAGGTCCCGGTGGCGGGATCGACGACTGGGCTGATGCGGCGGATGTGCGCGGGGAAGACCCCGCCCGCCGCATCGACCTGCACGTCGGCCTGCTGGCCGACCCGGAGCTTGGCGAGCTCGCGCTCGGGCACGTGCACGTGCGCTAGCAGCGGGTTCGGCTTGGTGATCAGGAACGCCGGCTCGTTGGGCTGCAGCATGTTGCCGACCTTGACCTTGCGTTCGGCGACGACGCCGTCGATCGGCGCGCGGATCTCGGTGTAGGAGAGTTGCAGCGCCGCGAGGTCGTGGACCGCGCGCTCGGCATCGAGCTCGTAGCGCAGCGTGTCGAAGGCGGCGCTGCCGATCAGGCCGCGCTTCTGGAGCTCGACGTTGCGCGCGAAGTCGCGCTCGAGCTTGGCGAGGTTGGCCTTGGCCTGGGCCAGATCGAGCCGCAACTTGTCGCCGTCGAGGACCGCGAGGACCTGCCCGGCGCGCACGCTGTCGCCTTCCTCGACCAGCAGGCGCCTCACTTCGCCCGCGACCTTGGCGACGACCCGGGACTCCTGGTCGGCCTCGATGGGGGCGGTGCCCGAGTAGACGGCCGCCATGTCGGCGCGCGTCGGCCTGACCGTCTCGACGGCGACCGGCGGGGTGGTGTCGGCCTTGGCGGCCGTGGCCGCCTTGGAGCCCTCGCAGCCGCCCAGGGCGCCCGTCAGCAGCGCCACCGCCGCCAGTGCCGCGGCCGGGGCCGCCGTGCGGCGGAGGATCAGGGTCGCAAGGGTCAGACGGTGGCTGGGCATGGCGGGCTCCCGGATCAGTGGAGCCCATGTTATGCCTCAGCAGTGTTGTAGTCAACTACAACACTAAACTAACACTAAGTCATTGAAGGGACGACTTGGCCTTCGCTTCCGCCTGTGACAGGCGCGCGGGTCCGCCGCGACCCGAGGTTACGAGGTCGGCGACGATTTCGGCGGTCTCTTCGAGGTTGGCGTCGGGTTCGCCCTCGGGCGTCAATTCCTCGAGGGTCTTGAGCGCCGTTTCGCCGTGCGCGGCCCGCCGGGTATTGATGCGGGCGAGGCGATCGGCGTCGAGGCGCTCGCGCTCGGCCTTGCGGATGACGAGGTTGAGCGACGTTTCCTTCTCGGCGCGCAGCTTGTCGATCGCGGCCGCATCGCCCTCCAGCGCCTTGAGATCGGGATCGCTCTTCATGCGCACTTCGTGGGTGCGCTCGATGCTCGCGAGCTCACCGGCGGGCTCGTGGTTGGCCTCGAATTCGACCGAACGGATGCGGTCCCAGGGCAGCGCGCTGTCGCGCGTGCTCTCGCCGACTTCGGTCGTGCTGATCAGCGAGGGCAGGGTGACTTCGGGGAGCACGCCGCGGTTCTGCACGCTGTCGCCGGTCACGCGGTAGTACTTGCCAATCGTCACGGTCAGTTGCCCGAAGCCGGCGTTGGGACCGAGCGCCCAGCGATCGAGCGGGTAGAGGTTCTGAACCGTGCCCTTGCCGTAGGTCTGCTGGCCGATGATGAGGCCGCGGCCGTAGTCCTGGATCGCGGCCGCGAAGATCTCGGACGCCGAGGCGCTGGCCCGATCGACGAGCACGACCAGCGGTCCGTCCCAGATCTCGCCTGGCTCCGGATCGTCGAGCACCTCGATGCGCCCGCCGGTTTCGCGCAGCTGCACCACCGGGCCCTTGCGGATGAACAGGCCCACGAGCCCGGTCGCCTCGGTCAGGTGGCCGCCGCCGTTGGCGCGCAGGTCCATGACGATGCCATCGACCTTTTCTTTCTTGAGCTCGCCGATCAGCCGCGCGACGTCGCGCGTCGTCGAGCGGTAGTCCTTGTCGCCGCTGACGCGGGCATCGTAGTCCTGGTAGAAGCTCGGCACCTCGATCACGCCGACCTTGAGTTGCTGGTCGCCGCGCTTGACGGTGCGCACCTTCTTCTGCGCGGCCTGGGCCTCGAGCGTGACCTTGTTGCGCGTGAAGGCGAGCAGCGATTCCTTCGATCCCGGGGTCGCGCCCGCCGGCAGCACCGACAGCCTCACCAGCGAGCCCGACGGCCCGCGGATCAGCTGCACGACGTCATCGAGGCGCCAGCCCACGACGTCGACCATCTCGCCCGCCTTGCCCTGACCGACCGAGGTGATCCGGTCGTTGGCCTTGATCTGGCCGCTGACGGCCGCGGGGCCGCCGGCGATCACGTTCATGATAGTCACGTGATCGTCGATGAGCTGCAGCGAGGCGCCGATGCCGACGTACGACAGCTTCATCGCAATGTTGTATTCCTCGCTCGAGCGCGGCGACAGGTAGTTCGAGTGCGGGTCGTAGACGTGCGCGTACGCGTTCATGAAGTTTTCGAACACGTCGTCGCTGCTGACCTGGTCAATGCGCTTGAGCACGCGCTCGTAGCGCTTCACGAGCACCTCGCGCGCCTCGGGCCAGGTCTTGTTGGCAAGCAGCAGCGACAGCACGTCGTTCTTCACGCGCCGGCGCCACAGGTCGTCCATCTCGGCCTGGTTCGCGAGCCACGGCGTCTTGCTGCGATCGAAGCTGAAGGTCTCCTCGAGCTTGAAATCGGGCTCGATGGCGAGGTCGGCGATCGCCGCCCGCACGGCCGTGCGGTTGCGCTCCTGGAAGCGCGCGAAGATCACGAACGCGGGTTCGACGTTGCCGGTGCGGATCACCTCGTCGAGCTTGAAGCGGTAGCGCTCGAGCTCGGCGACGTCGCTCGCGAGGAAATAGCTGCGGTTGCTGTCGAGCGACTCGAGGTAGCGGTCGAAGACCTCGGAGGACATCTTCGAGTCGAGGACGGCCTGGCGGTAATGCGAGCGCTCGATGACCTCGCCGACCAGGCGCGCGACCTTGCGCTGGCGCTCGTTGGGCTCAAGCGCGCCGCTCGGCGCGTGGACGGTCGCCGCGAGCAGCGGCAGGTGGTTGGGCGCGGAGCCCGTGAACAGGACGCCGACGACGGCGAGCGCGGGAAGCGCGATCGCGAGCCTGAGTCCGATGTTGCGCACAGGCCGGGGGCGCAGCGGGGCCTTGGTGGGGTTGGGCATGCAGCTTTAGACTAGCGGCACGCGCCAGGGTTGCGGCGCGGCCTGTGTCGCGTTTCGGTAGATATTCATGCGATCAGCGTAGTGACAGGGGGGGCCGGGATCAAGTAGGTCAGCACCGGGGGGTTCGATGTCGCCATTGGCCGTCCTCACGGGGATCATCATGGGGTCGGCGGTGACAATAACCATCGGCCTCGCCATGGTCATCGTGGTGTTCCTGTCGCTGTCCGGCGACGAGCCCGGACTCGCGCGCGAGTACGGGCACCTGCTGATCAGTTTCGGGCTCTTCCTCGCGCTCTCGCTCGTCTCGGGCTACGCCTTCGTCGCGACGCTCAAGCGCCCGCGGTGGCTGTGGCCCGCGCAGGGCGCGACCTGGGCGGCGGTGGCCGCGATCGCCTGGTATTACTGGCCAAAATAACCTTGGAAAGCAGGAACACGAATGCGAATCCTCAGCGGCCTGGCATGCAGTCTCCTGGCCCTCAGCACGGCCGGCGCCGCGGCGCCGGCGACGATCCCCGCCGCCGCGGAGGCGATCACCGACGCGGGGTACCGGGGCGCCGTCAAGACGCTCGCCTCGGACGAGTTCGAAGGCCGCAAGCCCGGCACCGCCGGCGAGGCCAAGACGCTCGCCTACCTCGAGGGCGAGTTCAGGAAGATCGGCCTCAAGCCCGGCACCGCGACCGGCTATCGCGAGGCAGTGCCGCTCGTCGAGATCACGGCGGCGCCCACCGCGCGGCTCGTGGTCAGCGGCAGCTCCGGCCACGTCGAATTCGCCTTCGCCGATGACATGGTCGTCTGGACCAAGCGCGTTGTCGCCGAGTCGCACCTCAAGGACAGCCCGCTCGTCTTCGTCGGCTACGGCATCGTCGCGCCCGAGTACGGCTGGAACGACTACGCCGGCCTCGACATGCACGGCAAGACCGCGCTGATCCTGGTCAACGACCCGGGCTTCGTGACCCGGGACCCGAAGGTGTTCAAGGGCGGCACCATGACCTACTACGGCCGCTGGACCTACAAGTACGAGGAGGCGATGCGCCAGGGCGCGGCGGGCGCACTCATCGTGCACCAGACGGCTCCGGCCGCATACGGCTGGGACGTCGTGCGCGACAGCAATCGCGGTCCCCACCTCGATCCCGAGACCGCCGATGGCAACGCAAAACGCGCCGCGATCGAGGGCTGGATCACGCTCAATGCCGCGCAGCAGATCTTCGCACTCGCGGGCCAGGACTTCGCGCACCTCGAAGCCGCGGCCGCGCAGCCGGGATTCCAGCCCGTGCCGCTCGGCGTCGCGGCGAGCGTCAGCGTCAGCAACGCGATCCGCCACGCGCGTTCCGCGAACGTGATCGGCGTGCTCGAAGGCGCGAAACGACCTCAGGAATACGTGATCTACATCGCGCACTGGGATCATTTCGGCAAGGACGCCGCGGTCCCGGCCGGCCAGGACGGCATCTACAACGGCGCCGTCGACAATGCGACCGGCGTCGCCGGGATCATGGAGATCGCCAAGGCCTTCGCGCACGCCAAGCAGCGCCCCGCGCGCTCGGTCGTGTTCCTCGCGGTCACGGCGGAGGAGGCGGGCCTGCTGGGTTCCGCGTACTACGGCGCGAACCCGGTGTTCCCGCTGGCCGCGACCGCGGCCGCCTTCAACATCGATGCGCTGCCGCCGGTGGGCCGCACGCGCGACATCGAGGTGATCGGCTACGGCGCCTCGGAACTCGAGGACGACCTCAAGGTGTTCGCCGCCGCGCAAGGCCGGGTGCTCAAGCCCGACAGCGAGCCCGGCAAGGGCTTCTTCTTCCGCTCGGACCATTTCATGCTCGCGAAGTACGGCGTGCCCGCGCTCTTCATCGACACCGGCACCGACTCGCGGACGCACCCCGCGGGCTGGATCGCGGCGTGGAAGGCGGACTACGAGGAGCATCGCTATCACCAGCCGAGCGATGAGTACCGCGCGGACTGGGACGTGACGGGCAGCCTGGAGGACCTGCGGCTCCTGTATGCGGTCGGCAACCACGTCGCCAACGAGGCGAGCTGGCCCGCGTGGTATGCGACGAGCGAGTTCCGCGCGATCCGCGAGAAGAGCCGCGCGGGCGCCCTACATTGAGTTGAGGGGCACGGCCCGCAGCGGTGGTACCGCGCGCAGCGGCGCCTCGACCGGCGCCGTCCGCAAGCGCAGCGCGGGCATGTAGTTCGGGTCCTGCTGCTGCACGTGCAGGCCGGCGTGGCCGGCGTGGTCGAGCCCGAGGAATACCGTCACGCGCGAGTTGTCCCAGAGGCGCAGCAGCCGAAAGCGGCTGAGCGCCTTGAGTCGCGCGCCCACGTCGATCGAGTCGACGAAGCGCGCGGTCCAGAAGCGGCGCGGCGCCGGGATCTCCGCGGCCTGCACGGTGACGGCGGGGAGCGAGCGGGCAACTTCCGCCGAGATTGCCGCGGTCGCTGCCGCGACGGTTGGGTCGGCGCCCGGGTTCGCCGCTCCCGGGGTCAGGGTCTCGGCATCCTCGTGCGTGCAGATCTTCGCGGGCGCGCGCGCAGCCGCGAGCACGGGTGCGGCGAACACCGCCAACGTCATCGTGACGCCAGCGAGTCGCACTACGGCACTCAGGGTTCCCTTCACTGCGCGGCTCCGTGCGCCACCCAGGCGCGCGCCGACAGTGCGGGCAGCGGGCGATGGAAACCGTGCGCGTGCGCACAGCCCCGCGCTCGCGGCCCGTTATGTCGCGAAGCGAAGCAGTTGCTGTCGCCCGGCGCCGACTAGCTCACATGAACTGCACGACCGGGGCGCGCTCGCCGGCCTCGTAGCGGACCGTGCGATTGCGGCCCTGCAGCTTCGCGGTATAGAGCGCCTGGTCTGCGGCCTTGATAAGGGCCTCGACGTTCGGGAATCGCTGGCCACCGCCGTGGGTCGCGTAGCCGATCGAGACCGTCACCGACACCGGCTGCGGGCCGATCTCGTGGCGCGCCGTCTGGAAGGCAGTCACGATTCGCTCGCACACGGAACGCGCGATATCGCGATCGGTCGCCGGGAACACCAGCACGAATTCCTCGCCGCCGTAGCGCGCGACGACGTCGACGCGGCGCACGTTGGTCTTCAGGATCGAGGCCGTGGCCTGCAGCACCTTGTCGCCGGCCTGGTGGCCGAAGTTGTCATTGACCTTCTTGAAGCCGTCGAGGTCGCAGAAGGCGATCGACAGCGGCCAGTCGTTGCGACTCGCCTGCTCAAATTCCTGGCGCAGGTACTGCTCGAGGTAGGTGCGGTTGTAGACGCCGGTGAGCGCGTCGCGGCGCGACTCCTCCTCGAGTTCCTTGGTGCGCTCCGAGAGCGTGTCGGCGGCGTCGCGCTGCTGGCCGATCTCCTGGATCGCGTGCAGGTTCCTGATCATCAGGACCTCGCGCGCCTGGTCGACGATGGCTTCGGGGTCGCCGAGCAGGTCGGTCTCGTAAATCGCCTCGGTCTCGGGGACGAGCGAACTCACGCGCTGGATGACCTGCCCGAATTCCTCCTTGTCGAGGCCAAACACGCGCTCCACCTGTTGCGCGGTGTCCTGGAACGGCTTCTTGTCGGCCGGCAGCAGGAAGATGTCGACGATTGCGGCCGACAGCGTCACGCAGCGGTTGAAGCCGTCCGCCGGGTCGAGGACGCGGCGGTTGTCGAGCTTGTGGGAGCCGCCGATGGCGGTCGACAGGCGCTCCGGCAGGTTCCACTGCTTCATGAGCCAGACGCCGACGTCGGCGTGATCGACGCCGATGCGCTTGCGCTCGTGCGCCGCGAGTTCGCGGTGGCTCTTCTGCAGTTCGCCCGTGTCGCGGTAGAGGTCGGGCATCGCCTTGTCGAGCGCGAGCATGCCGATGTCCTGCAGGAGACCGGCGAGAAACAGTTCCTCGAGCAGTGTCTGGCCGGTCGCCTCGCCGAGCGCGCGCGCCGCAGAGGCACCCAAGAGCGCGCGGCGCCAGTAGAGCGGGTGATTGACGCCGTTGGGCTTGCCGCCGCGCAGCGACTTCACCAGCGAGAAGCTGAGCGCGAGCGTCAGCGTTGCGTTCAAGCCGAGCACGATCAGCGACTGGCGCAGGTTCTCGCTGCGGCGGCGCTGCGCGTAGAGCGGGGAATTCGCGATGCGCAGCACTTTCGAGGCGAGCGCGGGATCCATGCCGATGGCTTTCGCCACCTTGCCCATCTCGATGTTCGGATCCTGCGCGAGCTCGATGATGTGCGACGCGACGCCGGGCGGCGAAGGGAAGTTCACCAGCGATCGCAGTTGGGCGTCGAGTTCCGGCGTCATGCCGCGGCTCCGTCGAACGGAATAAACATAACGCCGACGCTGCAGCGCGCCGGCTCAGGACATTTAGCGTCCTGCCGGCCGGAATCTTTAGGGGGAAGCCCTAGCTTTGGGAATCTTCGTCCCGGTGCCGGTAGCGGAACGGCCGGGTCAGCAACCGGACGGCCGTGAAGAGCACGTAGGGACCCAGCATCAGCGCGAGCGCCGCCGGTGTCAGGGTCAGGAAATCCCCGTACAACTTGCCAAGGAACTTGAGCAGGCCCCCGTCGTAGGGCCCGAGGGTCGCCGCGCCCGCCACGTAGACCGCGAACGGCAGCACCAGGACGCCGAGGCCCGCCGCGATACCGAAATAGACGAGCTCCCGGCGCAGCGCCTCCCGGCGGCGGTCGGGCGGGGGTGGCGGGACGTCAGGGGGGAGCGGTGAGGTTGCGTTCATCGGGCTCCGCGGAAGGGCTGAGTCGCCTGCCTATAATGGCGGGGGGGCGCCGCCGCGACAACCGGCGTGCGCCCGGGAACGCGCGAGGTGCGCTCACCCCCACGAACCAGGCGGGCACGCGGAATGACCAACCGACAGGCGATCCGGGCGGCGGTGATCGGGGCGGGCTACCTCGGCCGCTTCCACGCGCAGAAGTGGGCCGCGCTGCCGGGCTGCCGGCTGATCGCGATCGCCGACCCGGTCGCCGAGACGCGTGCGGCGGTCGGCGCCGAGCTCGGCGTGCGCGCGGTCGAGGACTGGCGCACGCT
>JANXZZ010000016.1 GCA_025355245.1 Pseudomonadota bacterium | reverse complement strand
CTGGCGCGCCGCGCGCCGCGCGCAGCTCACGGAACTCCCATGATCAGCGACTTCGATCCCGCCACCTACCGGCCGCGCGCGGACCTCCTGCGCGAGCGCGTCATCCTGGTCACGGGCGCGGGCGCCGGCATCGGCCGCGCGGTCGCGCTGGCGCTGGCGCGCCACGGCGCGACCGTCGTGCTGAGCGGCCGCAGCGCCCGCAAACTCGAGGCCGTCTACGACGCGATCCAGAAGGAGGGGCTCGCGCGTCCCGCCTACCTGCCGCTCGATCTCGAAAATGCGCTGGCGCAGGACTACGACGCGCTCGCGGGCGCGATCGGCCAGGAGTTCGGGCGCCTCGACGGGCTGCTGCACAACGCCTCGATCCTCGGCACGCGCAGCCCGATCCTGCATCACGACGTGCCGACCTGGTGCCGGGTGCTGCACGTGAACCTGACGGCCGCGTTCGCGCTAACGCAGGTGTGCCTGCCGCTGCTCGAGGCGGCTCCCGACGGCTCGCTCCTCTTCACGACCAGCAGCGTCGGTGAGCGCGGCCGCGCCTACTGGGGCGCGTACGCGGTGTCGAAGTTCGGGACCGAAGGCCTCGCGCAGGTGCTCGCGCACGAGTACGAGGGGCAGAAGCTCAGGGTCAATCTCGTCAACCCGGGCGCGGTGCGCACCGGCATGCGCGCGCTCGCCTACCCGGCCGAGGACCCGACGCGGCTGGTGGCGCCGGACGGCATCACCGCGACCTATCTCTACCTGCTGGGCCCCGAGAGCCTGGGCGTGTCGGGCGAGCGCTTCGACTGCCAGCGCTAGCGCTCGCGGCGGCCGGCGCGGCGCGCGGGCGGGTCCGCGCACCGGGCGCACCGGGCGCACCGAGGCCGACCGCCGTGTAGAGCGCGGCGCGTTCCTCGGCCGTGAGCTCGCGGTGCCGTCCGCGCGACAGCGCGCGGTCCATCGTGACGGGACCCACGCGCGTGCGCAGGATGCGGCTCACCTCGAGGCCCGCCGACAGCAGGAGCTCGCGCAGGTCGCGCCCGCGTGCGCGGCGCGTGTCGAAGTCGAACCAGCGGTTGCGGCCCTCGCCGCCCGCGGTGCGCGCCGCATCGATCGCGAACGGCGGGTCGGCGACGGCCGCGCGCGCGGCCAGGCCCGCGATCAGTTCCTCGGTCGGCTCGCCGTTCACGCGCACCGAGTAGGAGATCGCAAGATCGCTCGCCGCCGCGCGGCTCGCAGCGGCGCGCAGCGTGCCGTCGGTCGTGAAGAGCTCGAGGCCGCCGTCGGTCGGCGCCAACGGCGACAAGGGCAGCCAGCGCCGCCCGCGCACGCTCGGCAGGCGCTCGTAGGTCGAGGAGGCGGTCGAATCCGCGCCCTCGCCCGCCACCTTGAGCGCCTCGCCGGGCGGGCGGTGGTAAATGAGCACGAGATCGCTCGGCGCCGCGCGCTCGAGGCGGATGCGCCGGCCGTCGACCGCGATCCTGTCGTCCTCGGCGACGCGCTGGCCCAGCGTCGCCGGCCGGTCGTTGACCGTGACCCGCCCCGCCTTGATCCAGTTTTCCGCTTCGCGCCGCGAGGCGACGCCGGCGCCCGCCAGCACCTTCTGCAGACGCTCGGGCATCGCTCAGTCGCCGGGGCCGCGGGCAGCGACCGAGGGCGCGGCGCCGTCGGGCCCGGCCGAATGCTTGGTCTCGCCCGCCTCGTCCTCCGCCGCGCCCGCGGAGCCATCGCCCGCATCCCCGCCGTCGCTGGCATCGCTCTGGTCCGCGAGCTGCGCGACCGCGGTCGCGGAGGCATCGTTGCCGACCGCGAACTCGAGCTGCACGCCGAGCGACTCGACGTCCCGGAGCTGCGACAGCGTCGGCAGGTCGTCGAGGCTCTTGAGCCCGAAATAATCGAGGAACTCGCGCGTGGTCGCCAGGAGCTCGGGGCGCCCGACCACGTCGCGGTGGCCAATCACGCGCACCCAGCCGCGCTCGAGCACGGTGCGGATGATGTCCGGGTTGACCTGTACGCCGCGGATGTCCTCGATCACGCCGCGCGTGATCGGCTGGCGGTAGGCGATCAACGCGAGCGTCTCGAGGAGCGCACGCGAATACTTGCGCGGGCGTTCCTGCCAGAGGCGCGACACCGGGCCCGAGGCCGACTCGCGCACCTGGATGCGAAAGCCGCTCGCGACTTCCCGAAGCTCGATGCCACGGCCGCCGTAGTCATCCGCGAGCGTCACCAGCACGCTCTTGACGTCGTCGGCTTCGGGGCGTTCGTACTCCTCGAACAGTTCACGAATCTGCTCGACGTCGAGCGGCCGGCCGGCCGCCAGCAGCGCCGCTTCCACCACGTTCTTCAGGTTGTCTTCGCTCATCGGTTCTCCGCAACTCAGGACGTGGCCTCGGCCGCATCGTCATTGGCCGCCGGCCCCTCGACCCGCGGCGGCGCCGCGCGCACGTACAGCGGCGCGAAGGTATCGGCCTGTGTCAGTTCGAGCAAGCCCTCGCGCAGAAGTTCGAGCACCGCGACGAAAGTCACCGTCACGCCCATGCGCCCTTCCTCGACCGTGAACAGGCGCGCAAAGGGCAACAGCGCCCCGCCCTGCAGCCGCTCGACGATGTCGCTCATGCGCTGCCGCACCGAGAGGCGTTCGCGCTGCACGTGGTGGTGCGCGAACATTGCGGCACGCTGGATCACGTCCGTGAAGGCGAGCAACATCTCCTGCAGGTTGACCTCGGGCCGAAGCGCCACGACCTTGCGTTCGGTGAGCTCGGCGCTCGCGATGAACACGTCGCGCTCGACGCGCTTGAGGGCATCGATGTCCTCGGCCGCGCGCTTGAAGCGCTCGTACTCCTGCAGGCGCCTGACGAGCTCGGCGCGCGGGTCGTCCTCCTCGGCCTCGGTGCTGCGCAACCGCGGCAGCAGCATCCGCGACTTGATCTCGGCGAGCATGGCCGCCATCAGGAGGTACTCGCCGGCGAGCTCGAGTTCGAGCTCCTGCATGAGGTCGATGTACTTGAGGTACTGGCGCGTGATCTCGGCGATCGGGATGTCGAGCACGTCGAGGTTCTGGCGCCGGATCAGGTAGAGCAGCAGGTCGAGCGGGCCCTCGAAGGCCTCGAGGAAAACCTGCAGCGCCTGCGGCGGGATGTAGAGGTCGCGCGGCGGCTCGGTCAAGGTCTCGCCGTCGACGATCGCGAAGGGCATTTCTTCCTGCCGCGGCGGCGGCACCACGACGACCTCCTTCGCGGGCAAGGCTTCGGTCGCGACGAGTTTGAGGTCGGGCTTCAAGGCGGCTCCGTTCAACGGTACTCGAGGCCCATGGCCGTGCGTACCTCCTGCATGGTCGCGCGGGCGCTGTCGCGGGCCTTCTCGCAGCCCGCGGCGATGATCGCCCGGACCACGTCCCGATTGTCCTCGTATTCCTTCGCGCGTGCGCGGATTCCCTCGACCTCGGCCACCACTTTCTCGATCAGCGGCTTCTTGCAGTCGAGGCAGCCGATGGCGGCGGAACGGCAGCCCGCGGCGGCCCAGCTCTGGGTTTCCTCCGAGGAATAGATCTTGTGCAGGTCGAACACCGGGCAGATGTCGGGATTGCCGGGGTCGGTGCGCCGCACCCGCGCCGGGTCGGTCTGCATGGCGCGCATCTTCCTGGCGACCTCAGCCGGGTCCTCCCTGAGCCCGATCGTGTTGCCGTAGGACTTCGACATCTTGCGGCCGTCGAGGCCGGGGACCTTCGGGGTCGCGGTCAGGAGGACGTCGGGCTCCGTCAGAATCGACCGACCCGTGCCCTCGAGGAATCCCTGCAGGCGCTCGCGGTCGGCGAGCGTGAGCCGCGCCTGTCCGGCCAGCAGCGCGCGCGCCTTCTCGAGCGCGGCGGCCTCGCCCGTCTCCTGGTAGGACTTACGGAGCGTGCGGTAGACCCCGGCGTTCTTCGCGCCCAGCTGCTTGATGGCCTTCTCGGCCTTGGCCTCGAAGTCGAGCTCGCGGCCGTAGACGTGGTTGAAGCGCCGCGCGAGCTCGCGCGTGACCTCCACGTGCGCGATCTGGTCCTCGCCGACCGGCACGTAGCGCGGGCGGTAGATCAGGATGTCGGCGCTCTGCAGCAAGGGATAGCCCAGGAACCCGTAGGTCGCGAGGTCCTTCTCCTTCAACTGCTCCTGCTGGTCCTTGTAGGTCGGCACGCGCTCGAGCCAGCCGAGCGGCGTGATCATGGACAGCAGCAGGTGCAGCTCCGCGTGCTCCGGCACCTTCGACTGGATGAAGAGCGTGCAGGCGGAGGGACTCAAGCCCGCCCCCAGCCAGTCGATGACCATCTGCCAGGTGTTTTCCTCGAGCTGCGAGGTGTCCTCGTAGCCGGTCGTCAGCGCGTGCCAGTCCGCGACGAAGAAGAAGCACTCGTACTGGTACTGCAGTTCGACCCAGTTGCGCAGCGCCCCGTGGTAGTTGCCGAGGTGCAGCTGGCCGGTCGGGCGCATGCCTGAAACGACGCGGGCATTGGAGGCGGAAGTGGCCAACGAGGTCTCCGGGCGCTTTAGGTTCAGGCAAACACTTGGGCGATCAGGCGCGCGATCCGATCGACGATCGGCGCGAGCGAATAGCCGCTGCGGCTCGAAAGTAGCAAGAGCCCGACCACGATCCAGAGGCCGTAGGGCTCGAGGCGCGCGACAATGCGCGCGGCACCGAGCGGCAGGATGCCGACGAGCACCCGGCCGCCGTCGAGCGGCGGGATCGGCACGAGGTTGAAGACCGCGAGCAGCACGTTGAAGAGGAGGCCGATCTTGCCCATGCCGAAAAGCCACGCCGCGAACGCACCCGCCCCGAGGTAGCCGGCGGCGGCGGCTCCCGCGACGACGGTCCACAGGATCGCCATCCCGAGGTTCGAGGCGGGGCCCGCGAGCGCGACGAGCGCCATGTCGCGCCGCGGGTGCGCGAAGTTCCGGGCATCGATCGGCACGGGCTTCGCCCAGCCAAAGAGCACCGGCGAGCCCGAGAAGAACAGGAACCCCGGGATCAGCACCGTGCCGAGCGGATCCACGTGCTTCAAAGGGTTGAGCGACAGGCGCCCGAGCGCCTCGGCGGTGCGATCGCCGAGCAGCCGCGCGACGCGCCCGTGCGCGACCTCGTGAAGCGTCACCGCGAGAATGACGGGAATCGCCCCGACGGAAATCGCGCGAAGAATGTATTGCAAATCCATTGAATCTACTTGAGTTTGCCGGAGAGATCCCCGCGCGCACAGGACCCTTCCGCGGCGTCGAACGGAGTCGGCGCGACTACGCGGGGATTATACCGGGCGCCGCCCGCGGCCGTGGCCCGCTCAGCGGAATCGCGCGATGTCGCCCTTGCCGATGCGCACCACGACCGGCGCCGCGCCCGCGAGGTCGACGACGGTCGTGGGCTCGAGGCCGCAGTTGCCGCCGTCGAGCACGACCTCGACCTGGTGCTTCAGCCGCTGGTGGATCTCGGCGGCGTCCGTCAGCGGGTAGGCGTCCCCGGGCAGCGACAGGGTCGAGCTCATCAAGGGCTCGCCCAGCTGCTCGAGCAAGAGCAGCGGCACCGGGTGCGCGGGGACCCTGAGCCCGATCGTGCGGCGCTTCGGATTCTGCAGGCGCCTCGGCACCTCGCGGGTCGCCTCGAGGATGAAGGTGTAGGGCCCGGGCGTGCAGGCCTTCAGCATCCGGTACTGCCAGTTCTCCACGCGCGCGTAGCGCGCGATTTCGGACAGGTCCCGGCACACCAGCGTGAAATGGTGGTCCTTGTCGGTCTCGCGGATCCGCGAGATGCGCTCCATCGCGGTCTTGTCGCCGAGCGCGCAGCCGAGCGCGTAGCAGGAGTCCGTGGGATAGACGATCACGCCGCCCGCGCGCACGGCCTCGGCGGCGATGCGCAGGAGCCTCAGCTGCGGATTCTTCGGGTGCAGTTCGAGTAACTGGCTCATTGCGTCAAATAGGGCGCCGGCGCCGCTTTCCGCTATCATACGCGGCCAACTTGTGCCGCCCCGGCCCCCCGTGCAGGCGCTCTACGACTTCCTTCCGATCCTCGCGTTCTTCGCGACGTTCAAGTTCGCCGATATTTACGCGGCGACGGCCGTGCTCATGGTCGCGCTCGTGATCGTGGCCGGCCTGCAGTGGGTCAAGCGCCGCAGTGTGAGCCCCATGTTGCTGGTCTCGGCCGGGCTTGCGCTGGTGTTCGGCGGCCTGACGCTCTATTTCCATAATCAGCTCTTCATCATGTGGAAACCGACCATCGCGGACGGCCTGTTCGCGGTCGCCTTCCTGGTCAGCCCGTTCGTGGGCGAGGAGCCGCTGATCCAGAAAATGATGGGCCACGTGCTCAAGACCGACCGGCGCACGTGGCTGATCGCGAACACGGTCTGGGCGCTCTTTTTCCTGCTGGCAGCAGCCGTCAACCTGGTGTTCGTGTACCGCTTCAGCGTCGATGCGTGGGCGAACTGGAAGTTCGCGAGCCTGTTCGTGATGGCGGCGTTTGCGCTCTGCGTGAGCGTGTGGCTCGCGAGTCGCGCGCAGCCGGTCGACTCCTAAGCCGTGCTCTACTCGATCCAGGGCACCGATGTGCCGGACTCGCTCGCCAGGCGGCGCGCCGTGCGCGCGCAACACCTGGAGCGGCTGACCGCGCTCAAGGACGCGGGGCGCCTCGTGCTCGCCGGGCCCTTGCCCGCGATCGACGCGGCGGACCCGGGACCGGCCGGGTTCACGGGCAGTCTGATCGTCGCCGAGTTCGTCTCGATCGATGCCGCGCGGGCCTGGGCGGCGGCCGACCCCTATGTCGCGGGCGGCGTGTTCGCGAGCGTCGAGGTCCGACCCTTCCTCAAGGTGATGCCATGATCGACCGCCGCCCGCGCATGCAGGAACTCCTGTCCCGTGCGCTCGAGCCGCTGCACCTCGAGATCGTCGACGACAGCGAGCGGCACGCCGGCCACGCCGGCGCCACGGGCGGTGCCGGGCACTATCACGTGCGGATACTGTCCGAGAAGTTCCGTGGGCTGCCGGTCCTCGCGCGCCACCGGCTGGTTTACGAGGCCCTGAGGCCGCTGATCCCCGAAGAAATTCACGCGCTCGGCATCGAGGCAGACGCCCCTGGCGAGCGCGCATCCCCGCCTACGTTCATCGACACATGAGGCTTCCAATGATCAAGAGAGTGTGGATTTTGGCGTTCATCGCCATCTCGGCGCTGACGCTTAGCGCCTGCAAACCGGGCGCCGACGCGGCGAAGACGGCGCCGCCGGCGCCACCGGCGGCGACGGTGAACGGCAAGCAGATCCCGGCCGAGGTGTTTGCGGTGGTGGCCCAGGGCCAGCTGCAGAAGAAGCCTTCCGAGCTCAGCCCCGAGCAGCGCAAGCAGGTTCTCGACGGCCTGGTCGACCTCTACGTCGTCGCGCAGCAGGCCGAGAAAGAAAACGTGATGTCCGACCCCGAGGTCGCCGCACGCATAGAGTTCCAGCGCGAGAGCGCGCTCGCCTCGGCCGTCGTGCAGAAGCACATGAAGGGCGTGAAGGCGACCGACGAGGAACTCAAAGCCGAATACGATCGGCAGATCGCAGGGATGCCGAAGACCGAGTACCACGCGCGCCACATCCTCGTGAAGGACGAGCAGGTGGCGAAAGACGCGATCGCGCAGCTCGAAAAGGGCGCGAAGTTCGAGGACATCGCCAAGAAGATCTCGATCGATCCGTCCAAGGCCCAGGGGGGCGATCTCTCCTGGTTCACCCCGGATCGCATGGTGAAGCCGTTCTCCGAGGCGCTCGAGAAGTTGAAGAAAGGCGAGTACACCAAGGAGCCGGTCAAGAGCGAGTTCGGCTGGCACGTAATCCGACTCGAGGACACGCGCCCGGCCAACGTGCCGCCGTTCGAGTCGGTGAAGGACCGCCTGGCGCCGCTCGTGCAGCAGCATCAGCTGCGCGACTACATCGACGGCTTGCGCAAGACAGCGACCATCCAGGGTCTCTGATTCGACGATTCGATTGCGGCGCGCCGCACTCGGGGAGTGCGGCGCGCTGCTTTTCGCGGTCTGCTATCCGTCCCGCTCAGGGGTGGGCGAGCAACCACAGATCGACGAAGGTCGCTGCAAGGCTGAGCGCGCTGCGCACCGCGTGCAGCCGGCCCCAACGCACCAGGAGTGCGCGCGTCGCCGCGGAACCGAGGTCGCGCCCGGGCGCGAGCAGCGCGCGGTTGGTCGGCATGATCCCGATGAACGTGAACGGCACGACGGCGCCAACGAGCAGCGCGGCAATCGCCCAGCCGACGCCGGCCCCCAAAGCCGCTGCGCCGAGGCCCGCGCCGAGGCTCACGAGCGCGAGCGGCGCCTGCATCCAGGTCGCACGCCGGTAGCTCGGCGCCCATTGGGCGGCGGCGGAGCGCGTATCGAGTTCGAGCCGGGCGGGGTGCTCGGCCAGATTGATGTAGAGCGCCGCGCCGGCGAAGAGCGCTGCCGAGAGCGTCGCGAGCAGCGTGAGGGCTAACGTCACGGCTGGTGGTCCCTTTCCCTTAGTGGATCGACAGGTACTTCGAGTAGTTGTGGTTCATCGGTGACAGCACCGCGCCCTCGATGTGCGGGCTCACCAAGCGCCGGCTTACCGCGTAGTAGATCGGCGCAACCGCGTAGTCATCGAGCAGCCGTGCCTCGGCAGCGGCGAGCATTTCGAGGCGCCGCGCGCCGTCCGCCTCGGCATCCACGCCCGCCATCAGCCGGTCGAACTCCTTATCCGCGAGACGTGCGTCGTTCTGCGGGCTCTTGCTCGTGAAGATTCCGAGGAAATTGCCCGGGTCCGGGAAGTCGGCGTTCCAGCCGTGCGAGATCACGTCCCACTCCCCGCGTCGTTCGCGGGCGGCGAGAAACGCCCGGTACTCGAGGAACTGGGGCGTCACCTCGACGCCGAGGGCGTCGTGCCACATGGCCGCGACCGCGAGTGCCACCTTCCTAAGGGTGTCGTCTTCCGGGCAAAGAATCCGGATACGCAGCGGCCGTGCGTCCGAGAATCCGGCCGCGCGGTAGAGCGCCCGGGCGCGTGTCAGGCGGCTCGCCAGCGGGTCCGTGCGCCAAACGTACGAGGCGCCGTCGTATCCCTCAATCCCCGGAGGCACGAAGCGATAGGCCGGAACCTGACCGCCGCGGAGCACCCCCGAAACCAGTCGCTCGCGATCGATGGACAGGGACAGCGCCTCGCGAAGGCCAGGCGTGTCCTGGAACGGTGTGTGGGAGAGATTGAAGGCGTAGTAAACGACGGCGAGCTGTGCCCGCAGCTGGAGTTCGGCGGGACGCTGGGCTTTGAGCGACTCGAGCTGCTGCGCAGGCACGAAGCTCGTCATATCGAGCTGACCTGCGCGATAGCGAAGAAGCTCGGCGTTCGAATCGGCGAGAACGACGTACTCCACGCGCGGGATGCTGACATTCGCCGAGTCCCAGTAATAGGGGTTTCGGACGAGGGAGATTCCGCTGCCCGGCGACCACCGAGCGAGCGCGTAGGCGCCGTTCGAGACGAGCGGTCCTCGCGGAGCTGCATCGACGGCCGGGGCGACCCCGGCGTACCGCGGATAAGCGATTGGATTGCTAAGGATTGCGGGGAAGTAGGGGGCTGGCTCGGACAGCGTGATCTCGACCGTCGATGGGTCGATCGCGCGTACCCCAAGC
>JANXZZ010000219.1 GCA_025355245.1 Pseudomonadota bacterium | reverse complement strand
GACCTGGGTCGAGCCGTACGGCACGCACACGAGCACGCGCGGGCTCGGCCGCAGGAAGCGGTTGCCGTGCACCTTGTTGATGAAGTACTGCAGCATCTTCTCGGTGTAGGTGAAGTCGGCGATCACGCCGTCCTTCATCGGTCGCACCGCGGTGATGTGGCCGGGCGTGCGGCCGAGCATGTTCTTGGCCTCCGCGCCGACCGCGACGATGGTCTTGCCACCGCGTGCGGGTTCGTCGCGTACCGCGACGACGGAAGGCTCGTTGAGCACGATGCCTTTGCCACGAACGTAGATAAGTGTGTTCGCCGTGCCGAGGTCGATGGAAACGTCATTCGAAAAATAGCCGCGCAGGCTCTTGAACATAGGTTCTCAGTGAGCAATCTGGGAGAGGAGGGTCATCCTCCCGTCGCAGGCCTCGCGGCCCGCTATGGAAGCTGCGGTAATCTATCAACGAGCACGACAATTCACAAGGCGACGTGTATGATTGATAAGGATTTTTTTAAGCCCGTCGCGGCGCCCCACCCATGAGCCTGACCCGTACCGACGTTGAGGGAATTGCCCGCCTCGCGCGCCTCGAAATCACCGAGCAGGAACTGCCGGTCTACGTCGAAAGCCTGTCGAAGATCCTGAGCTTCGTCGAGCAGCTGAACGCCGCCGACGTGGGCTCGGTCGAACCGATGGCCCACCCGCTGCCGGGCGAGGTCCAGCGGCTGCGTCCGGACCTAGTCACTGAGCGCGACCAGCACCAGAAGTTCCAGGGCAATGCCCCCCAGGTCGCCGCCGGGCTCTACATCGTCCCAAAGGTGATCGAGTGAGCCTGCACAGCGCCTCGGTGACCGAGCTGCTCGCCGGGCTCGGTGCCAAGCAGTTCTCGGCGGTCGAGCTCGCGGAGCACTTCCTGAAGCGCATCGAGGCCGCGAACCCGGCCCTGAACGCCTTCGTGACCGTGACGGCCGAGCGCGCCCTTGCCGATGCGCGGCGCGCGGATGACGCCCGTGCGGCCGGCCAGGCAGGGCCCCTGAACGGCATTCCGCTGGCGCACAAGGACATTTTCTGCACCGATGGCATCCGCACCGCCTGCGGATCGCGGATGCTCGACAATTTTATCGCCCCGTACGACGCGACGGTCGTGGAGCGCCTCGCCGCGGCCGGCTCGGTCATGCTCGGCAAGACGAACATGGACGAGTTCGCGATGGGCTCCTCGAACGAGACCAGCCACTACGGGCCGGTCAGGAACCCCTGGGATCTGCGCAAGGTCCCGGGCGGCTCCTCGGGCGGTTCGGCGGCGACCGTGGCGGCACGCCTCGCGCCGGTCGCAACCGGCACCGACACCGGCGGCTCGATCCGCCAGCCCGCCGCGCTGGTCGGAGTCTCCGGCATCAAGCCGACCTACGGGCGGGTCTCGCGCCACGGGTTGATCGCCTTCGCCTCGAGCCTCGACCAGGCCGGCGTCCTCGCGACCACGGCCGAGGACTGCGCGCTCCTGTTGCGCACGATGGCGGGCTTCGACCCCCGCGACTCGACCAGCATCGATGCCGCGGTCCCGGACTACCTTGCCGAGCTCGGCGCGCCCCTCAAGGGCGTGCGCATCGGCATCGTCTCGGAATTCTTCGGCCAGGGCCTCGACTCAGAGAATGGCGCCCTGGTGCGCGCCGCGATCGATCAGCTCGGCAAGCTCGGCGCGACGCTCGTCGACGTGAGCTGCCCCAACCTGCCGCTGTCGGTGCCGACCTACTACGTCGTGGCGCCCGCCGAGTGCTCCTCGAACCTGTCGCGCTTCGACGGCGTGCGCTTCGGCCATCGCTGCAAGGACCCGCGCGATCTCCTCGACCTCTACCAGCGCTCGCGCGGCGAGGGCTTCGGCGCGGAGGTGAAGCGCCGCATCATGACCGGGACCTACGTGCTCTCGGCGGGCTACTACGATGCCTACTATCTCAAGGCGCAGAAGGTTCGCAGCCTGATCGCGGCCGAGTTTCGCAGCGCCTTCGGTACGGTCGACATCCTCGTCGGCCCCACCTCGCCGACCACCGCCTTCGACATCGGCGCCAAGATCGACGATCCGATCACGATGTACCTCAACGACATCTACACGATCGGCGCGAACCTCGCGGGCGTGCCGGCCATGTCGGTCCCCTGCGGCTTCGCCGGCGGCCTGCCGGTAGGCTTGCAGCTCATCGGGCCGCACTTCGGCGAGAGCCGCCTGCTGGCCGCCGCGCACGCCTACCAGCGCGAGACCGATTTCCACCGACGCGTGCCCGCGTCCTACGCCTGAGGCGCGCCGTGACGCCGACCACTGCCGGACGAGAGGGATGGGAGGTCGTGATCGGCCTCGAGATCCATGCGCAGCTCGCGACGAAGTCGAAGATCTTCTCGTCGTCGGCCACTGCCTATGGCGCGGCGCCCAACAGCCAGGCCAGCCTCGTCGACCTCGGCTACCCGGGGGTGCTGCCGGTGCTGAACGGCGAGGCCGTGCACATGGCCGTGAAGTTCGGTCTCGCGACCGGCGCGACGGTGGCGCCGCGCTCCGTTTTCGCGCGCAAGAACTACTTCTATCCCGACCTGCCCAAGGGCTACCAGATCAGCCAGTACGAGATTCCGGTGGTGCAGGGCGGCTCGCTGACCGTCGCCATGCCTGGCGGCGACAAGGTGGTCAACCTCACCCGCGCGCATCTGGAAGAAGACGCCGGCAAGTCGCTGCACGAGGACTATCACGGCATGACCGGCATCGACTTGAATCGCGCCGGCACGCCGCTCCTCGAGATCGTGTCGGAGCCGGACATGCGCAGCAGCGACGAGGCGGTCGCGTATGCGAAGGCGCTGCACGCGCTGGTGGTGTGGATCGGCATCTGCGACGGCAACATGCAGGAAGGGAGCTTCCGCTGCGACGCCAACGTGTCGGTGCGGCCGATGGGTGACGCCAAGCTCGGCACCCGCTGCGAGATCAAGAACCTCAACAGCTTCCGCTTCATGCAGCAGGCCATCGAATTCGAGATTCGCCGGCAGGTCGAATTGATCGAGGACGGCGGCCGCGTCGTGCAGGAAACG
>JANXZZ010000344.1 GCA_025355245.1 Pseudomonadota bacterium | reverse complement strand
TCGCGAACACAGAGGCGAATCTCGGCGACAACCGCTCGCTCGCGGCCGAGACGGTCGGGCGCCCGCGGCTCGTCGTGAATGCGCCGCGGACGGTCGGTCTCGAGTTCCGGATGAAATTCTGAGCGGCCGGAGCGGCAGGGGGTAGCGGTGGTGCCGGGCAGCATTTCGCGGCGCGGCTTCCTGGGAGCGGGCGCAGCGGCGGCGGCTGCGCCGATCGCCGCCCTGAGCGCGACGAGCGCCGCTGGCAACGGCAAGGGCACGCTCGCGCTGCCTCTCGCAAACGGCCGCAAGGACGGCGTCCGCACGGGCGGCGCCCGCACGATCCGGATCGACGGCCGTTACGACGTCTGGGTCAGGCAGGTCGGCACCGGGCCCATCCCGGTGCTGACGCTGCACGGCGGGCCGGGCATGTCGCACTACTACCTCGAGTGTTTCGAGGAGTTCCTGCCGCGCAGCGAGTTCACGTTCTGGTACTACGACCAGCTCGGCTGCGGATTCTCGGACAAGCCCGACGATCCGTCCCTGTGGACCATCGACCGCTACCGCGAGGAGGTCGAGCAGGTGCGGCGCGCGCTCGGGCTCGAGCGCTTCGTGCTGTTCGGCCACTCGTGGGGTGGCCTGCTCGGGATGGAGTACGCGCTCAAGTACCAGCAGCATCTCGCCGCGCTGGTCGTGTCGAACATGACGGCGAGCACCGCGGCGTACGTCGAGCATGCGAGGTTACTGCGTGCGAAGCTGCCGGCCGACGTGCTGACGAAGATGGAGCTCTTCGAGGCCCGTCACGACTATCACGCGCCGCAGTACCAGGAGCTGCTCAGGACGACCCTGTACCAGAGGCACTTCTGCCGGCTCGAGCCGTGGCCCGAGCCGCTCGAGCGCACGATGCGATTCATGAACGACCAGGTCTACGAGACGATGCAGGGGCCCGACGAGTTCAACATCGTCGGCAACTACAAGGACTGGGACCGCTGGAACGATCTCGGCCGAATCAGCGTCGAGACGCTGCTGCTCGTCGGCCGGCACGACACGATGGCGCCGGCCCAGATCGAGAAGATGAGCCGGCTGATGCCGCGCGCGCGCGCGGTCGTCTGCGAGAACGGCAGCCACATGTCGATGTACGACGACCAGGGCCGCTACTTCGCCGCACTGCTCGCGTTCCTGCGCGGCCACGGCAAGGCCTGAGACGCCGACCGACAGCTGCGCTGCCGCCAGGTAGGCTCCGGGCGGCCGGGCACCATTGATGCACCGCTCGTCCTTACGGGACTGCGCGCTCCGCCTCGTACGCCTGCCACGCCTGCTCGATGAGGTATGCGTGGATCGCCTCGGTCTCGTCGCCGGTCAGCACATCGTCCCAGCGCGCCATGCCTTTCGCCGCGTAGGCGCCGTCGAGGACGATCGCGTTGAACAGCCCGTGGGTCGCCGCCGTCATGCGCCTCAGGTCGGGCAGCACGCCGCGGCCGAACACATGACAGCGCGAGCAGTAGCGGTTGTAGAGCACTTCGCCGTGTGCCACCCGGCTCACGGCCGTGGGTCGCGGGGGCGGCTCGGCGAACGGCAGGTCCGCAATCGGGGCGGGCTTCGGCACCGCGCCGCCGCCGAGCTTCAGTGCAATGATCCGTCCGGCGTTGCCGTAGCGGTAGGCGGCACTCTGCGCCGGGAACGGCAAGCCCATGGGGCCACCGCCGTAGCCGGCAAGGAGTGCCACGTACTGCTCGCCGCGGATGCTGTAGGACATCGGTGCCGCCATCACCGAGCTGCCGAGCTCGATGCGCATGAGCAGCCGGCCCGAGTCCGCGGCGTAGACGTTGAGCTGGCCGAGCGCATCGCCCTGGAAGACCAGGCCACCCGCCGTCGAGAGCACGCCGCCGTCCCACCCGGTCGCGGACGGCTGCTGCCAGGCGATCTTCCCGGTCACGGGATCGAGCGCGCGCAGGAAGCCGCGCGTGGCGGCGGGCGCCGGGATGCCTGCCTTGAGCGACTCGAGCGGCGGCAGCGAACCGAACAGGCTCGCCATGGCGGCCGGATCGTAAACCTCCGGCGGGAATCCCGGCACGGTAAACGTACCCTCGATGAGTCCCGCGGGACGCCTGCCCGAATCGAGATAGATCATCGGCTCCTCGATCGTCGGGATGAATGCGAGCTTCGCCCCGGGGTCGTAGGACATCGGCTGCCAGTTGTGCGCTCCGGGCATGCCCGGGAAGATTAGCCGCGGCTGTGTCGCGTACTCGGCGCGCGGGTTCGGGCGCGGCCGATGCGTCCCCGGATCGAGGCCGAGCGTCCAGTTGACGTACGCGTAGTTGTGGGCCGCGAGGACCTCGCCGGTTGCACGATCGAGTACGTAGTAGAAGCCGTTCTTGGCGGCCTGCATCAGCACGTTGCGCGGCCCGTGGCCGAGATCGAGCTCGGCGAAGATCATCTTCTGCGTGCTGTCGTAGTCCCAGCGATCTCCCGGCGTCGTCTGGTAGTACCAGGCAAGCTCGCCGCTGCCGGCATGGATCGCGACGATGGCCGCGGCGTAGAGATCGTCGCCGCCCTTGCGACCGCCCTCCTTGATGTTGTACGGCGCACCGTTACCGGTGCCGATGTAGACGAGCTGCAGGTCGGGGTCGTAGCTGATCCCGTCCCAGACCGTCGCGCCGCTTCCCGCCTCCCAGCGATGGCGCGGATCCCAGCTCGCGAGCGCCTTCTCGAGATGCGGCTGGTCCTGCGGTCCCGCTCGCGGGTCGCGCGGCACCGTGTAGAAGCGCCATCGGAACGCTCCGCTCGCGACGTCATAGGCCGCGACGTAGCCGCGCACGCCGGCGAAGTCCGCTCCGGCGCTGCCGACGATGATTCGGTCGCCAGCGATCACCGGGGCCGCGGACAGCGTGTACGGGTGCTGCGGGCTGCGCTCCGGCAGCGTGTCGACCTTCCAGATCCGGCGACCCGTCGCCGCGTCGATCGCGTGCAGGTAGCCATCGAGCGCACCGACGTAGACGCGGCCTTGCCAGACTGCGACGCCGCGGTTGACCGCGTCGCAGCAGGCGTAGCGCCCCCACTGGCCATCGACTTCGGGGTCATAGACCCACCGCTCCTGCCCGGTCGCCGCATCGACTGCATAGACGCGGCCGAAGTTGCCCGACGCGTACATGACGCCGTCGACGACGACCGGCGTCGCCTCGAGACCCCGCCGCGTACCGAGGGCGTATTCCCACGCGAAGCCGAGGCGCGACACGTTGGTCGCATTGAGCTCCCGAAGCCCGGAGTGATAAGCGCCCGCGGGGCCTCCGCCCGGGGTCAGCCACTCGCCGGGTTCGCGCGCCGCGTGCACGAGCCGCTCCGCCGTCACGCTGCCGGGCGCCGTCCGGGGAGGCTGACTCGGAGCCGCCGGCGCCGGGTGCCGGCCACAGGCGCCAACGAGCGCGATCGCGAGCACGCCAAGCGGCAGCCAGCGGGCCGTGCCGAAGATGCTCTGCATGCTGGAGCGCTCCCTCGCTGCGGCAATTCAGGCGCTGAGCGCCGACCGGCGCGCGGCAAGGACCACACTGGCGACCATCGTCGCCAGCGCGGAGGCGGCAATGAGGATTGCAGCGGCCTGCGGTGTACCGTCGTGCAGGTAACCGAAGAGCAGCCCGATCCCCGCGCCGCCCAGCATCTGCAGGAAGCCGAGGACGGCCGACACGCGGCCGGCCTGCCGGGGAAAGAAAGAGAGCGCGCCGACCTGCGCTTGTGGCTGCACGATCGCCCAGCCGAAGTTGTAGAGTCCGACGGCAGCCACGAACGCATTCAACGCCACAGGCCCGTGCGCGAGCAGCAGCAGGGCGGCACCGGCTGCCACCAGGGCGACCACTCCTCCCTTGAGCAGCGTTTCGCTCGAGTACGTCCGCAGAGCGCGCGCGCTGACGTAGCCCCCCACCACGTAGGTGGCGACCGGTATCGCCCAGTAGATCCCGAAGCGCTCGGGGGGCTGCCCGAAGTAGCCCGATACCAGATGGGGCGCGGACGAGATCCAGACCGCGAGCCCCGCGTAGCCGAACATACAGCACAGCATGTAAGCGAGCGCCTGCGGGTGACGCAGCGCACTACCCATCACGCGCAGCAGGTCGCCGGGCGACAGCGCCAATGGATCCGGTGCCGCGAGCGTCTCGCGGAACCAGCCGATCGCCATCGCGAGCGTGGCGGCGAGGTAGAGGACATAGACGACGAGCGTCGCGCGCCAGCCGAAGGCGACCACAACCCGCGCGTTGACGATCGGCACCACGAGCGGCACGACTGCGAGTCCCATGCCGAGGAGACTCAGCACTCGCGCTCCCTCGACACGGCTGCACAGATCGCGGACCACCGCGCGCATGAGCACGGGTCCCGCTGCGGCGCTCACGCCCTGCAGGAATCGAAAGGCGAGCACCAGGCCGAGCGACGGCGAGGCCGCGACGCCGATCGAGGCGAACGCGAAGACACAGATGGCCACGATCAGCACCGGCCGGCGACCGAAGCGGTCGGCGGCCGTGCCGACGATCAGCTGTGCGCAGGCGAAGCCGGCGAGGGCGAGGCTGATCGCCAGCTGCGCACCCTGAACATCGGTATGGAGCTCGGCCATCATCGGCCGCACGGCCGCCAGGAAGCCATCCGTGACCAGCGGCAAGAAGCCCCCGATCGCGGCCAGGAACAACACCAGCCGCGCGCGCACGCGCCGCTACTCGAGCGCCGCCGGCAGGCGCGCGAAGCCACGGAACCGGGCCCGACGATGGCGTTGGGCGCCATCGAGAAGGCGCGCGCGCGGGAACCGCCGCAGGAATTCGGGAATCGCCAGCTGGCCCTCGAGGCGCGCGACGGACATGCCGGCGCAGGCGTGGGCACCGGCCGCGAAGGCGAGGTGTCGATTCGGAGCGCGGCCGATATCGAAGCTCGCGGGTTCGGGAAACTCGGCCGGATCGCGGTTCGCGGCACCGATGCAGAGCGTGAGATAGGTCCCGGGCTCGAGCTGGCGGCCACCGATCGCGACCGGTGCGACGACCATGCGGTTCCCGAACTGGTTCGGACTTTCGTAGCGGAGGCATTCCTCGATCGTGGCCGCGACGAGCCCCGGTTCGGCCGCGAGCCGCCGTCTCGCATCGTCATGGGTCAGCATCAGGTACAGCCCATTGCTGATCAGGTTGGTCGTGGTCTCGTGGCCTGCGTTCAGGAGAAAGATGCAGTTGTGCAGGAGTTCCTCCTCGGTCAGCGGGTCGCCGCCGGTCTCGTCCCGGATCAGCCGGCTCAGGAGATCGTCGTGACCGCGCAGGTGGCGCCTGCGCTCTAGGAGCAGTGCGCGCGTAAACTCGAGAAACTCGCAGACGCTGCGGTGTCCGCGCTCCAGGGCCTCCGGTGCAGGCGCCGGGTCGAGCGCACCGAGGATTGCGAGCGACCATCCGCGGAGCGGGCCGCGCACCTCGCGCGGTACGCCGAGCAGATTTCCTATGACCTCGACCGGGATCGCGGCGGCGAAGTCCTCGACCAGGTCACACCGGCCCTTCGATTCGGCCGCGTCGCACAGGGACGTGATCAGGGCCGCGAGGCCCGGCTCCATCGCTTTGATCGCCGCCGGCGACAGCGCGCCCGTAATCTGGCGTCGCACCCGCGTATGGTAGGGCGGATCGTTGAACACGAGGCTCGTCGTGTGGTGGGCATAAAGCGGCGAGCCGACGCCAAACTTGGCGCCGAACACCACTTTCTTGTCGGCGCTGAAATGCCCGCGATCGCGGTAAATGGCATCGAGGTCGGCGTAGCGCGTGAGAAAGAGGCTGCCATCCGGGCAGCGATGCGCGGGCGAGAGCGTCCGGAGGGCCGTGTAGGTCGGGTAGGGGTCGGCGAAGAACGAATCGGGCAGGCGCTCGGGATCGAACCCGCATGCGACGGCGTGCGCCCGATCACGCTCTGAAGGCCCCGTGGCAGACATCGGAAGGCGCCCTCGCTTCCATTGCGCTCCGGCGCGTTCGCCGGGCAACGAGGCCACAAGGTAGCACGCGATGCAACGTGCTCGGACCGGCCTGCCACCGGCCCTGCGGCGGAATCGACGCGCTGCTGCCGGCCGCTCGGTCCGGGGCGTGCGGCGCCCCCCGCGTCCTAGGTCTGATGCCGATCCACCAGCCCGCGCAGTGTCGACAGCGTGATCGAGCCGAGCGTGGCGCGGGCCGTGTCGTCGATCTCGCCCAGCACCACATGTAGCGCCCGGCCTTCGCTCGTTCCCTCGCCCGGCGCGCCCGGGTCCTGACCCGTGGGGCCGACCGTCTCGAACAGCTCGATGATGTCGAGCAGTGTCGTGCGCCTCGCGTTGCCGGAGAACTGATAGCCGCCACCAGCCCCACGGATGGAACGCACGAGAGCAGCCCGACCCAGCACGTGCATCACCTTCGCCAGGTGATGATTGGATACGGCGTACTTTGCGCCGATTTCGGCGACCGTCAGCTGTCGCTCGGGATGCGCGACGAGCTCGAGCATCGCAAAGATGGCCAGCTGAGTGGAGATCTGCAGTCTCATCGAGCGTGTCCGCGCTCGTCGCGCCGACCGTACGTGCCGCCGGCGCGCAGTCCGGGGCCGATCACGTCAGGTCCTTCTCAAGCTGGATATACGGCCCGGCCATCATGCCCTCGGCGCGGAAGAACAGCATCGGCAGCGGGTTATGCTTGGCAACCATCGTGCGCATCTTCGTTACGCCCGAGCGACTGAACTCGGCGGCGATGGCATCTAGCAGCCCCTCGCCGATGCCATGCTGGCGCGCATCCGGATCCACCGACATGGCATACACCCAGCCGCACGGCGCAGAGCCGAACTCCCACGCGCGGATCTCGCCCACGATGAACCCAAGGACTTGCCTGGCATCGCCGAGCGCGCTCGCTACCAGAAAGAATTGCCCTGGCTGGCGCAGCTTGCTGCCCCGCTCGAAGAGCTCCTGCCAATGGGGTCCCTTGCCGAGTGAAGTGATGCGGGCATCCAGGGCAGTGATGGCCGCAATGTCGCCTTGCCGCACCGGCCGGACCGTGAAAGCGCCTCCGTGTTCAGAGGCTGCCGCGACACCGCGACCCGCCCGCGTGGAGCCGGACGGCTCGGAGTCGCTGGCCGAGACGCGCGTCGCTGCCGCTCTCGAGCCGGCGCGTTGCCGTGATCGCGCTTGTGTCTTGCTTGCAGCTCACTTCATGACCGACCCCCCGCCGTTACGCCGCGTGCCGAGCCAGTGTCTTTCGGGCAGAGACGCACAGCGA
>JANXZZ010000300.1 GCA_025355245.1 Pseudomonadota bacterium | reverse complement strand
GGCCGGAACATCGACAGGAGCGGCGGTACCACGTGCGGGCGGGCGCTCAGAGACGCCGCCTGCACCAGGGCCTCGGAGAGCTCGCGGTAGCGCACCGGCATGTGCACGCGCACGCCGCTCGCATTGCCGAGGCCGGTGAGTTCGACATCGGGATTGGCGATCAGGAGCGGCAGCGGCGCCGAGTAGGCGCAGCTGCGCTCGGCGAGTGCCTTGAGGTGGGTGCGCGAGACGCTGGCGCCGACCAGTACCGCGCACCAGTCCATGGCACCCGGCAGCGGCCAGTCGACGTCGTCGAAGTCGCCGACGGTATCCGCATCGCAGTCGAGGAACTGCAGCGCCGCCTGCCATTCAAGCGCGCGAGCCGCGTTCGGCTCGACCACTAAGACCTTTCTGTCCCCCACCCTTGGGTGTCCCTCGGCCCTGCGGCCTCGCGCTGCGGTCACTGCAGCCGCGTTCTAGCTTGTCGTCGTAAGCACCTGAATCAATTTATGTGTCTTTGCTTAGCGACAGATGCTAAGGAATCTGGGGGCGACTCGGTATAGGTCAGGGCCCCGGAATTGATTTCGGGGAAGCCCCTAAAGGACGGTCATTCGCACCCTTAGTTCGAGCGCATCAAAACGCTGCACCCGACCAGGGCACTAACCCCGCGGCGAGCTGCGCGTGCCGGCAACCAGACGCCGGTGATGGCGGAACACGAGGCGCTCCATGAGCTCGACGACCGAGGGCGTGAGACCCTCGAACACGAAGCGCAGCCAGGTGCCTTCCTTGTCCTCGTGCGTGCCGGCGATGCGACCGGGAAGCCGCAGCGGCTGCGGAAAATGCCGGCTCACGTGCAGCGACACGAGGCCGACGCCCGGCAGCACCTGCTCGCCCGCCAGCAGCCATTCGAGCCCGTTGGCGTGCAGGCGCAGGCTGCGGACCGGCGGCAGCGTGCCGCCGCGATTGAGCAGCTGCGCGACCAGCTGGATCAATACGTTGACCTTGAACTCGACGCGCTGCAGATCCTCGGCGAGCTCGTGCTCCTCGTCGGTCTTCTTCTCGGTGTGCGGGCGCTGGTCGTCAAGCGAGGCGTCCGCCACCAGCACCTGCTGGGTCTCCTGGTTGATGCCCGCGAGGACCGCGCCGTCCGGCAGCGTCGCGAGGCGCTCAAAGCCCAGCGGCAGCGTGTCCGCGTAGCCGAGCCCCTCGAAGTGACCGCTCACAGCCGCGGGCCGCGCGCCGTCCCACTTTCCATGCGGTAGGCCTGTCCGGCACGGTTGCCGAGCGCGGCGGTATCGATCTGGCGGCCGAGCGCGCGGCGGCGGTGCTCGGCGAGGCCGATCAGCTCCTCGTTGAGGCGCACCACCTCGCGCAGCGTCGCCGTCAGTCGCGGCAGCTCCGCGACCGTCGGGCGCTCGTCGAAAACGCGCTCGATGATCGCGCGGCGTTCGGCCTCGAGGTCGCCCGCGCCCGCCCACTCGTCGCGCTCGAATCCCGCGCGTAGCGCCTGCGTGATCGCGAGCAGGCGGTCGAGGTCGGCCGAACGGTCAGTGGCGGCGTCCTTGAGGACTGCACTCATCGGGCGGCCTCCGGGGTCGCGGGCCGGACCTCGGCGCCGATGCCGTCCCAGCCTTCCTTGATCGTGCGCACCAGCTTCATGACCTCGTCGAAGCCCTCGGGCTCGTTCCGGGCGTTCGCCTGGACGAGGCGCACCGTGCAGTACTCGTAGAGCGCCTGCAGATTCTTGGCGATCTCGCCGCCGGCCTCGAGGTTGAGGCTGCCCGAGAGGGCGCCGATCACGGCGATCGCCTTGGAGATCTGCTCGCCCTTGCGCGCCGTTTCGCCGCGTTCGAGGTGGCCGCCCGCGGCGGCGATGCGCTGCAGGATGTTGTCGAGCATGAGCTGCACGAGGCGGTGCGGATCGGCCGCCGCGACGGTCGAATGCGCCCGCACCGAGTGGTAGTTCTTAAGCGCCTGTTCTGCGGCAACACTCATGTTCACTCAACTCCGTCATTGGCGAGGCTTAGGGGATGGCGGTACTCGACTTGCCCGGGTAGTAAATCGAATCCAGCTGCGCCTGCAGCGAGGTGCCCGTGCTCTTCAGCTGCGACACCAGCAGGTCCATCGCGTTGTACTGGGTGAGCAGCGTGTTCTGCAGCGTCGCGAGGTGCTGGTTGAGCGCGGTCGTTTCCTTGGCGACGTTCGACAGGCCCGCCTGGAGCGTCGTGTTCGCGTTTGCGAGCACGCCGCCGGCCTGCACGTACTGCGTCAGGATGCTCGATAGCTTGGTGCCGATGCCGCCCGTGCCGGAGAAGACCTGCGCGACGGCCGCGAAGTTGTTGGTGAAGGCCGCGTTGATGGTCGTCGAGTTGGCCGTCAGCGTGCCGTCGGCGTTGGCGACGATGCCGAGGCCCGCGAGCGTGTTGAAGGGCGCGCCGGCCGGCAGTTTGACCGAGGAGTCGATCGCCTCGTTGACCTGGTTGACGAAGTCGCTGAGCAGCGAGTCGCCGAGCAATGGGCCCGCGGCGCCGGTGCTCGCGTTGTAGCTCGACAGCGCCGATACGCTCTGCACCAGCGTGTTGTAGCTCGAAATGAACGTCTGCACCGCCGTCTGCGCGCCCGACTGGTCGGCGGCGACGGTCAGCGGCGTCGTCACGCCGGTGGCCGTGGTGCCGGTAAGGTTGAGCACGACGCCAGTGATGAGGCCAGTAACGACGTTGCTGGCGCTGTTGAAGGAATTGCCGTCGATCGCGACGATCGCATCCTGCGCACCCTGCAGCTGCGTGAGCCTGTTGGTGAGCGGATTGGCGGGGTCATAGACCAGGCCCGCGAGTCCGCCGTCGCCGCCGGACTGCGTGACGGTGAGCGCGTTGGCGGCGCCGGTCGTCGCCCCGCTCAGCACCAGGCGAACGCCGTCGTTCGCCGTGACCAGCGTCGCGGTGACACCCGTGCCGGCCGCGGCGGCGTTGATCGCCGAGGTGATGCCCGAGAGCGTGTTGTTGGTCGAATTGATGACGACGGCAAAGGACTTCGTGCCAACGCTGACGTTGAGTGTGCCGGTGCCGATGACGGTCGTGGAACTCGCATAGTGACCGGATTCGAGCTTGGCGCCGGTGGCGAGCTGGGTGACCGCCAGCGTGTAGTTGCCGGCACTCGCGGTCGAGTCCGTGGTCGCGCTCGCGACCGTCTTGTCGGCGACCGTGGCCAGCGTCCCTTCGAACTGCTGCGGCGTCGACAGGCTCGCGAGAGCCGCCTGCACGCCGGAGATGCCCGCCTGCAACTTGCCGTAGGCGGAGATCTTCGCCTGAAAGCCGGTCTGCTGCGCCGTCAGCAGCTTCTTCGGCCCCGCGCCCTCCGCCGCAATGAGCTGCTGGACGATGCTGTTGATGTCGAGCCCGGAGCCGAGGCCGGTCGAGGTGATCGTGCCCTGGCCCCCGAGATCGGTCAGGGCCGTCTGGCCGATGCTGGACGGCGAGCTGCTCGTCGTCGACGGCGTGGATGAAATGGTGCTGCTCATGGTTTCTCGCGCTTCAACGGACTAGCAAGCAAAATCCGTACCACCGCGCCGCGCGCGGACCTCGCACCTCAGGCGTCGACGTCGATGAACAGTCCCGGCAGCAGTATGCCGGCCTGCTGCAGGCTGTTGGCCGTCGACAACACCTGGCTGGACGGAATCTGTCGAATCACCTCGCCCGTCGCGGGGTTGACGATCGTCACCGACTCCTTGCCGCTGTGCGGGTCGAACTGGAACAGCATCTGGCGCTGGCTGTCGCGCAGGAACCTGTTCACTCCGGCGACCGCCGCCTTCAGCTGCAAGACGTCGGGCTGCGCCGCGGCAGCCGCTGCCGGCAGCGGATCACCGCTCGACGGCGAACGATTGCCGCCCGAACCGACCTCCGGCACGGGAGCCACCGGCGCAATCGCCGGCACTGGAACCGAACGCGCGCCGGGGAGCACGGTGCCCCCCGTCACGGGTGGGGCCGGAACCGGCGTCGCCGGCCCGACCGAAATAATGACATTCGCCACGTGCGACCCCTCTGTCCTTCGGACAGGGTCGACGGCCTGAAAATCCGCCCCAGCTGCCCGGGCTATCCATGCCCGGGGCACCGTGCTGAGGCGGAATCATCCGTCGATGGCTCGAACTCTGCGGCGGCCTCCTCGTGAAGCCGGACTATTCAACCTCGACTTACTGCAGCAGCTTCAGCACGCCCTGCGGCAGTGCGTTGGCCTGCACCAGGATCGACGTACCGGCCTGCTGCAGGATCTGCGCGCGGGTCAGGTTCGAGGTTTCGGCGGCGAAGTCCGCGTCCTGGATTCGGCTGCGAGCAGCCGTCAGGTTCGTGGTCGTCGTGCCGAGGCTCGCAATCGCCGATCCGAAGCGGTTCTCGATGGCACCGAAGGTACCGCGCAGCGCGTCGATCGAGGTCAGCGCCGAGTCGACCGAGAGGATCGCGTCGTTGGCACCGGACACCGTCAACACGTTCTGGGACGCAAGGCTGCCCGCAGCCTGCTGGTTCGAGGAGGCGAAGGCGAGGGCTGTCTGCGCACCGGCCGACAGCTGCAGGCTCGCGTTCGACTGCAGCGTGACCTGACCGCGATAGACGGCCGAGGTCGTGCCCGCCGCGGGACTGGCCGCTGCCGTCGCCGTCGTGGTCGACAGCACCGAGGTGACGACGCCGGCCGTGGTCGAGGTGCCGGCACCGGTCACGGTCTCGGCGAGCGTGATGTTGCGGCCGTCGACCGCGGTCAGCACCAGGCCGCCCGTGGAGTCCTGCGATGCGATGACACCGGTCTGCGCGCTGACGCCGTTGATCTGCGTGATCGCGGCGGCGATGGTGACGGTGCCGGCACCGGTCACGTTGCCGCTGTCGAGCGCCGAGACGCCGTTGATCTGCAGGTTGTAGTCCTGCGTGCCGCCGGCGTTGCCCGTGATGGCGACGAAGTTGCCGCCGGCGAGCTTGCCGAGGTCAAGCGCGTTGCCGGCGCTCGCCGTCACGCCCGTGATGCCCGAGCCATTGATCGCCGCGGCTTTCGCGTAGGCGCTGTCGGAGGTCTGGCCCGCAAGAGTGCCGGTGAAGTTCGCGGACCCGGCAATCGTGGTCGCCGTGCCGCCGTTTGGGGTAATCGCGAACGTCGACGAGCCGTCAAACGCCGTGGCCGTGACGCCCGTGTAAGCCGTCGCCGTGGTTGTCGCCACCGACTCACCGACAACCGCCGGAGCGATCCTCCGAGTTGACGAAATTAACGCGCAAGCGCGACAACTTGAACGCTGATCAACACCTTGCTGAGCCGTGAGCGCCA
>JANXZZ010000294.1 GCA_025355245.1 Pseudomonadota bacterium | reverse complement strand
GCTCGAAACCAAGACTCCTGGGTTCGCGACCTGCTCGGCGATACCGCCCGCGGGGAAGGACCCCTGGCCAACCTGCACGGTCAGTATCCCCTTCCCTTCGGAGGCGACCTGCGCGATGGCGGGTGTCGCGATCGCGGCGAGCACGATCACGAGCGCCGCCGCCCGCAATCCGCTGTGCGGACGACCTGAGGACTCAACGAACGGCGAGGGGTTCTGCACTCGGGGCGATCCTTGAGCCGTTCCGGCGCGTCCGAGTCCCGTCAGGGCTACTCGAATAGCGACGGACTGTAGTGAATGTCCGCGTGCGAGCGCATCACGCTGAGGTAGGTCGCGAAGTCCGAATCCGCGGCCGCACCCTCGAGCGCACGCCGATCCTCGGCCGATTCCGCCGCGAGCGCGCCCGGCTTCACCGCCGTCACCGAAAACACCGCGACGTCGCCGTTCGCGAGGCTGACGCTGCCGACGCTGCGCGAGTTGGCCACCGGGGCCGCAGCCGAGAACACTGCGCGCACCAGCTCGGGCGCCACGTCCTTCTCGGCGCGGCCGATGAACCTCGCCGGCGTCAGCACGATCGCATCGGGCGCGGCCGGTTTCGCGGGCTTCGCGGGGGGCGTCGCCGCCGCGGGCGCCGGCGGCGCGACCGTGCCGATCGGCTTCAGCGCCTGATCCCAGGCAGTGCCACCCTCAAGCGACTTCGCGAGCGTCGCGGCGGCCGCCTTCGCCGCCGCGAGCGCGGACTCGTGCTTGACCGCCGCGGTCACGGCCGCGCGCACGGTCTCGAGCGGCTCCTGCGCCGGCAGCTTGTGCTCGGTCGAACGCACCACGACCACGTTGCCGGGTGCGAGCTCGATCGCCTTGCTGTTCTGGCCGCCGAGCACATCGGCGCCGAACGCCGCCTGCAGGACCTTCGGGCTCGCCGCGAGCGCATTGCCGGGGAGTCCGCGGTAGAACACCGGGACTTCGGCGATCTTGAGGCCGAGCGCCTTGGCGACCGGCGCCAGGCTGTCGTTCTGCTCGAACGCAAGCTGCTCGATCTGCTCCTGCTTCTCGCCAAAGCGCTTCTCGCCCTCGACCTTGCGGTAGTCGGGCTCGAGCTCCGCCTTCACGTCCTCGAACTTCTTGCTGACGCCGGGCTGTATTTCCTCGAGCTTGATCACGTGCCAGCCGAACTCGGTCTTGACCGGCCCCTTGATGTCGCCCGGTTTCATCGCGAACACGGCATCGGCGAAGGGCGCGACGAAGAAGCCCTTCTCGGCCCAGCCCAGGTCGCCGCCCTGCTGGGCGGAGCCCGCGTCCATCGAGTATTTCTTGGCGATCGCGGCGAAATCGGCGCCGGGCTTCAGCGCCTCGGCAAAGACCTCCTCGGCCTTCTTTTTGGCCGCGGCATCGTCGTTGCCCGGCTGGATCAGCACGTGGCGCGCGTGGCGCTTCTCGGGCTCGACGTAGCGGTCCCTGACCGTGTCGAAGTACGTGCTCAGCGCCGCATCATTGACGGTCACGTCGCGCGCGACGTCGCCGACCGTGAGCGCGACGTAGGCGAGCTTGACGCTCTCCGGGGTCATGTACTCGGCCTTGTGCTTCTCGTAGTAGGCGGCGATCGCGGCCTCGTCGGCCTTGGCCGCGGGCGCGTACTTCGCAAGCGGCAGCACCGCGTAGCCCGCCTCGCGGGTCTCGCCCTTCAAGGCCGCCGCGCGCACGAGGTCGGTGGGCGTCGCGAAGGCCGAGATGAAGATGCCGGATTCGAGCGCGCGGGACTTGAGCAGCTGCCGCTGCTCGATCTCGAAGCGCTGGGGCGTGTAGCCCTGCGCACGCAAGAGCGCCTCGTAGGCCGAGCGGTCGAACTTGCCGGCGACCTGGAAGCCGTCGTAGGCGTGGATCGAGTCGATGACGTCGCTGTCGGTGACGACGTAGCGCAGCTGGTCGGTCTTCTGGGTGACGAGCTCGGTGTTCACGTACTCATCGACCAGCCGTTGCTGCGCCTCGGTGCGCACCTGCGCCGGCACTTCGTCCGGGTAGATGCGGTTCATCTGCGCGAGCTGGCGCTGGTAAGCCTCGCGCACCCGCTCGACGGGCACGTCCTGGCCGTTCACGGAAAGTCCCTTGTCCTGGCGCGTGCTGAAACTCACGATGCCCTGCACGCCCCAGAACACGAACACGACGGCGAGCGGGGCGATGAACAGCCACCCGAACACCTTCATCCGATCGTTGATCCACTGCAGCATGTGCGTCACTTCCCCATGCAATAACGGCCGCGGGGTCAGCGCGGCCGTCGTTCGTCGGACGGCTCGCCGAAGTGCGAACCCCCGTCATCAATACTGGCGGAGTGGACGGGACTCGAACCCGCGACCCCCGGCGTGACAGGCCGGTATTCTAACCAGCTGAACTACCACTCCGCATAGAACCCAAGGAACCTCGAGCGCAACAGCGGGCGCCCTTGTCCCCAACCTGGTAGGTGCTGAGGGTCTCGAACCCCCGACCTTCGCCGTGTAAAGGCGACGCTCTACCAACTGAGCTAAGCACCCGTACCCGACCCCTCCGGCGGCGCGCCCGCGTCACTGGGCACCCCGTAGGAGAGCCCGGCAGCTTACTAGATTGGGTTCGATTGGAAAAGAACCGCGAGGCCCCGAAAAGGCCCCGCGATGTCCCCGGCGCCTCCCGGCCCGGGCCCCGAGGCCCGACGCGATCGCGGCTAGTGGGCCGGGGCCGGGCGGCTCTTGCCTTTGGGCCGTCGCGCCGGGCGGGACGCCGCGGTCGTCGGCGGTGCACCGTCGGGGTCGCGCACCGCATCCCGGACCGGATCGCGCGGCAGCATCGGGCTCCTCTCGAGCGCGATCTCGAGCACCTCGTCGATCCACTTCACCGGGCGGATCTCGAGCTTGTCCTTGATGTTGTCCGGGATCTCGGCGAGGTCCTTCTCGTTCTCGGAGGGGATCAGCACCATCGCGATGCCGCCGCGATGCGCGGCCAGCAGCTTTTCCTTGAGGCCGCCGATCGGCAGCACCTCGCCGCGCAGCGTGATCTCGCCCGTCATCGCGACGTCGGCGCGCACCGGGATCCGCGTCAGCGTCGAGACGAGCGCCGTCGCCATGCCGATGCCGGCGCTCGGGCCGTCCTTCGGCGTCGCGCCTTCCGGCACGTGCACGTGCACGTCGTTCTTCTGGTAGAAGTCGGGCTCGAGCGAGAGCACCGCCTGGCGGCTGCGCACCACCGTCATCGCGGCCTGGATCGACTCCTGCATCACCTCGCCGAGCTGGCCGGTGTACTGGAGCTTGCCCTTGCCCGGGACCACGGCGGACTCGATCGTGAGGAGCTCGCCGCCCATTTCGGTCCACGCAAGCCCCGTGACCTGGCCGATGCGGTTCGCCTCCTCCGCCTTGCCGTAGCGGAAGCGCTTGACGCCGAGGAACTTGTCGAGGTTCTTGGCATCGACCTTCACGTGGCCGTCGGCGGGCTTCAAGAGAATCTGC
>JANXZZ010000283.1 GCA_025355245.1 Pseudomonadota bacterium | reverse complement strand
CGCGCGTGCCGACACCGCACCCGCCGGCGGCGCGCGCGCGGCGCCCTTGCGGGCTGCGGCGCCGGACGCGGCTGCCGCGCTGCGCCTGCTCGTCGAGGAAATCCTATCCGCCGCGGTCGTGACGCTCGGGCCCGGGCCCCGCCTCGACCCCGCGCCCGCGACGACCGACGACCCGCGCCAGGCCGCGGTTTCCCTGCTGGCGTGGCTGCGTCTAGCCGCGAGCGCAACGGGCGCGGCTCCCGAGCGCATCGCCGCCGTCGTCGAGCGTGCTTACGCGCGCGTGCTCGAGGTTCTCGCTCGCCTGCCGAACGGGCCGGGCGCGGACAGCGTGCGCCTCACGCGCGACCTGCTGCTCGTGGAGCTCGGCGGCGGCGCGGCGGATGCGCGGCCCCGCACGCTCGAGGCGCCGGCGTTGCGGATCCTCGTCGAGGAACTCAAGAGCGCCGTCGTCGCCGAGCTCGGTGCCGTCGAGCCGCCCCCGCGCCCGGCGAGCGGCGCGGAAGCGGGCAATGTCGCAGCCGCGCTGCTGCGCTGGATGCGTGCGACCGCGGCGGCGTCGAACGTGCCGCTTTCGAGCCTGCAGGGCGCCGCCGAACGCGCCCTCGAGCGCACGGCGGACGCGCTTCGCGTGCTCGCCGTCGAGCCTGCCGCGGCCGGGGAACTGGCGCGGGCGCGCGAGGTGCTGTTGGGCGCGCTCGCGCGCGAGGCGCCCGCGCCCGCGGCGGACACCGCTCCCCGCTACCGCCCGGATCTGCCGGTCCCGGCGTTACTGCCGCAGCGCGCCGCGCCGCGGGACAGAGGCCGCGTACCGCGCGCACCCCGCGAGTCCGACCCCGAGTCGGCCACCGCCGAGGACGACGCCCGGGAGCAGGACGCCGGCGAGCGGCCAGCGGCGCTTGCGGATCTCAAGGGGCCGATGGAACTCATCCGCCGCTACTTCGAGGACTTTCATTCGCCGCTGCCCGGCACCTGCGCCCGGCATTTCGTCTACCCCGCGTGCACGTGGCAGGCGGGTGTGTGGCAGGGGCATGCGGACGCGGCGGCGCTGTCGGCGGCCTACGAGGCGCTGCGCCAGCAATTGAGCGGCCGGGACGTCGCCGGAGGCCGGATCCTGATGCTGCGCGTCGAGCCCGTCGGGACGACGGTCGCGATCGTGCACGCGCTCATGACCCGGGAATCGAAGGCGGGAGCGGTCCTCGAGGAGCTCGAGGTTGCTTATACGACGGTCCGCACGGCGGCGGGCTGGCGCATTGCGGTGCTGATGCGCTCGTAGCGCGGCACACCCGGAGTGCCAAAAAAATGGGCGGATCGACTGCGTCGGGCCGCCCTTTGAGGGGTCCGGAATCGCGTTAAGGGGAAGAGCTGCGTCCGGACAACCGGAATAGCGGCGGCGCCGGGCGGTTCTTTAGCGCGCCCAAGAAGATTCTGGGTGCCGGCGGCCCGCGCCCCGAACGCGACCGTCCCCGGGGGCATTTTCACGGTGGGGCGCATGCGCCCGGTATAATCGCGGCTCCGCCAACGACCCCAGCGAGTGATCCTTGAGGGCTGTCCCCGACGGGCCGGCCGCCGGCGGCCTCAGGAGCGTGCTGCGAGAGCGCTCGTTCACGTGGTTCCTGCTCGCCCGGTTCGCGGCGGCGGTCGCGGTGCAGATGCAGACCGTCTCGGTCGGCGTGCAGGTCTACGCGCTGACGCGCAATCCCCTCGACCTCGGCCTGCTCGGCCTGTCGCAGTTCCTACCCTTCGTCGCGTTCGTGCTGATCGCCGGGCACGTCGCGGATCGCTTCAACCGCAAGACCATCATCCTGCTGTGCCTCGCGGTCATGCTGCTTTGCGCCGCGGCGCTGGCGACGTTCGCGGTACTGGGTCTCAGGAGCCCGGCGCCGGTGCTCGGCGTCATGATCGCGTTCGGCATCGCGCGTGCGTTCATGGCGCCCGCCAGTAACGCGATCATGCCGAACCTGGTGCCAACCCCGATATTCGGCAGTGCAGTGGCGCTCAACTCCTCCGCCTGGCAGGTCGCGACGATCGCCGGGCCCGCGCTCGGCGGCGTGCTCTACGCGGCGACCGGGGCCGCCGTCGTGTTCGAGGTGGTCGCGCTGATGCTCGGGCTCGCGGTCGCGTGCCTCGCGGGAGTGCGCGCGCCGCCGAAGCACTCCGCTCCCGAGGCGGCGAGCTGGCAGAGCGTCATCGAGGGACTGCGGTTCGTGTGGCGTCGCGAGCTCATCCTCGGCGCCATCTCGATGGATCTCTTCGCGGTGTTGTTCGGCGGCGCGACCGCGCTCCTGCCGGCAATCGCCGCCGAGGTGTTGCACGTCGGCGTGGTCGGCATCGGCTGGTTGCGTGCCGCGCCCGGCGTCGGCGCCGCCCTGACCGCCGTGTGGCTGACATCGCGTCCGATATCGCGGCACGCCGGGCGTGCGATGTTCATCGGCGTGGTCGTGTTCGGGATCGCGACGATCGTGTTCGGCCTGTCACGCAACTTCTGGCTGTCGCTCGGCGTCCTGGCCGTGCTCGGGGCCGCCGACATGGTCAGCGTGTTCGTGCGCCACATCCTTGTCCAGCTCGAAACGCCGGACGCGATGCGCGGTCGGGTCGGCGCGGTCAACTCGATGTTCATCGGCGCTTCCAACGAGCTCGGCGAGTTTGAATCGGGCGTCACGGCCGCGTGGTGGGGCGTGCGGCCCGCGATCGTGATCGGCGGTCTCGCGACGCTCGGCGTTGCGGGGCTGTGGGTGCGGTGGTTTCCGGCGCTGCGCAGGCTGGATCGATTCGGCAGTCCCTGAACTCACGTCGCGGGCACGCGGCCCGCGTCGGCTCGACCAAGAGATTCGCAGCGACGCGCGTGACGGACGGCGGCGGCCTTGCGACTGATTGCAGGGGCAGCCGTCGCTGCCCCGGATACGTGAACTTGAGCTCTGAGGTGGCCGCGCGTGACGCACCGCATCCTTGCCGTCCTGGTCAGCCTGCTCTTGATCGGCATGGCGCTCAACGGCGTTCGCACGGGACGCGTGCCTGGACGCATCGGCATGGTCCAAAGGGCCGGGAACCCGTTGGGCTTCTGGTTCCGCGTGGTGTTCTACGCGGCGCTTGGCGTCCTCGGACTCTGCGACGCATTCCTGCGTGCCTAGGGAGCCCCGCCAGCATCGTTGCAGCAGCGAAGTGGTTCTGGCGGCGCGACTCGGGGCGGTCGCTCCGTGGAACGGATCGCGACAGCACTGGCACGCCCTAACCTCGCCACCGCCGCGCCGGCCGGCCCCGCGGCGACGGCTGCGACGCGCGACCCGGACTTCCTGATTGCGATCGGCGCCCCCACGAGCTGCCGAACAAGGTCATCGAACGGCTGGTCCTGGTTCTCGCGCGGGGCGGCTTCGCGGCGCCTGCTGGCTAGTGGCGTGTTGCGAGTTTCGCCATCGAAGCGCGGGCCGCCGCAAGTTGCGCTGAAGCATCCTTCAAGAGATTCGCATCGACCCGCGTGACAGCCATGGGTGGTCTGCCGAGCGTCTGTGCACGGATGAGCTTCGCGGACGAGCGCAGCGCGGGCGGTGCGGCGGCGCCGAGGTGGTCGATCTCGTTCAGAAGTGCCTGGATCGTATCCTGCTGGCTGTGAACCTGCCCCTCGAGCGTCGAGATCTCATCGCGCTGGGTGTCGAGCTGTGTGCTGGCGGCGGCGACGCTCGTTTGCGCGGCCGCGATCGATTTCTCGACGCCGCCCATCGTGATCGTGACGCCGTCGCCGCCGCCGCTGACGGTGAAGGGTTGACTCCGGTTGCTGATCCGGATGGCCACGGCGACCGCGATGATCACCAGTGCGGCTCCGGCCAGGTACCAGAACGGTCGCGGTGCGTCGGCCATGACACGTGCTCCGGGTGATTTGGCCGACCGCCTGGTCGGCTCGCCGATCCGAAAAGGCTATGCCCTTCAAACCGGTGGCACAAGCCAGAAACCGGGCGCTCAGGGCGATGCCGGGTGCTGCGCCCAAGGCCCCGTGCAGGTTGAAGTTGGCGCGACGGCGCGTATGCTCAACTACGCCGGAGCGGCGCGCGGGACGAATCACGTACGTCGCGAGGCCATCGTGCCCGGGATCGTGGCGTCCCGGAACAGCGGGGAGAAACGGGGTCGCGGTCAAGGCAAGGTACGTGCTCACCGAGGAATACCCGACGGTCGTGACCGAGGACGCAGGCTTCGTTCGGCTGGCCGTGAGCGGCCCCTATTCGCGTTCCCGCTTCGAGCGCCTGCTGCAACGCGTCGGCACCGAGACCGGTGCGCGACGCATGCCGCGCGCGCTCATCGACGGCCGCGCAGCGACGCTCAACCTCTCGACGATCGCGCGCTACGAGATTGGCGTGCAAATCGCCGATACGATCGGCAGCAAGATCCGGCTCGCATTCGTGCTGATGCCCTCGGCCGTCGACGGCTTCGCGGAGACGGTGGCGCGCAACCGCGGTGCCAACGTCGGCGTGTTCACGGACGAGCCCGTCGCGCGGGAATGGCTGGGGCGGCCGGGACCCCCGGGCCCCGGCGCCTGACACGGGACGGAAGCCGCGAACACACCGACGATTCACCGTGCCACGCGCGCCGTCGAATCGCGCGCGCCAAACCTGACAGCTTCCTGATTCCTCGTTCGGTCATTTCCCGTTCACGCGGGCGTCATCGCGCGGTCCCATGATTCGCTGCGCTCAACGGCGCCAATCCATCTTCCGAACGGAGAACCACACCATGTTGCTCGCTCATCTCGCACGCCCACTCGCGCTCGCCGCCGTCATCGCCGCGGTCCTCGCGCCCGCCACGGGCCACGCGGAGCATCGCGGGCACGCGCGCCACGTCGTCCTCATTTCGGTCGACGGGCTGCACCAGCGGGACCTCGAGTGGTTCGTGGCGACGCATCCCGGCTCGACGCTGGCGGAGCTGATCGGGCAGGGCGCCAGCTACTCGAATGCGCGCACCCCGTTTCCGTCCGACTCCTTCCCGGGTCTAGTCGCTCAGGTCACGGGCGGCAACCCGAGGACCGCCGGGGTCTACTACGACGACAGCTGGAATCGTGATCTGCTCGCCCCCGGCACGACCAACTGCGCGACGGCGACGCCCGGGACGGAAGTCACCTACTTCGAGATCCTCGACCTCAACCCGCTCGCGATCGACGCGGGCTTCGGCGTCGGCGCGATCGACAGCGCCGCCCACATCCGCGCGAACATCTACAAGCTGCCGACGCAGGCACGCGAGCTCATCGATCCCTCGATGCTGCCGGTCGACCCCAAGACCTGCCTGGGCGTCTATCCGCACGCCTATCTCAAGGTCAACACGGTGTTCGAGGTCGCGAAGGCTCACGGCCTGCACACGGCGTGGTCGGACAAACATGCCGCCTACGACCTCGTGAACGGTCCTTCCGGCGCGGGAGTCGATGACCTGTTCGTGCCGGAGGTCAACAGCGACGTTCCCGCGGACCTCGGACCTGCCGGCGCCGATTTCACGGCCGACAACCTCAACACGCAGTTCTATGACTCCCTCAAGGTCGGTGCCGTCCTCAACTGGGCGGCAGGCCGCAATCACGACGGCACCGCCAATGCGGCCGGCGCGCCCGCGATTTACGGCATGAACTTCCAGACCGTGTCCACGGCGCAGAAGCTCAACGTCTCGCACTTCCCCTCCGACCAGGGCGTCAAGGGGCTCGGCGGCTACAGCGCGCCCGGCGCGATTCCGGGTCCGGTCCTTGCGGGAGCGCTCGAGTTCGTCGATGCGTCGCTGAAGCAGATCAAGAGCGCGATCGATCCCAAGGACACGGTGCTCATCGTGTCGGCCAAGCACGGTCAGTCGCCGCTAAGTCGCGCAGCGCTCACGCTGATCGACGATGGCGAAGTCACCGGCGCGCTCAATGCCGCGTGGGCCAAGACGCACGCGAACGCCCAGCTGGTGGCGTTCTCGATCAACGACGACGGCATGCTGATGTGGCTGAGCGATCGCTCGAACGGGGCGACGCGATTTGCGAAGAATTTCCTGTGGAATTACCAGGTGCTGAGGGCGAGCGGTTCGGATGCGAACGGCAATCTCATCGACAAGACCGCGAGCACGCTGCACTCCGGCCTGCGGCGCATCTACGCCGGCGACGAAGCGTCCGACTTCATCGGCGTGTCGACGCGCGACGAGCGTGCGCCCGACATCATCGGCATCGCGTCCGTGGGCACGGTGTATTCGAATCCCGCGAAGCTGAAGAAGATCGCCGAGCACGGCGGCGATGCGATCGAGGACCGGCACGTTCCCATCGTCGTCTGGGGCGCAGGGATCGAGCGCACTAGCTCGGACGAACGCGTCGAGACGACGCAGATCGCGCCGACGATCCTCGAGGCGCTGGGCTTGCGGCCTCTGGAGCTCGAGGCGGTGGAGCGGGAAGGCACGCGCAGCCTGCCCGACCTTCGTTGAGTCAATCGCCTAGCTCGCGGCCGCTACCGCCGCGAGCCTAGGTGTTCACCGCGGCCGGGCTCTTCTGGCGAGCCCGGAACGGTCGCTAGACCTTCTTGTCTTCGGGCTTGCGGTTCGCAGGCTTCTTCGCGGCCGCTGCCTTCGCCGCAGGCCTGCGCTTCGGCGGAGCCGTCTTCGCCGAGGCGAGCTGCGCAGCGCTCGCGGCCGGGGGCGCCGGCGGGGGTGCTGCCGCGTGCGCGGGCGCTGCCGCGTGCGCGATTGCAGGCGCAGGGGCAGCGGGCTTCGCCGTCGCCGCCATCGCTTCCGAGCCACGTGCGCCGACGACGCCGGGACCGCTGAACACGCCCGGCCGCGCGGTCGCGGCAACGGCGGGGTGGCCGCCGTTCGCACTCGCCGCGAGCGCGGGATTGCGGACGGCTTCCTGCACGTGCTGCGCCTGGACCTGAGTCGGCGGGACGTGGGTTTCGCGCGCCGCGACCTGCTCCTGCGGCGTGGGCGCCGCGCTGACGCCGTGCGGACCGCCGTTGTAGCTGGCGTTGTTCACGGTGGTGTTGTTGATCGTCGTGTTGTTCACGACCGTCTGCTGGTAGGTGTTGTGGACGATGTTTACGTTCACGTTCGTGACGGCGGAGTTGTACGCGAAGCCGCCATTGGCCCAGCGGCCGCCGGCATAGCCGACGCCGACGTAGCCGAAGCCGTAGTTGACGCCGCCGTAGAAGCCGACGTGCGGGCCCCAGTACCCGGCGTGGAAGCCGTACACACCACCGGCGAAGCCCCAGTAGCCCGGCGTCCACAGGACTCCGACGCGCGGCGGCTGCACCCAGGTTCCCGGCACCCAGAAATAACCTCCGCCTGCATAGCCCCAGTAGCCCGGCGTCCACAGGTACCCGGGCTCCGGAAGCGGCGGCTGCACGTACACGGGCAGCGGCGGCGGCGGTTCGCTGGCGGTTACCTCGACGCCGACGGCGACGACGGGGAGCGGCACGGCAACGCGTGCCTGCACGGCGCAGCCGCTGAGCGGCGCGCCGATGGCCATGGCAATTGCCGCGGCGGCGAGCGGAGCCGACAGGCGCAGCGGCGAAACGATTGATCGGTGCATGGAGGGCGGCCTCGTGGTTGATGGCTGCAGCGTAGGCAGCCGCGTGACATGACAGGTGCATAGAGCGTCACAGTTCGATTCACGCCTACAGCCATTAAGGCGTTGTAACGATCGGGAACCCGAATTACTCGTGATCGAGCGACAGCTTCGCGTCAGCCAACGGCGGCGCCTGCGGCAGCGGTCGGGCGGCGAGTCCCGCCACGCCCGTCGCGGGCTTGGCGGGACGGGTGGCGTCCTTTCGAGAGCGCTCCCGCGCAAGAATTGACGGGTCCCTGACCGTTCCCACTCCCCGGCCGTCGAACGCGGTCGGAAGCGACGCACAGACACCCACACCTTTCCTCCGAACTGTCTGCGCGTGCCTTGACTCGACACGGGTTGCGATGGAGCGCTTGGCGCGTATGCTCGTCGGGCCCGGTTCGCGCCCCCATCGCGACGGATCATCGCCCGGATCGCGGAGCGGCTATGGACGCGTACCTGACACCCGACGACTGGATAACACTCGCGAAAGCGCGTGACAAAGCGAAACGCGGCCTGCCACCGTCGATGTCAGCGGCGCAGGCCGATTTGTTCAAGGCGCGGGGCTTCATGATCCCCTCGCCGCACGGGCGCGGCGGCTGGATCCTGACCGATGCTGGAAAACATGCCGTGACGAATTGGGAGCGAAGCCGGCGCTAGACACCGATGGCCGGCCGAGCTTGCGCCGCGCGTCAGCGCGTTCTCTTCGGGGCGCCCGGGGTTTAATTCTTGGCGATCGGCCCGAAATAGACCGGGACCGGGTCGCATTTCCTCCCCCTTGCGACGCCGGCACTCAAAGCGGGACGGCCTTCGGGCCCGGCCCGCTTTTCTTTGGGCGATGAACTGTATATATATACAGTATGAATCCGTCGATCAAAGGCCGCGGCGCGCTGTCGAACCGCCCGTCGCGCTTTCACGCGACCGTCCCCGAGGCGGATCCCGAGGTCGTGCGGACCGGCTGCGACGACGAGGTGCTGCCGCCGCGCCACCCGGCGACCGAGGTGCGCATCGATCCGACGCGCACGATCATCGCCCGCAACAAGTCACCCGACGTGCCGTTCAACCAGTCCATCAATCCCTACCGGGGCTGCGAGCACGGCTGCATCTATTGCTTCGCGCGACCGACCCACGCCTACCTCGATCACTCACCCGGCCTCGATTTCGAGACGATCCTGTACGCCAAGCCGAACGCGGCCGCGCTACTCGACGAGGAGCTGCGTCGCAAGACCTACAAGCCCGAGGTCATCCACCTCGGCGCAAACACCGATCCCTACCAGCCCATCGAGCGCGAGCTCAAAATCACGCGCTCGATCCTCGAGAAGGCGCTCGAGTTCGGGCACCCGATCACGGTGCTCACCAAGAGCGCGCTCGTCGAGCGCGACGTTGACGTGCTCGCCGAGCTCGCGCGCCGCCGCCTGACGCGCGCCTTCGTCAGCATCACGACCTTCGATCGCGACTTGAAACGCACGCTCGAGCCGCGCGCGGCGTCGGTGGCCGCGCGCCTTAGGGCGGTCAAGGCTCTGAGCGCGGCGGGCATCCCGACCGGCGTGATGGTCGCGCCCGTAATCCCGAAGGTCACCGACCACGAGATCGAAACGATCCTGGAAGCGGCGCGGGCGGCCGGCGCCAGCCGTGCTGGCTGGACACTCCTGCGCCTGCCGCTCGAGGTGCGCGAGCTTTTCGAGGAGTGGCTGGCCGAGCACCGGCCGCTCGCGGCCGCGCACGTGATGAACCTGCTCAAGGGCGCACGCGGCGGCCGCGCGAACGATTCGCGCTTCGGACACCGCATGCGCGGCGCCGGGGCCTACGCGGAGATCCTCGGCCAGCGCTTCACCGCGACCGCGCGCCGGCTCGGCTTCGAGCAGGGCGAGGCAGTGCCGCTCGACCTGAGCCAGTTCTCCGTCCCGGGTCCCCCGGGCCAGCTCGCGCTCTGGTAGCGCCTTGCGGACGCGAATACCTCGCGCGGCCGTGAACCTCTGCTGACTTGCGCCCTCCAAAAGCCCTAAGGTGGCGCGCCTCCGGCGTGTGGGAGACGAGGATGAGCGGGCAGTGGGACGGTCAACGCCTTCGGGCGCGTACCCCCGTCCTCGTCCCGGGTCTGCTCGTCGCGATTCTCCTCGGCTTCGCGAGTATCGGCGGCCCGGACGAGCGCGGCGATGAGCGCGACATCGGACGATCCCGCGGCGGCCTCGCGGTCGACGTTCGCGCGGCAAGCGCAGTCGCCGCGGCAGCAGCGGCGCTAGCCGCACCCCGGGCCCGCGGCGGCGCAGGTGGTGCGGCCGGCGCGAACCCGGCGCCGGGCGGCGCGAGCGTCGCGCTCTTGTCGATCGTCGGGACGCGCGCGGCCAGGGCACCCGGCACCAGCACCCGCACCTTGGGCTCCGGCGACGGCGGGATCCCCGCGGAGCCCGGCGAGCGCAGCTCGAACAAGGACGCGGCGCCCCGCGCGACCCTCTACGGCGGCGGCGGCGCGGTGCCCGCGGACGTCCCGGATGCGCACGACGATGACATCGTCGCGCGGCAACTGCGCGAGGCGGCGACGAAGGAGTCGGATCCGGAGCTCCGTGCGAAACTCTGGGACGAGTACCGCAGGTACAAGAACTCAAGGTAGATCGACGGTCGGCCCCGAAGCGGCGGCGGCGGGGCGCACGAGAGTGAATTCGATGAACGGACCCTTTGCAGACTTCGACGACCGGCGCACCCGTCGCGGGCCCGGCGCCTGACGCCCCAGCGTTCGCAGCTCGCGCGCGGCGCCCGCCTCGGCGGGCGCTTCGTGCTCGTGCGCCGGCTCGGCGATGACGACAGCGAGCGCACGTGGCTGAGTCGCGACGGCGCGACGGACGAGCACGTCGTGATCAAGCTCGCGACGACCGCCTGCGCACGCGCCGCTCTGCGTCGTGAAGCCGCGCGCCTCGTGGCGCTCGCCCACCCGGGCATCGTGCGGTTCAAGGACTGCGTCGACGCGGATCGCTTAACTCTGCTCGTGACCGAGTTCCTGCCGGGCGGGGATCTCGGCGTGCTTCGCGGCAAGCCGTGGCGCGACGGCGTCGCCGCGTTGCTGCCCGCGCTCGCGGCGCTCGCGCACCTGCACGCAATGGGCACCGTGCACGGCGACCCGAAGCCCCGCAACCTCGTGCTGGGCGCGGACGGCGGCGCGCGACTCGTCGACCTCGAGGATCCCGACGGTTGCAGCGCGCGGCGCGGCTCACCCTACGGTTTGAGCCCCGCGCGCTGGTGCGGCGCCGCGGCGGTGCCCGCCGACGATGCCTACGCGCTCGGCGCGCTCCTTTACGAGCTCATCGGCGGCGCGCCGCCCCACTATCCGGATCTCGCCGCGGCGAAGCGCGGCGTCCGTCCGTATCCCGTCGGCCGGCCGCTGCCGCCCGCCCTCCAGGACCTGATCGACCGGCTGCTCGATCGCGATCCGCGGCTTCGCCCGGGTGCCGCGGCAGTCGCTGCCGAGATCCGACTCGTGCTCGCCGCGACGGCGGCGCCGTCCGACCGGATCGCAGTGCCGCGCGCGTGGCCCGCGGCTGCGGTGCTGCGGTTCGGCGGCACGCCGTGACGAGGTACTTCCTCGTTGAACCGCTCGGCCGGCGCGCGCTCGAGCCACGCGACTTCCCGTTCTCAATCGGCGGCCCCGGTGCCGGGGTTGCGGTGCCCGGCATCGATGCGGGGCGGGTGGTCGCGCGCCTCGGGCTCGACGCGGAGGGTCCCTTTCTCGAGAACTTCGCGGACGCCGCCGCGCTCGACGCCGCGAGCAGCGAGCGCCTCTGGCTCACCGATGGCGCGCGCTTCGAGGTCGGCACTGCGCGCGCACGCGTGAGCGCGTCTGGGCACGAGTGGACGCTCGTGCTCGAGCACGACGGGGGCAGCAACGCGACCGAGCCGCCGCCCGATCCGCTCGGCGAGGGAATCGTCGACATCGCGGACCTGCCGGCGCGCCAGCTGCTGGAGCCCATCCCGTTCCAAGCCGCCGCGGCGCCGGGCACCGCCAAAGCGACGCGCACGCGCACGCGCACGCGCCTCGCCGTCGCACTCGCGATCGTTCTCGTGGTCGCGGCCGTCGCTCTCCTCGCCACGGCCCGGGTCGTCACGATCCACGTCGGCAAGGAGCTCGACCCCGACCGTGCGCGCTTCGTCGGCGCCTGGCTCGACGTGGGATCCGCGCGGCGGCGCCTCGTGCTGCCGGGAGACTATCGACTCGAGGCGAGCCGCCGGGGCTACGAACCCGCGAGCGTGCCCGTGAGCGTCACGAGCGCGCGCGGGCAAGAGTTCGAGGTGCCGCTCGCGCGCCTGCCTGGGCGGGTTCGCATCGACGCGGGCGCAGTCCGGGCCGGCATCACGGTCGACGGACGACCGCGTGGAACCGCGCCCGCGGAACTCAAGCTAGCGGCCGGCGAACACGTGCTGCTCCTCGAGGCGCCCCACTACCGGCCGCTCGCGCGTCGCGTCACGATCACCGGTCTCGGGCAACTGCAGGCGCTCGCGCTCAGGCTCGAGCCGACCTTCGCGCAGGTCCGCTTCGCGTCCGTCCCCGACGGTGCGACCGTCAGCGTCGATGGCGTCGCGCTGGGCCGTACGCCGCTCGAGGCGGACGTGGATGCCGGCGAGCGCGCGGTCGCGCTTACCATGCCGGGCCATCGTCGCTGGCAGGGATCGCTCGAGGTGCGCGCGGGCGAGACCGCGAGCGTCGGGCCGGTGACCCTCGAGGTCCCCGACGGCACGCTAGCGATCACCACGGAACCGCCGGACGCTGCGATCAGCGTCGCCGGCACCGACCGCGGCCGCGCGCCGCTCAGTGTCGCGCTGCCACCGTCGGCGACCGCGGAGCTCAAGGTCACGCGTCCCGGTTACGCGACCGCGACGCGACGCGTGCGCGTCGAGCCGGGCGTCACGACCCGGGTCGCGATCGCGCTCGTCCCGGAGCTCGGCAGTGTCGTCGTCGCCGGGGAGCCGGCCGATGCCGAACTCCTCGTCGATGGGCGCAGCGTCGGCCTCGCGGCCCAGCGACTCGAGCTGCCCTCGGCGCCGCACGCGTTCGAGGTCCGCAAGGCGGGTCTCGAGAGCTACCGCATCGAGGTGACGCCGCAGCCGGGTGTGGTGGCCTCCGTCCGCTACACGCTCAAGCCGATCACGTTCGCGCCCACCGCGCGCACGGCCGCGGGCCAGGTCCTGAGGCTGCTGCCACCCGGGCGGTTCACGATGGCGGCGCCGCGCACCGATCCCGCGCGGCGCCCGAACGAGACCGTGCGCGCGGTCGAGCTGCGCCGCGCGACCTACCTGGCGCTGCGGCTCGTCTCGAACGCGGAGTTCCAGGCGTTCAGGCCCGCGCACCTGACGGGCTCGTTCCGCGACCACACGCTCGATCTCGACGAACTCCCGGTCGCGAACCTGTCCTGGCAGGACGCGGCCGAGTACTGCAACTGGTTGAGCGCGCGCGACCGGTTGCCGGCGGCGTATGAACCCAGGAACGGGCGCCTCGCGCTCGCGAGTCCCGCGACGACCGGCTATCGCCTGCCGACCGAAGCGGAATGGGAGTACGCCGCGCGCTGGACCGGCACCGGCAACGATCGCCTCTACCCGTGGGGCAACGCGCTGCCGCTGCCGCCGCACGCCGGCAACTTCGCGGATCGCAGCGCGAGCGGCTTCGGCGGCCGCTTCATCGCCGACTACGACGACGGCTTCGCGGTCGCAGCTCCGGTCGGCAGCTTCGCGCCGAACCCGCTCGGCTTCCTGGATCTCGGCGGCAACGTGCTTGAGTGGACGTCGGATTTCTACACCGTGTACTCGGACGGTGGCTCCATCGCGGTCGATCCGCTCGGACCGCTTGACGGCCAGTGGCACACGATCCGCGGCAGCAGCTGGCTCACCGGCACGATCCCGGAATTGAGGCTCGCGTGGCGCGACTACGCCGCCGCCGGCCGCCGCAACCTCGGTTTTCGCATCGCTCGCTTCGCGGAGTAGCCCATGAACCCGAAACCCCTGCTGATCGCGCTCGTGCTCGTCGCGGCGCTCGCTCCGCGCGCGACGCGCCCCGATACGGTGGCCGAACCCAAGGCGCCTGCCAACGCGGCTCCAGCTCCGGCGCCGGCCGCCGGTACGCCGTCGCATTTCGAGCCCACCGAGAAGACGCGCGCCGACTACGCGATCTCCTTTCCTTCCGACATCTGAGCGCCGCCGCAGGCCCTGGACAACTGCATGAAGAGCCATCGCAACGAGTTCCTGAACGAGCTGTTCGCGCTCCTCGCCGTCATCGTGCTGGTGCACGGGGTCTACGTCGGCCTCGTGCGACCGCGCGCGAACGCAGTCCTCGCCGCACAGCAGGCGGCGATGGCCAACGATCCGGAGTACGTGCCCGAGCGCTCGCTGTACGTGATCGCGAAGGACTACGAGCAGGAGACCTGCTTCGTGCTGTCGATCTGGGCGCTGATCGTGATGGGCTTCAGGGCGCGCGCGGTCGCGCGCGCGCGCCGGCTGCTCGGCAAGGACATCCTGAACCTGCCCGACGGCATGCGCGTGCTCCCGGAGGACGCGCGCGGGTACCTGCGCCACCTCGAGACCCTCGCGGCGCCCGAGCGCCAGGTGCTGCTGCCGCGCGCGCTCTTCAGTGCGCTCGAACGCTTCGGCGCCACGCGCAGCGTGCAGGATGCGAGCGCCGCGGCGCGCAACCTCTGCCAGATGGAGAACGAGCGCCTCGATTCGGAGCTCAGCATGGTGCGCTTCGTCGCCTGGGCGATTCCCGCGGTCGGCTTCGTCGGCACCGTGCGCGGCATCGGCGAGTCGCTGCAGCAGGCGCACCGCGCAGTCGAGGGCGACGTGTCGGGCGTGACCGCGGGACTCGGCATCTCCTTCAACTCGACGCTGATCGCGCTGTCGCTGTCGATCCTGGTCATGTTCTTCCTGCACCAGCTGCAGCTCCTGCAGGAGCGCCTGGTGCTCGATTCCGAGGCATACGTCGACGAGCGGCTGCTGCGGCACCTGCAGGTGCGCTGACGCCGTGACACCGATCACGCACGCCATCGAGTTCACGGGCGCCGGCGTCACGCTGGTAGGACCGGGCGGCATCCTCGCGGATGAGCCAGCGCTGGCGGCGTTCGCGGGCGCGAGGGTACTCACAGGACACGCGGCGGGCGCGGCAGCGCACGCGGCTCCGCTCTTTGCCTCGAGCCGCTACCTCGAGGCGCTCGATACGCTTCCGCTCGCGCGCACGCGACCGCTCGTCGCCAGCAACGCGGACCTGCTGTTCCAGCAGTTGGGCGCTCTCGCCGGCCGGCTGGGACTCGCCGAGTACCCGCTGGTCGCCGCGGTTTCGGGGGCGTACTCGCTCGAGGAGTTGCGGCTCCTGCTCGGCATCGCGCGCGCGGCGGGGCTCACCGTCCGCGGCCTCGTCGATGCGGGCGTCGCCGCAACCGCACGCGAGATGTCGATGCCGCGCGCGCTTTACCTCGACCTCGAGATGCACCGCGCGGTGCTGACCGAACTGGTGCGCGGCGCGGGGCTCAGGCGCGGCCGGGTCGATGTCGCGGACGGCATCGGGCTCAACGCCGCGGAGCAGGTGCTGCGGGCCCACGTCGCGCGCGCCTTCGTAGCTGCCACGCGCTTCGATCCGCTCCACCAGGCATCGAGCGAGCGCGAGCTCTTGGCGCGCCTGCCGGCCTGGCGGGCGCTCGCCGTGCGCGACGGCGGCGTGCAGGCAACGCTCACGCACGCTGGCCGCCAGCACCAGATCCGAGTCGAGGCCGAGGCGCTCGCCGGCGCGCTCGCGCCCTTCGGCGCCGAGGTGCTGCGCCTGGTGCGCGCCGCGCGCCGTGCGGGCGAGGTGCTGACGCTGTTCGCAGGCGCACGCGTCGGCGAGGTGCCGGGACTCCGCGAGCGGCTCGCGTCGCTGGCTGGGGTCACGCTGATCGTGCTGCCGTGCGGCGCCGCCGCCGCGGGCGCGCTCGCCGCGGCCGCCGAGATCGAAGGCCCCGAGCCCGCACTCCTGAGGCGCCTCGCGGCGGCGGCTCCCGCGCTCCCGGCAAGCGCGCTCGACCCCGGGCAGCTGCCGGGCGAGGCACCGACCCACGTCGTCTTTGCGGGCCGCGCATGGGCGCTCGGCGCGGAGCCGCTGCTGGCCGGCCGCGGCGTTAGCGGGTCGCGCGCGATTGCGTGGACGGGCGCGCCTGCCGGCGTCTCGCGAGTGCACTGCTCGCTGCTCGCGGTCGCCGGCGAGGCGGTCCTCGAGGACCTGTCGCGGTACGGCACCTACGTCAACGGCGAGCGCGTCGAGCGGCGCGTGCGGCTCGCGGTCGGCGACCGTGTGGGTCTCGGTGCGCCGGGCGCCGAGTTCGAGCTCGTGCGCATCGTCGGCTGATCGCCATGGCGCGGCGCAAGTTCGACATCTTCAGCCTCTCGTTCCTCGACGCGATCTGCTGTGGCTTCGGCTCGGCGGTGCTCATCTTCATGCTGATCACCGCGCAGGGCGGCTCGCACGTGCGCAAGGTCACGGAGGCCGAGCGCTCCGAGGTGCTGAAAGTCGATGAGCGATTGAGGCGCGCACAGGAGGACTTCGCGCTCCTCGAGGCGCGCGCGGGCGAACTCGGATCCCGCCGCGCCGCGGATGCACGCGAGAGCGCGCGCCTCGTCGCTGCGCTCGAGTCGGCCCGCACATCACCCGGGTCGCCGGCAGGCGATTCAGCCGTCCCCGGACGCGCCGGCGGCGGCGCGGTGCGACCCTTCCCGGGCAGCGGCGACCGCATGTACCTGACGGGCCTCAACGTCCGCGGTGCGCGCGTGCTCGTGCTGATCGATGTATCGACCAGCATGCTCGACGCGACGCTGGTCAACATCCTGCGCATGCGCAACATGTCCGACGAGCAGAAGCGGCGCTCGGCGAAGTGGCGCCAGGCGCTCGCGATCGCCGACTGGATCGCGGCGCAGCTGCCGCCGGGCTCCGAGTTCCAGATGTACGCGTTCAATGCCGCGGCCGATGCGCTCGTCGAGGGCAGCGACGGTCGCTGGCTCAAGGTCGGGGCGCCGACGCTCGGGCGCGCGCTCGCACACCTCGGCCGCATCGTGCCGGGCGGCGGCACCAGCCTCGACAATGCCTTCGCGGTCGCGAGCGTGCTCAAGCCCGCACCCGACCAGCTGATCATCCTCACCGACGGCTTGCCGACCCAGGGAGCGAAGCGCCCGGCCGCCCCGCGCCTGGTGGGCGGGGACGAACGGTTGCGCCTGTTCGAGCATGCGGTCTCAACCTTGCCGCACGGTGTACCCGTGAACGTGATCCTGCTGCCGATGGAGGGCGATCCGGATGCGGCGGGCGCGTTCTGGCAGCTCGCGAGGACGACGGCAGGCTCGTTCATGGCCCCGTCACGGGACTGGCCGTGAGCGGCAGTCGCTACGGGGCCCGCGGCAGCCGGCGGCGGGACCGCGACTTCCAGATATTCAGCCTGTCGTTCCTCGATGCGATCTGCTGCGCGTTCGGCGCGCTGATTCTGATCATGGTGCTCGCGCAGGTTGGCCGCCCCAAGGTCATCGAGGCGATCAATACGACGCTGAAGGGGACGATCGAGAGGCGCGAGGCGCAGCTCGGGGCGCTAAGCGCCGCGAGCGAAGCGCTGGTGCGCGACCTGCCGTCGGCCGAGGCCGCGGCGCTGCGCCAGCACGAGCACCGTCTCGCGCTCGAGCGTGAGCTCGCGCGGCTCAACGCCGCAGCAGGCGGGACGCCCGGCCATCGAGACGCGGCCGAGCTCGCGGCCGCCGAGGAGTCGCTGACCCCGGAGATGCGCCGCCTGCTCGGCGAGCGCTTCGAGCGCGCGCGTCGGGCGCCGATTGGCGGCGTGCCGGTTGATGCCGAGTACGTCGTCTTCCTGATCGACAACTCAGGCTCGATGCAGAGCTACAGCTGGCAGGCCGCCCAGGCGAAGCTCAGGGAAGTGCTCGACATGTACCCCGCGCTCAAGGGCTTCCAGGTCATGAACGACCAGGGGCGGTACCTGTTCGCCGACTCGCGCGGGCAGTGGCTCGGAGATTCACCGGAGCGCCGGCGCGCGGTGGTCGCGGCGCTCACGGGCTTCAACGCCGTGTCCGCCTCCGATCCCACCGCCGGCATCGTGGCGGCGATCCGTACGTTCGCGAGCCCCGCGCACAAGGTGAGCGTGTACGTGTTCGGCGATGAATTCACCGGCGCCTCGATCCAGCAGAGCGTGGATGCGATCGACGCGGCGAACCCGCGGGATGCGAGCGGCGAGCGGCGCGTCCGCATCCACTACATCGGCTTCCCGCTCGACCCGGGCGCGCCGCAGTTCACCAACACGCGCCTCGCCGAGCTCATGCGCGTGGTGTGCGAGAGGAACGGCGGCAGCTTCGTCGGCCTCGTGCGCTGAGGCCACGGTCCCCGCTCAGGTCGGGTTCTCGAGGCTGAACATGCCGGTCTCGTCGTCGTAGGCGAAGACCTCGGCGTAGCGCGCCCAGCTAACCAGCGCGCGCAGTGTCTGCTGCGCGGACTCCGGCGACATGTGGTCCTCGAGCTCGTCGAGGAAGCGGCTCTTCGGCGCCGCGTGGCTCGCGCGCTCATCGAGCACGCGGCGGATGTGCGCCGCGAGCGGCACCTGTGCGAGCAGGTGGCGCGCGAACACGCGCTTGCGCTCGTCGCTCGCCGCGTCCGCGAAGGCGAGGCCGTCCGCGGTCAGGCGCAGGTCGCCGCCCTCGACCTCGGCGAAGCGCAGCATCTGCAGGGACTCGGCGACCGGAAACAGGTCGTCGATCTCGAGCTGCAGCTCGGAGGCGATCTCCGGCAGGTCCGCCTTGCCGCCGAAGGGTTGCGCGGCGACCGTCTCGATCAGGCCCGACAGCAGGTTCGAGGACACGCGCGGCAGCACGAGGTCGATGCCGATGCCGGCCGCGCGCTCGACGCGCGCCGTGGCGCTGCGGCCCGGCTTCGCGGTCATTTCGACGTAGATGCGCTCGACCAGCGCCGCAAAGGCGGGATCGAGCCGGTCGCGCGGCCGCGGGATCGTGACGTCGATGCTGGTAACTATGCGGCCGGGGTTGGTCGCGAACACCAGGATGCGGTCGCTCATCTGCACCGCCTCCTCGATGTTGTGCGTGACCAGGATGACGCCCTTGATCGGCATCTTGCCGTCGGCCCACAGGTCGAGGAAGTCGGTGCGCAGGTTCTCGGCCGTCAGCACATCGAGTGCCGAGAACGGCTCGTCCATCAACAGGATGTTGGGGTGCACCACCAGCGCGCGCGCGAAGCCGACGCGCTGGCGCATGCCGCCGGAGAGCTCGCGCGGGTAGGCGGACTCGAAGCCGTCGAGGCCAATGAGGTCGATGGCCGCGAGCGAACGGCTGCGGATCTCGTCGCGCGGCACGTGCAGCGCCTCGAGGCCGAGCGCGACGTTCTCGTAGACCGTCAGCCACGGGAACAGTGCAAAGCTCTGGAACACCATCGCGATGCCGGCGGCGGGCCCTGCCACCGGCTGGCCCATGTAGCGCACCTGACCGCCCGAGGGCTCGGCGAGGCCCGCGATCAGGCGCAGCAGCGTCGATTTCCCGGAGCCGGAGCGACCGAGCAGGCCGACGATTTCACCGGGCGCGACCGTCAGACTCACGTCGTCGAGCACCAGCAGTTCGCCGCCGTCGCCGCGCGGAAAGGTCTTGCGCGCGTGCACGACGTCGAGCAGCGGGGAGTTGTTCGCGGCCGGCTTCAGGTTGGCGTTCATGGGCTCAGCTCAGGCGGAACTTGCGTTCAGCATAATAGTAGAGCGGCCGCCACAGCAGGCGGTTGATGACGAGCACGAACACGCACATCGTCGCGATCCCGAGCGTGATGCGATGGAAGTCCCCGGCGACCGTGGCATCGGCGATGTAGGCACCGAGACCGGCGGCCTCGACGTGCTCATCGCCCCAGCTCGCGACCTCGGCCACGATCGCCGCGTTCCACGAACCGCCCGAGGCGGTGAGCGCGCCCGTCACGTAGAACGGGAACACCGCCGGCAGCGCGACGCGCCGCCACCACAGCCAGCCCTTCACGCCGAGGTTGGTCGCGACGTGGCGCATCTCGCCCGGCATCGAGGAGGCGCCGGCGATCACGTTGAAGAGGATGTACCACTGCGTGCCCAGGATCATGAGCGGGCTCAGCCAGATGTTCGGCGAGAGGTGCCAGTTCACGATGACCATGACGACGACCGGGAACAGCAGGTTGGTCGGAAACGCCGCCATGAACTGGGCCATCGGCTGCGCGATGCGCGCTACCCGCGGCCGGAGTCCTATCCAGACCCCGATCGGCACCCAGATGACGCTCGCGAGCGCGATCAGCACGAACACCCTCAGCATCGTGATCGCGCCGAGCCCGGCGGCGTAGCCGACGTCGTGCCAGCTGAGCTCGTGCCCGAGGAAGGTGGCCGCCTGCCAGATCGCCGCGAGCAGGAGCACGGCGAGCACGACGATGGCGACGAAATCAAGGCGGCGCGAGTGCTCGGGGGACTCGAAACGCGGCAGGCCCGGGGTCGCCCGGAACGCCGCGCCCATCTGCCGCCAGGTACGCCGCAGGAACCGGAGGAAGCGCGCCACCAGGATCGATTTGCCGAGCGCCTCGAGCAGCCACGAGCGCGGCGGAACGGTTCCCGGTTCCTGCTCGAAGCGGAAGCGATCCGCCCACGCGACCAGCGGGCGAAACAGCAGCTGGTCGTAGATCAGGATCACCACGAGCATCGTCGCGACCGCCCAGCCGACCGCCGCGAGGTTCTTGTCGGCGATGGCGAGCGCGATATAGGCACCCATGCCGGGCAGCGTCACGGTCTTCTCGCCGACCGTGAAGGCCTCCGAGGCGACCACGAAGAACCAGCCCCCCGACATCGACATCATCATGTTCCAGACGAGCGGCGGCATCGCGAACGGCACTTCCAGGCGCCAGAATCGCGCCCACGCCGACAGCCGGAAGCTGCGCGCCGCTTCCTCGAGCTCGACTGGCACGGTGCGCAGGCTCTGGTAGAAGCTGAACGCCATGTTCCAGGCCTGGCTCGTGAAGATGCCGAAGATCGCCGCGAACTCGGCGCCGAGCACCCGGCCGGGGGCGAGCGACATGAAGAACACGAAGGTCACCGACAGGAACCCGAGGATCGGGATCGACTGCAGCACGTCGAGCAGCGGCACCAGGATCCGCCCGGCACGCGGGCTCTTGGCCGCCCAGGTCGCGTAGGTAAACGTGAACAGGAGCGAGAGCGCCATCCCGGCCAGCATCCTGAGCGTCGAGCGGGCGGCGTATTCGGGGAGGTGCGAGGGGTCGAGCGAGACCGGGCTCAGCTCCATCGCCGTCAGCGGCGCAAGGACCCCGCGACTGCCGGCGGCCAGAAAGGTGAGCAGCCCGAAGACGAGCAGCAGCGCAATGAGATCAAAGCGCGACGGTGCGCCGCGGCTCGCTGTACTCCAAGCGGTCTGGTTCGTCGGCATGATGGCGTCGCGTGCTGATCGAGGTGGCTCGGCAGTGAAACGGCGCCGCAGTCTGACACAATCTGTTTACGGCTCAACCCCCGCGCGACGAAAATCCGGCCCGCGAATCAGTCCGCTGCCGGCTTCGCGAACAGGTAGTGCGACACCAGCCACTCGGTCCCGTCCGCGAAACCGAACAGCTCGGCGCAGGCCATGAAAAACACCCGCCAGCGCACCCACCAGCGCCGGGCTTCGCCCGCTCCGTAGGTCGCCGCGAGCAGCGGACGGATCGCCTCACGATTCCGGTCCATGTTGGCGAGCCAGTCGTTGGAGGTACGTTCGTAGTGGCGCCCGTCGACCTGCCATTCGTCGATGAGGCCGAGATCCCGCTGGAAATGGCCGAGCAGCCCCACGCTCGGCATGAGCCCGCCGCTGAAGAACCAGCGTGCCATCCAGTCGTCCGCGTCCTTGACCTCGAAGGGGTAGGCGAAGCGCCGGTGCGCGAAGATGTGCACGAACAGCGTGCCGCCGGGCGCGAGCCAGCCCGCGATCCGGGACAGCAGCCGTTCGTAGTTGCGCATGTGCTCGAACATCTCGACCGAGACCACCCGGTCGAAAGCCGTGCCGGGCGGGAAGGCGAGCACGTTGGCATCGCAGGTCAGCACCTCGACATTGGCGAGCCCACGCGCGCAGGCGCGCGCCTCGATCATGCGGCGCTGGCTCTGCGAGTTCGAGACCGCGACGATGCGCGAGCGCGGGTAGCGTTCGGCCATATAAAGGGTCAGCGAGCCCCAGCCGCAGCCGAGTTCGAGGATCCGCTCGCCGTCGGCGAGGCGCGCGCGCTGGCAGGTGAGTTCCAGCATGGCGCGTTCGGCCGTCTCGAGCGAGGTCCCGCCGTCGATGTCCGCCGCCGCCCGCGCATCGCCAAGTGCGTAGTAGCCGCAGGAATACTTGAGGTGGGCCCCGAGCACGAGCGCGAAGAACTCGGCCGGCAGCTCGTAGTGCTGGGCGTTCGCGTCTGCCGTGTTGATCGCGATCGGGCTCAGCCGCAGCTCGCCGACCAGGGCCAGCAGGCGCGCCTGGCGGGCCGCGGGCGATCCGGCGTCCTGCTCGCGGAGGCGCCGGCGCAGCAGCCGGCGGATCCCGAGCCGCACGAGCGCGTCGGGCACGAGGCCGCGCTCCAGCAGGCGCAGTGTCAGGCTGTCGCCCGCGGCCTGCGGCGCGGAGTCCGCAGCGGCGTTCATGCGCCCTTGCCGGCCCGGCGTGTCAGCAGCGCCTCGATCGGCTCGCCGGGGCGAAGGCGCAGGAGCTCGCGTAGCACGTAACTCGACATCGCGATGTTCCCGAGCAGCATGATCGCGACGAACCAGAGTGCGCGCCCGGGGTTCCGTTCCTTGTAGAACACCCATGCGTAGAAGGTGAAGAAACCCGCGTAGGCATCGCACAGCGTCGCGATCGTCCAGCCGCGGTCCGGGCGGTTCACGAGGCCGCCCCATTCCCAGACGTTTTGGTGCAGGGCGGCCCAGCCCGTCACGGCGAGCATGCCGGCGAGGATCGCGCCGAACAGGAACTTGGGGGCAGCGTGCGTGGTCATGCGGGGTCTCCGGTCGCGGGCCCGGTCCGGGCGCCGTCGCTCCACTGCTGTTCGCGGGACGCCGCCGGCTGGATTCGCGGCCGGCTCAGGCCGCGCCAGGGGGCCTTTGGCGCGGCGCCGCGTCGCTCTTCCCGAGCAGCATCAGCACGAAGCCGGCGCACAGCGCGATAACCGGGTCGGTCGAGGTCGCGAAATGCTCCCCGGCCGGCGTGCCGAGCTGCGCAATCTCGATCGCGAGCAGGATTGCGCCGATGAAGAACCCGGTGCGCAGCGCCGCGCTCCCGGCCGCGACCAGGAGCCACACGAGCGTGCCGTAGGTGAAGGCCTTGCCGGCAAGCAACGGCAGGTTGAAGCCCGTGCTTCCGTGGCTGATCAGGTCCGTGAACGGCATGAAGTGGAAGTCGTGCCGGAGCGGCCCGAACTCGAACGGGGCGAGGCCGCGGTAGACCAGCCCTGCGAGCAGCAGCGCCGCGAGCAGGCGCAAGAGCCACTGGCCGGGAAGTCGGGCAGCGAGCGGCCACAGCGCGAGCGCGACGAGTCCGCCGAGGACCTCGGCATTGCCCGCCGAGTGTGCGAACCACGTGAACCTGAGCGTGAGCGCGACCAGAGCGAGCATGAACAGCGCCCGCCAGACGAGCCGCGGCGCAGTGAGCTCGCGCAGCAGTGCGCCCGCGATCAGCCAGCCGAGTGCCTGCATCGCGACCGGTGGCCACGGTGGCCAGCCCGCGGCCAGGTGCGCCGGCCACTCGTCGGGCCAGTGGCGCGGCAGGAAATGCGGCAGCCGCGCCGGCAGGAACGAACCGACCAACGCCAGCAGCAATCCGGCGGCCACGGGTTCGGCAAACACCTGCAGTC
>JANXZZ010000256.1 GCA_025355245.1 Pseudomonadota bacterium | reverse complement strand
GGCACCGACGGCGCCGAGGTGCGCGCCGCGGCGGCCGGGCGCGTCGTCTACACGGGCGCCGGGCTTCGCGGCTACGGCGAGCTCGAGGCCGAGCCCGCCGGCGGGCTGGCGCACGGTGGCGCCCGCCATGCCCTCGGCGGGCCACAGCCAGTGCGGTGCGGGGGTGCTCGGCAATGCGGCGGCGGCCGCGCGCGGCGGCGCGCCCGTGCGCGGCACCGGCGTTGCGGTCGAGGCCGAGAGTCGCAGCACCTGCCCGACCGCGATCCGGTAGTCGCCGCCGATGCCGTTCAGGCGCGCGAGCTCGTGGTAGTCGAGGCCGTGGCGCCAGCTGATCGAATACAGGGTCTCGCCGGCGCGCACGGTGTAGGTGCCGGGCGCGTGGCGGCGGGAGTCGCTGCCGCAGCCCGCGAGGCCGAGCAGCACGCACACCGCGAGCGCCGCGGCCCGGGCGACGCGACCGGGCATCCGCCGACCCGTCAGCCGGTACCGCCGACGAGCGGCACGAAACTGACGGCTCCCAGCTTGTCGCGGATGAAGACGTCTTCGCGGCGCGTGATGCGCAGTAGTTCCTGCGCGCCCTCGGGACCGACCGGCAGCACCAGGCGCCCGCCGTTGGGCGAGAGCTGCTCGAGCAGCGCCTGCGGCACCGCGTGCGGCGCGGCCGCGACGACGATGCCGTCGTAGGGCGCGTGCGCCTTCCAGCCGGTGCTGCCGTCGGCATAGCGAAAGCGCACGTTCTTGATGCCGAGCTCCTTGAGCCGGACCTTGGCGCGATCGAGCAGCGGCTTGATGCGCTCGATCGTCGACACGCGACCCACCAGCGGCGCGAGCACCGAGGTCTGGTAGCCGCAACCGGTGCCGATCTCGAGCACGTTGTGCAGCGTGCCGAAGGGCCCGAGCAGCGCCTCCGTCATGCGCGCGACCACGTAGGGCTGCGAGATGGTCTGGCCGAAGCCGATCGGCAGCGCCGTGTCCTCGTAGGCACGACTCGCGATCGCCTCGTCGACGAACAGGTGCCGCGGCACGTTGCGGATGCGGTCGAGCACGCGCGCGTTCTTGATGCCCTGCTCGCTGAGGCGCATCACCAGGCGCTCGCGGGTGCGCGCGGAGGTCATGCCGATGCCGGCCAGACGGGCGTCAGACACGCGCCTCTCCCAGCCACGCGCTCAGGCCCGCGAGCGCGGAATGGCGCGTGAGGTCGATCTGCAGCGGCGTGATCGACACGAAGCCGTGCTCGATGGCGTGGAAGTCGGTGCCCGGGCCCGCATCCTGGCCCTTGCCGGGGCCGCCGACCCAGTAGACCGGTCGACCGCGCGGGTCGCTGGCGCGCACGATGCGCTCGGAGCGATGGCGGACGCCGAGGCGCGTCGCCTGGAAGCCCGCGAGCGCCTCGTAGGGGCGGTCCGGGACGTTGACGTTGAACAGCGTCGCCTGCGGCAGCGGCGCCTGCACCAGTCGCTCGATGAGCTCGCGCGCGACGCGCGCGGCGGTCGCGAAATTGCGCCCGCCATCGGCGACCAGCGACACCGCGATGCTCGGCAAGCCGAGGAAGCGCCCCTCCATCGCCGCCGCGACGGTCCCGGAGTAGAGCACGTCATCGCCGAGGTTGGCGCCGTCGTTGACGCCGGAGACCACGAGCTCCTGCTCCTCGGCGAGCAAGCCCGAGATCGCGAGGTGCACGCAGTCGGTCGGCGTGCCGTTGATCGCGTACCAGCCGTCCTCGCGGTCGACGACCCTGAGCGGCGCCTCGAGGGTCAGCGAGTTGGAAGCGCCGCTGCGATTGCGATCCGGTGCGACGACGGTGAGCGCGCCGACGCCCGCAAGCGCGGCGGCGAGCGCGCGCAGGCCGTCGGCACGCCAGCCATCGTCGTTGCTGAGCAGGATATTCATGCGCTAGAACCAGTGACTATACTAAAAGCCCGTCAGCGAATGTGAGGAGCGGCGATGCGCCCGCCGAAACCCGCAGCGCCACCCGACGATGCCGCGGCGTTTCGCGAGGCGGTCAAGGACGTGCGCCCGCTCGCGAGTCCGCCCGCCGCCAGCAGCACCCGCCGACCGCCCGCCGCGCGCGCGCGTTTTCGTCGGCTCGACGAGCGCGCGGTACTCGCCGAGAGCCTCGCGCCGGCTGCCGAGGAGCTTGCGATCGGTTCGGGCGATGAGCTCGTGTTCCGCCGCGCCCACCTGCCGGCGCGCCTGACCGAGCGGCTGCGCCGCGGCGAATTCGCGATCGGCGACGAGATCGACCTGCACGGGCTGTCCGCGGTCGCTGCGCGCGCAGCGCTGCGGGAATTCCTCGCCGCGGCGGTGCGGCGCCGACTCGGCTGCGTCAGGGTCGTGCACGGCAAGGGCCTGCGCTCGGGGCCGGCCGGCCCCGTGCTCAAGCACGCCGTCAACCACTGGCTGCGCCGGGTCGACGCCGTGCTCGCCTTCGTGTCGGCGCCGCGGCGCGACGGCGGTACCGGCGCCGTGTACGTGCTGCTCGCGCGCTGAGGGCGGCTCAGCGTCGCGCGAGCTTGGCAATGAGTGCGCTCAGCGTCGCGACCGTCTCGGGCGAGCGCCATTCCTTCGCAGCCGCGTCGATCTCGCGGGCGCCCACGCTGCCGACGAGTGCGATCAGGTCGGCGCGCACCAGCGCGCGGGTCAGTGCATAGGCCTTGGGCGGGAGCGCCAGCATCGTCTCCAGCCAGCCGCGCGCGACCGCCTCGACCGCCGCAAGCGGCGCGAGCTCATCGACCATGCCGACGCGCAGCGCCGCGCTCGAGTCGATGAGCGCGCCGGCTGGCAGCATCTCCGCCGCGATGCGCCCGCCGACCGCGCGCGCGAGCACGGCGTGGATCATGGCGCCCGGGTAGAGGCCCACCTGCACCTCGTTGAGGCCGATGCGGTAGTCGCCCGCCGCCATCACGCGCCGGTCGCAGAAGAGCGCCAGCACCGCGCCGCCGGCCGGGCTGTGACCGTTGATCGCGGCGGCGATCGGGATCGGCGAATTCGCGAGGCTCGAGAGGCACGCGAAGAAGGTGCTCAGGAAGTCCCTGAGCCCGGCCTCGTCGAGCGCGAGCAGCTCCTGCACGTCGAGGCCCGCGCAGAAGCGCCCGCCCGCGCCCGTGAGCACGAGGCCGCGCGCGCCGTCCTTGGCAGCCGCGGCGACCGCCGCGCCGAGGCGCGTCATCAGTTCGCGGTTGAGCGCGTTCACCGGCGGTCGCGCGAGCTTGAGCACGCGCACCGCGCCGTGGTCCTCGATCTCAATCATCGCTGGTCTCCCCCGAGAGCGGCTCGGTCTCAACGAGTTCGCGCAACACCACCGTTGCGTAGCCGCCGGCCTGCAGGCCGAACTCTACCGTGAGGTCGCTGCCGGCAAGCGTAAATCGCAGCCCCTCCGGCAGCAGGCGCAGCGCCCGCCGATCCGCCTCGAGCCCGGCCGCGTCGAGGCGCCCGAGGAGCACCGCGAACGGCTTCAGGAGCTCGGCTTCGAGCTCGCCCACCGCACCGCCCGGCCCCACGCCCCGCCCCGCCAGCGGCCCGGTCGGGTGGATGTCGTGGCGCGCGAGGCGCTCCTCGAGCGTCGCGTCGATCGCCGCGGCGACGAACCAGCTGCGCCGGCCGGCGAGGTTCACGAACTCGCCCGGCAGCAGTCGGTTCCAGGTGCCGCCCTTGACACGCTCGCCGAGCACGGTATTGAAGATCAGCGAGCGGCTGGCCGAGTACACGAACGCGCGCCCGTCCCGGCCCCACGGCAACGCTCCGCTCTCGCACCAGCGCTCGATCGCCTCGAGGTTCGAGCCCGCCCGGCCGAAGCGCTGCGGGCCGAAGTAGTTCGGCACGCCCTCCGCGCTCAACCGTTGCAGGCGCTGGGCGAGCTGCGCCGCCGGGATCTCGACGTTGCGCAGCGTGATCCGGAAGCTATTGCCGCGCAGCGCGCCGCGCTTGAGCTTGCGCGAATGCGGCAGCGCCGCCTCGACCGCGAAGCCCTCGCCCTCGAGCGCCTGCCAGTCGCTCGCGGGTCGGCGCGCGGGCACGGTGAACCACTGCGTCGTGACCGCGTGCCGGTCCTTGAGCCCGGCGAGGCCGACGTCGCGCGCCGGCACCTCGCCGAAGCGGGCGAGCTCGCGCGCGACGCTGAGCGAGTCGAGGCCACGCTTCCTGACCTTCAGCAGCACGTGCCCGGCACCGCCGTCGGCCTCGAAGCCGAGACGCTCCTCGACGACGAAGTCCTCGGCTTGCACCTTGAGCTCGCCGTGGCCGAGCGGAGCGCCGTGCGCGCGCGGCGGGGCAAGCACGGAGCCGGCGAGCGCATCGAGACCGAGCGTGCTCAATCGCGCGCCTCGAGCAGCACCGTCGCCTGCGCCGCGAGGCCCTCGCCGCGCCCGAGAAAGCCAAGCCCCTCGGCCGTGGTCGCCTTGACGTTGACCCGATCCGCCTCGACGCCCATCTCGGTCGCGAGGTGGGCGAGGATCGCGGCCCGGTGCGGCGCGAGGCGCGGCCGTTCGGCGAGCAGCGTCAGGTCCGCGTTGACGAGCTCGAAGCCCGCCGCGCGCACGCGTTCGAGCGTCTCGCGCAGCAGCAGCGTGCTCGCGATCCCCTTCCAGCGTGCCTCGCTGTCCGGAAAATGCTGGCCGATGTCGCCGAGCGCGGCGGCGCCGAGCAGCGCATCGCAGAGCGCGTGCAGCAGCACGTCGCCGTCGGAGTGCGCGACCACGCCCTGCGAGTGGGCGACCCGGACGCCGCCGAGCCACACCGCATCGCCGGCTCCGAAGGCGTGCACGTCGATGCCGAAGCCGATCCTGAGACGGCTCATGCGCTCGCTCCTTGGAGTATGCGCAGCGCGAGCGCAAGGTCGCCGGCGTGCGTCAGTTTGAGATTGAAGGGCGAGCCCGCCACGAGGCGCGGGTGGCCGCCGGTCGCCTCGATCGCGCTCGCCTCGTCGGTCGCATCGCTCGCGATCGCGAGCGCACGCACCAGCGCGTGCAGCCTGAAGGCCTGCGGCGTCAGCGCCCGCCACAGCCCCTCGCGCGCGACCGTCGCGACGACCCGACCGGCGGCGTCCGCGCGCTTGAGGGTGTCGGTGAGCGGCACGCCGAGCAGCGCGCCGTCGGGCGCATCCGCGAGCGCCGCGAGCAGCGCCTCGAGGTCGGCGCGTCCGAGGCACGGGCGTGCCGCGTCGTGCACGAGCACCCACGGGTCCTCTCCCGGGTTCGCGGCGGCGACCACCGCGAGCCCCGCGCGCACCGAATCCGCGCGCCGCGCGCCGCCCGTGACCGTCACGAGGCGCGCGTCAGCCGCAACCGGGAGGCCGGCGAAGGTCGTGTCGCCGGCGGCGAGCGCGACGACGCCGCCGCGGCAGCGCGCGTCGGCCAGAAAGGGGGCGAGCGCGTGTTCGATGACGCGCCGGCCGGCGAGCTCGAGGTACTGCTTCGGCGAGGCGCTCTCGGGCGCAGCCATGCGTTCGCCCTTCCCCGCCGCGGGCATGACGAGCCAGTACATCGGGGGCAGCAACGCGACGCGCGCCGGCGCGTCAGTGCGACGTGCGCTGGATCGGCAGCGGTTCAGCGACCGGCGCCGTCGCGCCGCGCGGCTCGCCCTCGACCACCTGGAAGAAGGACTCGTTGGCGCCGATCATGCCGAGATCGTTGCGCGCGCGTTCCTCGAGCGCGGCGAGGCCTTCCTTCAGGTCCTTCACCTCCGCCACCAGCTGGTCGTTGCGGCGTACCAGCGTTGCGTTCTCGGCGGCCTGCGCCTTCACGCTCGTCTTCAGCGTGTTGACCGAGCCCATGCCGTCGTCCGACAGCCACAGGCGGTACTGCAGGGCGGCCAGCACGACAAGCAGCGCGACGGCGAATACTCTCATTGGTTCAAGAGGATAGCACCGCGCGCGGGCGCTGGCGACGGCCGCGAGCGCACTCAGCCACCGACCGCTACCGGGAACGCGCTGCGTCCGGCGTAGCGGGCGTGGGGCCCAAGCTCCGCCTCGATCCGCAGCAGCTGGTTGTACTTCGCCGTGCGGTCGGAGCGCGACATCGAACCCGTCTTGATCTGGGTCGCGGTCGTCGCCGCCGCGATGTCGGCGATCGTCGAATCCTCGGTTTCCCCGGAGCGGTGGGAAATGACGGCGGCGTAGCGCGCATCGGCCGCCATGCGGATCGCGGCGAGGGTCTCGGTGAGCGTGCCGATCTGGTTCGGCTTGATCAGGATCGCGTTTGCGACCTTCTTCTCGATGCCCTCGGCCAGAATCCGGGTGTTGGTCACAAAGAGGTCATCGCCGACGAGCTGCAGCCGCGCACCGAGCTTGCGGGTGAGGATGCCCCAGCCTTCCCAGTCGCCCTCGGCCATGCCGTCCTCGATCGTCAGGATCGGGTAGTCGGCCGCGAGCTTCGCGAGGTAGTCGGCGAAGCCGGCCGAGTCGAAGCTCTTGCCTTCGGCCTCGAGCTGGTAGCGGCCGCTGACGTAGAACTCGGTGCTGGCGACGTCGAGGCCGAGCCACACGTCCTTGCCGGCCGTGTAGCCCGCCTTCGCGATCGCCTCGAGGATGGTCTCGAGCGCGGCGGCGTTGGAGGGCAGGTCGGGCGCGAAGCCCCCTTCATCGCCCACCGCCGTCGTGAGCCCCTTGGCGTTCAGCAGCGCCTTCAACGCGTGGAATATTTCCGCCCCGCAGCGCACCGCTTCCGAAAAACGCGGCGCGCCGACCGGCAGCACCATGAATTCCTGGATGTCGAGGCTGTTGTTCGCGTGCGCGCCGCCGTTGATGATGTTCATCATCGGTACCGGCAGGGTCAGTTCCTCGCAACCGCCGGCGAGGTGCCGGTACAGCGGCACGCCGCGCGAGCGTGCCGCCGCGTGTGCGGCGGCGAGCGAGATCGCGAGCAGCGCGTTCGCGCCGAGGCGCGACTTCGATTCCGTGCCGTCGAGCGCGATCATCTTCGCGTCGAGCCCGGCCTGGTCGCCGACGTCGTGGCCGAGCACCGCGCGCTTCAACTCGCCGTTGACGTTCGCGACCGCGTTCGAGACGCCCTTGCCGAGGTAGCGCTTGGGGTCGCCGTCGCGAAGCTCCACCGCCTCGCGGCTGCCGGTCGAGGCACCGGACGGTACCGCCGCGCGGCCGACGATGCCGGAGGCGAGCACGACGTCCGCCTCGACGGTCGGGTTGCCGCGTGAATCGATGATCTCGCGCCCACGGATGTCGACGATGGCGGTCATGCGCTTAAGTCCCCTGCTTCGGTGTCATCAACAGGTCTTCCTCGTAGGCGGTGCGCTTCACCGTCGCATCGAGCGCGACCAGCGTCGCGAGCAGGGATTCCATGCGATCGAGCGGCCAGGCGTTGGGGCCGTCGGAGAGCGCGTGCGCGGGATCGGGATGGGTCTCCATGAAGAGCCCCGCGATGCCGGCCGCGACCGCGGCGCGCGCGAGCACCGGGATGAACTCGCGCTGGCCGCCCGAGGAGGTGCCCTGCCCGCCCGG
>JANXZZ010000241.1 GCA_025355245.1 Pseudomonadota bacterium | reverse complement strand
GATCTGCCAGGTTCCATTGCGGAGATTCGAGCAAGGTGTGCACTCGCGACCCTTCATGCGAATGGCGGCGGTAGCCCGGCGTGCAGCCGCAAGTCCCTAGCGAGGCTCCGCGCACCCGGATCGTGGTGGCAGACGACCAGTCGCTCGTGCGCCGCGGGACCGCTCTGCTCCTCTCGATGGAGCCTGACTTCGTGGTCGTCGGCGAGGCGGCGGACGGCGTCGAGGCGGTCGAACTCGCGCTGCGGCTGCGCCCCGACGTGGTGTTGATGGACCTGCACATGCCGCGCAAGGGTGGCGTCGCGGCAACCCGCGACATCACCTCGACGCTCCCCGGAACCCAGGTGCTAGTGCTCACGACGCTCAACGACGACGAGACGGTCTTCGAGGCGGTGCGCGCCGGGGCGCAGGGGTACCTGCTCAAGGATGCGAGCGAGCAGGAGCTGCTCGAGACCATCCGCGCGCTGCGCCGCGGTGAATCGCGCCTGACCCCGCAGATCGCCCGCAAGGTCATGGACCAGTTTCGGCGGCTGGCGGCGCATGGCAGCTACCCGTCCGCGGAGGGGCCGAACGCGGGAGCCGCGCGCGTCCAGGAATTCTCGACCGAGTCGCTCAATGACAAGGAAGAGAAGATCCTGCGACTGATCACCGAGGGCATGAGCAATCGCCAGATCGGCAACACGCTTTTCCTGGCCGAAGGGACCGTCAAGAACTACGTCAGTCGCATCATGGAGAAGCTGCACGCGAACACCCGCACCGAGCTTGCGGTGCTGTCAGCGAGACATTCGCGCGGCCGGCCCTCCTAGGCGCCCGCAACTCCCTGCGAAAGTGACTTTAGTCACTGCCCGATCGTGACCTTCGTCCGCTGCGGGGACCGCGGCGGCTGCCTAGTATTTGGCCGGTGTACGCCGCCCCGCCAATGAGTATCGCGTGATCGCCGCGTCGTGCGCGGAGCATCGCCCGTGTCGGTCGTAGAAGCGGCCCTCAAGCGACCCTACACCGTGGTCGCAGCGCTCGTGCTGATTACGCTGATGGGCGTGGGGGCGGCGCTGCGCATGCCGGTCGACATCTTCCCCGAGATCGATATCCCGGTCGTCGCGGTCGTCTGGACCTACAACGGCATGAGCGCGCAGGACATGCAGAACCGCATCCTGACGCTCCACCAGCGGCAAATAGCCTCGCTCGTCGATGACATCGCGCGCATCGAGGCGGTGAGCTATAACGGCGTCGGCGTCGAGAAGATCTACCTCCACGAGGGCGCCGACGTGACGCGCGCGGTGTCGCAGCTCGCGAGCAGTGCGCTCGCGACGCTGAAATACATGCCGCCGAACATCACGCCGCCGCTGGTGATCCGCTACGGCGCGACCGACGTGCCGATCATCCAGCTCAGCCTCGCCAGCCGTTCGCTGCCCGACAGCAAGCTCAACGACCTGGGGCAGAATATCATCCGCCCGGCGCTCGCCGTCGTGCACGGCGCCGAGGTGCCGTACCCCTACGGCGGCAAGCCGCGCGTGATCATGGCCGATCTCGACTCGCAGGCCCTGCAGGCACGCGGCCTGTCGCCCGCCGACGTGAGTACCGCGTTGCAGCGGCAGAACGTCATCCTGCCGGCAGGCGACCTCAAGATCGGCGATCGCGACTACGCGCTCACGATGAATAACTCGCCGAGCGTCATCGACGCGATCAACGCCTTCCCGGTGAAGGAGGTCGACGGCCACACGGTGTTCATGCGCGACGTCGCGCACATCCACGACGGCTTCCAGGTGCAGACCAATTCCGTCTCGGTCAATGGCACGCCAGGCGCCTTGATGAGCATCCGCAAGACAGGCGGCGTCTCGACGCTCGCGGTGATCAGCGGGGTGCGCAGCGCGCTTAAAGACATCAGCAGGCTGATCCCGCGCGACGTGTCGATCACCGCTTTGTTCGATCAGTCGCTGTTCGTGAAGGCCGCGCTTAACAGCGTGCTCATGAGCGGCTTGATGGCCGCGGCGCTGACGGCGCTCGTGATCATCCTCTTTCTCGGCAACGTGCGCCTGTCGCTGATCATCCTTGCGGCGATTCCGCTGTCGATCATCTCCGCGGTGCTGTTCATCGACCTCGCCGGGCAGACGCTCAACACGATGACTCTGGGCGGTTTCGCGCTCGCCATCGGCATCCTGGTCGACAACGGCACGGTGGTCATCGAAAACATCGAGCGCCACGTCGCGATGGACGAGCCGCTGCGCGTCGCGATCCTGCACGGCGCAAGCGAGGTCTCAGTGCCGACGTTCCTGTCGACGCTCTGCATCTGCATCGTGTTCGTGCCGGTGTTCCTGCTCCAGGGCACCGCGAAGTACCTGTTTGCGCCGCTGTCGCTAGCGGTGATGGGAGCGCTGCTCGCCAGCCTCGCGCTGTCGTTTACGCTGGTGCCGGTGCTGTTCGAGCGCCTGATGGGGAGCCGCGTCGCGACCTTCGACGCCGAGACGGTCCACCGCCGTGTCGGCGTCCACGGCGGCTCGCCGACTGCGCTGATGCGCGCCCATCTCGCCTTCGAGCGCGGCTTCTTGCGCTTTCGCGAGGATTACCGGAACGTGCTCGCGTATACGCTGTCGCAGCCGCGCGCAACCGCCGGCGCGTTCGCGGTCCTGATGGTGTTCTCGTTGCTGCTCTTCCCCCAGATCGGCCGTGACTTCTTCCCGCAGGTCGATTCCGGGGAGATGCGCCTGCACGTGCGCGCGCCACCCGGCACGCGGCTCGAGCGGACCCAGCAGTACTTCGCCGCCGTCGAGGGCGAGATCCGGGCCCTGGTCGGCAGTGATCAGATCGCCGTGATGCTCGACAACATCGGCCTGCCGTACAGCGGCATCAACATCGCGATGTCGGATTCCGCGACCGTGGGCCCGATGGACGGCGAAATCCTGATATCGCTCAACGACGGCCACGCCTCGACGCCGGGGCTGGTCGCGATGCTGCGCCGCGAGTTGCCCGAGCGCTTCGCGCAGTTGCAGTTCTTCTTCCAGCCCGCCGACATCGTCGACCAGGTGTTGAACTTCGGCCAGCCCGCGCCGATCGACGTGCGCGTGTCCGGCGCGGACCGCGACGCTGCGTTCGCGCTCGCCTCGGACATCTCGCGGGCGCTCGGCGGGGTCGCCGGTGTCGTCGACGCGCACGTGTTCCAGGTGCCGAACGCCCCGTCCCTGACGGTCGATCTCGACCGGGCACTCGCCTCGGAGTCCGGTGTCACGCAGCAGGAGGCCGCCAACAGCGTGCTGGTCGCGACGAACTCGAGCGCGCAGAGCGCGCCGAATTTCTGGATCGATCCCAAGAACAACGTGAGCTATCCGCTCGTCGTGCAGATGCCCTCGTACCGCATCGACTCGTCGGAGGACCTCAAGACCGTGCCGGTCGCCGCGGGCGCCGCGGCCGGGCAGGGGCAGTTGCTCTTGAACCTCGCGGCCTTCGGCCGGACCGCGGTGCCGATGGTGGCCTCGCAGCTCAACATCCGCCCGGTCTTCGACGTGCACGCCAACGTGCAGGGTCGCGATCTCGACTCGGCCGCCCACGACATCGACCGCGTACTCGCGAGGCTCCGACCGGATGCCGCGAAAGGCCTCACAGCGACGCTGAGCGGGCAGGTCGAGACGATGCGCGAGAGCTACGCGGGGCTCTTCACCGGCATCGCGCTCGCGATCGTCCTGGTCTACCTGTTCCTCGTCATGAACTTCCAGAGCTGGATCGACCCGCTCATCGTGCTGATGGCGGTGCCGTTCGCGCTCGGGGGTGTGCTGTGGATTCTGTTTCTGTCGGCGACGCCGATGAGCGTGCCCGCGCTGATGGGGACGCTGATGTGCATCGGCCTCACGACCGCCAACAGCATCCTGGTCGTCACCTTCGCGAACGAACGGATGCGCGCCGGTGACGATGCGCTCAAGGCCGCGGCGAGTGCCGGGTTCACGCGCCTGCGGCCGGTGCTGATGACCGCGGGGGCCATGATCCTTGGCATGCTGCCGATGGCGCTTGGCGTCGGCGAGGGCGGCGAGCAGAACGCACCGCTCGGGCGCGCGGTTATCGGTGGATTGCTGTTCGCGACCTTCGCGACACTCCTCTTCGTTCCAACCGTGTACCGGTTGCTGCGCTCGGGGGCAAGCGCCCGGGCCGGCGCCGGACTCGCAGGTGCCGTGCATGCAGCCGAATGACCCGCCAGAACCGGCGCGCGAGCGGCCGGACCCCGTCGAGCCGGCCGAGTTTCCGGACGACGTTGCGCGCACCGAGCACGACGCCGTCTCGACCAGCTTCGATCCCGGGACGGGGGAGCGGCTCAAGGCCGCCGTCAAGGTGATCGCGATTGTGCTGCTCGTCGGCTTCGTCGCGGTGCGCGTGGTGCGCTTCTTCCACGACCGTGGCATCGCCCGCGCCGGCGAGGTCGCCGTCGCCGCCCCGCCGCTCGTCGACGTCGTCGTTGCGCGCGCCGCAACCTCGGATCAGCCCTTGGTGCTCCCCGGCCAGACGGCCGCCTGGTTCGAGAGCACCGTCTACGCGCGGGTGAACGGCTACGTGGCGCGCTGGTCGGCCGACATCGGCGACGCCGTGAAGCGCGGGCAGGTGCTCGCGACCATCGACACGCCCGAACTCGATGCTGAGCTCGGCGAGGCGCGCGCGGAACTGCAGGCGGCCGAGGCGCAGCTCGTGGCGCGCCAGGCGGAGTCCGCCTTCAGCAAGACGACGAACGAACGCTGGCGCGACTCGCCGAAAGGGGTGGTCTCCGACCAGGAACGCGAGTCGAAGCGATCGGACTACGAGGCGTCGGTCGCGAAGCTGCGCGCTGCCGAGGCACAGGTCGCCCTCGACCGGGCGCGGGTCGACCGGTTCGGCGCGCTGGCCCGTTTCAAGCAGGTCACGGCGCCGTTCGACGGCACGGTCACCGAGCGCCGGATAGACGTCGGCAACCTCGTGACGGCCGGCAGCGGCTCGACGACGACACCGCTCTACCGGATCAGCCAGGGCAATCCGCTCAGGGTCTTCGTCGACGTGCCGCAGAGCCTCGCGAGCGACCTGATGACGCCGGGCGTACCGGCGGAGGTGCGCGCGAAGGATGCGCAGGGCGCGCCGATCGTCGGCGCGACCGCGCGCGCGGCGCGCGCGATCAACCCCCAGGCCCGCACGATGCGGGTCGAAGTGGACCTCGCGGACGCCGATCGCGCGCTGGTGCCCGGGATGTACGTCCTCGTGACGTTCAAGCTGAAGCCGCACGGCCTGATCGAGGTCCCGGCCGCCGCGCTCGTGTTCCGCGCGGACGGCCCTCAGGTGGCACGCGTGGGCGCGGGGGACAGGATCGAGTTCAGCAGCGTCGCGATTGCGCGCGACAACGGCAGCCTCGTCGAGCTCGCGAGTGGTGTGACGGCCGGGGACCGGCTGGTGCTCAATGTCAGCAGCCAGGTGATGCGCGGCCAGCGGGTGCGCGTGGCAGCCGACGCCCCGGCCCCGGCATCGGGCGGCCGGTGAGGGCCGGCGCATGAGACGCCTTGGCGCCGCGCTCCTCGTTCCGATCGTGGTCGCGGGTTGCGCCGTGGGCCCTCGCTACCGACCGCCAAGCGTCGCGGCCCCCGCGCACTTTGCCGCGAGCCCCGCGGGCGACCCGGCAAGCGCGGCGTCCGATGCGACGCTCGCCAGCTGGTGGCGGTCGCTCAACGATCCCGAGCTCGACTCGCTGGTCGAGCGTGCAGTCAAGGCGAACCCCGACATTGAGATTGCGCTTACTCGCCTGCAGCAGGCGCGGACCTACGAAGTCGTGGTACTCGGCCACGCCGTGCCGGCGGGCGGCGCGAGCGCGGCCGCGGGCCGCGGCACGGGATCGGACCTCACGCGTTCGCGAGCGGCCCCGACGCTCGGCTCGGCCGACAACGGCTCGGGCCTGCAGCACATCAATTCAATCGCGGGTTTCGACGCGGTCTGGGAGCTCGACGTCTTCGGGAAGTACCGGCGCGCATTCGAGGCGGCGCGCGCGGACGCTCAGGCGATGGCCGCGGCGCGCGAAGGGGTCCTGACCTCCGTGATCGCCAACGTCGTCCGTGCGTACGCGGAGCTTCGCGG
>JANXZZ010000235.1 GCA_025355245.1 Pseudomonadota bacterium | reverse complement strand
TGTTGCCCCGGCCGCGCGGCCGGTACTCGAGGTGCACGAGCGCGGCATCCCGGTCGCGGCTGCCGCGCGCAACCGCCGTGAAGGCGCCGGCGCCGAGGCGCTTGAGCGCCGCCTCGTTGTAAACGCGCATGCGCCAGCCGTGGCGCTTCGCGAGCGTGGCGACGGCGCGCCGGTAGCTGCCTGGAAAGAGCACGTTTGGCGGTAGCGCCGTCAGCCAGCGCGCGAGGTGCGCGCCGTCCTCGACGGCGAGCGCGGTCGCGGCGTCCGCCGGGCCGCAGAGCACGATCTCCCGCGGGCGCCAGGCGCGCGGCGGCTTGCTCTTCAGCGCGGGCCTCGATTCGGTCGCGGCGAGCAGCGCCGAGAGGAGTGCCGCCACCGGCGCGGGGTCGCGCGCGGCCTTCGGATCGCCGAGCGTCGCGCAGGCAATCGTGGCGGGCTCGCCGGCGAGGAGCTCCTTGACCATCTGGCCCGCGAGCGTGAGTTGCACGAAAGCCTCGGCCCCGACGGCGAGTTCGCCGACCACGACACGCGTGCCGTTGGCGGTCGGCAGCGTCAGCGACCAGATGGAGCCCGGCGCACGCGGCCGGCGCGCTCGCTCGCGCTCGAGCGCCGTCCCGAAGGGGAGGTCGAGGAGCCGCGCGGCGGAGTCGGCGGGCAGCATCAGGAGGAGTGCGTCAACGCGTCGCAGAAGCGCCGCGGAGGGCGCGCTCGGCACGTTCTTTATCAGGCACTTGCGGCGATCGGGGAGCAGATTCACGGGGGCTCGTTTGCCTTGACCCATCTACGTCAAACCCAGATCATATCGGAGTCGAGTCCGGGGCGAGTCGCTCCGACGCTGAGGATGCGCTACGCATGACGGACACCCCCCGAGCCGAGGACCTGGATCCTCTCGAGACCCAGGAGTGGCTCGAGTCGATCGATTCGGTGCTGACGGTGCACGGGCCGGAGCGCGCCCACTTCCTGCTCGAGCGGCTCATCGACCATACGCGCCGCGCCGGCGCCTACCTGCCCTTCAAGCCCAATACCGCCTACGTCAACACGATCAGCGCCGCGCACGAGACGGCGTACCCGGGTAACCGCGCGCTCGAGCGCCGGCTCGAGGCCTACATCCGCTGGAACGCGCTCGCGATGGTGGTCGATGCCAACCGCAAGAACTCCGAGTACGGCGGTCATCTCGCGACCTACGCCTCCTCGGCGACGCTCTACGAGGTGGGCTTCAACCACTTCTGGCGCGCGTCCAACGACCAGCACCCCGGCGACCTCGTGTTCGTGCAGGGTCACTCGAGCCCGGGCATATACGCGCGCGCCTACATGGAAGGGCGCCTGACCGAGGAGCAGCTCAGGCACTTCCGCCAGGAAGTCGGCGGCAAGGGACTGTCTTCCTACCCGCACCCGTGGCTGATGCCGGACTTCTGGCAGTTTCCGACGGTGTCGATGGGCCTGGGTCCGATGATGGCGATGTTCCAGGCGCGCTTCACGCGCTACCTTGAGAACCGCGGCATCGTGAAACCCTCCGACCGCAAGATCTGGGCGTTCCTCGGCGATGGCGAGATGGACGAGCCGGAGTCGATGGGCGCGCTGACGATGCCGGTGCGCGAAAAACTCGACAACCTCGTGTTCGTCATCAATTGCAACCTGCAGCGCCTCGACGGACCGGTGCGCGGCAACGGCAAGATCATCCAGGAACTCGAGGCCGCATTCCTCGGCGCCGGCTGGAACGTCATCAAGGTGCTGTGGGGCTCGCGCTGGGATCCGCTGCTCGCGCGCGACCACAAGGGCCTGCTGCGGCGCCTCATGGAGGAGTGCGTCGACGGCGAGTACCAGAACTTCAAGGCGAAGGGCGGCGCGTACACGCGCGAGCACTTCTTCGGCAAGTACGCCGAGCTCAAGGAGCTGGTCGCGAACATGTCGGACGAGGAGATCTGGCGGCTCAATCGCGGCGGCCACGATTTCGTGAAGGTGTGGAACGCGTACGCGGCGGCCGTCTCGACCAAGGGCCAGCCGACCGTGATCCTCGCGAAGACCATCAAGGGCTTCGGCCTTGGCAAGTCGGGCGAGGCGCAGAACCCGACGCACCAGCAGAAGAAGCTAGACGACACCGCGCTCAAGGCCTTTCGCGATCGCTTCAACATCCCGGTCTCGGACGATGAGATCGCGAACCTGCCGTTCAAGCGTCCCGCCGACGACAGCGAGGAGATGCGCTACCTGCGCGATCACCGCAGCGCGCTCGGTGGCTTCCTGCCGCAGCGGCGCGTGACCGCGACGCCGCTCGTGATCCCCGCGCTGCAGGTCTTCCAGCCGCTCCTCGAGAGCACCGGCGATCGCGAGATCTCGACGACGATGGCGTTCGTGCGCATCCTCGGGATCCTGCTCAAGGACAAGAACATCGGCCGCAACATCGTGCCGATCGTGCCGGACGAGGCGCGCACCTTCGGCATGGAGGGACTGTTCCGCCAGATCGGCATCTACTCCTCGGTCGGGCAGCTGTACACGCCCCAGGACGCGGACCAGCTCCTGTCCTATCGCGAGGACAAGAAGGGCCAGATCCTCGAGGAGGGCATCAACGAGGCGGGCTCGATGTGCTCGTGGATAGCGGCCGCGACCGCCTATGCGAACCACGGCACCTACATGGTGCCCTTCTACATCTACTACTCGATGTTCGGCTTTCAGCGCGTCGGCGATTTCATGTGGGCGGCGGGCGACATGCGCGCGCGCGGCTTCCTGATGGGCGCGACCGCGGGCCGCACCACGCTCGCGGGTGAGGGGCTGCAGCACCAGGATGGGCACTCGCAGCTCGTCATGAGCGCGATCCCGAACTGCGTCTCCTACGATCCCTGCTACGCCTACGAGCTCGCGGTCATCGTCCACGAGGGCCTGAGGCGCATGTACTCTGAGCAGGAGAGCGTCTTCTACTACCTGACAGTGATGAACGAGAACTACGCGCAGCCGGCGATGCCTGCAGGTGTCGAGGCCGGCATCATCAAGGGAATGTACCTGCTTTCGATTGGCGGTCGCGGCAGGGTCCGCGCGACGATCCTCGGCTCCGGCACGATCCTGCGCGAATGCCTCGCCGCCGCGCAGCTGCTCGAGACCGAGTTCGGTGTGCCGGCCGACGTCTACAGCGTGACGAGCTTCTCGGAGCTGCGCCGCGAGGCACTCGACGTCGATCGCCGCAATCGCCTCACGATCGGAGGCCAGCCGGCGGTTCCCTACGTGCGCGAGTGCCTCGGCGAACGCGACGGACCCTTCATCGCCGCGACCGACTACATGAAGATCGTCGCGGACCAGATCCGCGAGTGGGTGCCGGGCCGCTACGTGGTGCTCGGCACCGACGGCTTCGGGCGTTCGGATGCGCGCGCGGCGCTGCGCAGCCACTTCGAGGTCGATCGCTTCTACATCGCAACGGCGGCGCTGCGCGCGCTCGCCGACGAGGGCAAGGTCGACGTCGCGACCCTGGGCGCGGCCATGCAGAAGTTCGGCATCGACGCCTCGAAGCCGAACCCGGTCACGGTCTGACGATGGCGACGCCCGTCCCTGTCATGGTTCCGGATCTCGGCGACTTCAAGGCGGTCGAGGTCGTCGAAGTGCTGGTGCGGGTTGGCGATGTGATCGCGCTGGAGAGCCCGCTCGTCACGCTCGAGACCGAGAAGGCGACGATGGACGTGCCCGCGACGGCCGCCGGTCGCGTACTCGCCGTGCACGTCAAGAAGGGCGATAAAGTCTCGACGGGCTCGGCGATCGTCGATGTCGAGGCGCTCGCAGCCTCGACCGAGGTCGCGGAGCCGACCGTCAGGATGCCCGGCCTCCAGCCGAGCAGCGTCGCGCCGCTCGTGACACCACCGGCCGCGCCGCCGCCGCCGAAGGCGGCCGCCGCGCCGCCTCCGCCACGCGCACCGCTCGCGGCACCCACGAGCGCGCCGCGCGCCGTCGGCAATGCTGGGCTCACGCCGATCGAGGAAGTCGGCTTCTCGCGCGTGCACGCGAGTCCCTCGGTGCGCCTCGCCGCGCGCGAACTCGGCGTCGACCTCACCCGAGTGACCGGCACCGGCCCCAAGGGCCGCATCCTGCACCTCGACGTGAAGGCTTGGGTCAAGCGCGCGCTGAGCGGCGCCGCCGCGACCGCCAGCGCAGGGGCGGGCCTGCCGCGCGTGCCGGTCGTCGATTTCGCCAAGTTCGGCCCGGTCGAGGTGCAGCCGCTGACGCGCGTGCAGCGCATCGCGGGCCCGCGCCTGCACGCGAGTTGGGTGAACCTGCCGCACGTGACGCAGTTCGACGAGGCGGACATCACCGCGCTCGAGGAGGCGCGCGTCAAGTTGAAGCAAAAAGCGCTCGACGAGGGCATCAAGCTGACGCCGCTCGCGTTCGTGCTGCGCGCCTGTGCGCGGGTGCTCGCGCAGTTCCCGCGCTTCAACGCCTCGCTAGATGCGAGCGGCGAGAACCTGGTCTTCAAGAAATACCTGCACTTGGGTTTCGCCGCCGACACGCCGAACGGCCTGGTCGTGCCGGTCATCAGGGACGCGGACCGCAAGGACGTGTACGAGCTCGCGCGCGACCTCGCGGCCCTGTCCGAGAAGGCGCGCGCCGGGAAGCTCACGGCCGCCGACATGCAGGGCGGGTGCTTTACCGTCTCGAGCCTCGGCGGCATCGGCGGCACGGCCTTCACGCCGATCATCAATGCACCGGAAGTCGCGATCCTCGGCGTGTCGCGCTCCAGCACGAAGCCGTTCTACATCAATGGGCTGTTCGTGCCGCGCCTGATGCTGCCGCTCTCACTCTCCTACGACCACCGCGTGATCGACGGCGCGGATGGCGCGCGCTTCGTGACCGCGCTCGCGGCGACACTGCTCGACGTGCGCGCGCTCCTCGAGGCGGTGCCGTGAGCGAGCCTGGGTCCCCCGGGCGCGAAGTCCGCGTTCCAGCGCTCGGCGATTTCAAAGACGTCCCGGTCATCGCCGTGTTCGTGACGGCGGGCCAGGTGATCGAGGAGAACGAGGCGCTCGTCACCCTCGAGAGCGACAAGGCGACGATGGACGTGCCTGCGCCCTTCGGCGGCACTGTCGAGCGCGTGCTCGTGAAGGTGGGCGATCGAATCGCCGAGGGCGCGGTGCTGGCCGTAATCGCGGAGTCGGCGACCAAGCCGGCGGCCGCGGCGCCTGCGCAGACCGCGGTTGCCAGCCCCGAGCAACCCGCGGAAGGCCGGATCGGCGACACCGTGCGCATGCGCCGGCCGGAGCTTGCCGAGGCTCCGGTCTCGGTCGTCGCCGGCGACCAGCCGGGCGCCGACATCGTCATTCCGCTCGTCGTGCTCGGCGCCGGCCCCGGCGGCTACACGGCGGCGTTCCGCGCGGCCGACCTCGGCATGCGCGTCGGCCTCATCGAACGCTGGCCGACACTCGGCGGCGTCTGCCTCAACGTCGGCTGCATCCCGTCAAAGGCACTGCTGCACGCCGCCAAGGTCATCGAGGACGCGGCCTCGATGACGAACTCGGGGATCAGCTTCGGCGCCCCCCACATCGATCTCGAGCGCCTCGGTGCCTGGAAGCACCGCATCGTTAGTCGCCTCACTTCGGGCCTCAATTCGCTCGCCAAGCAGCGCAAGGTCGAGGTGCTGCGCGGCCAGGCCCATTTCGTCTCGCCGCACCGCCTTGCGCTCGTGCACGATGCCACGACGAAAATCGTCGGCTTCGAGCAGTGCATCGTCGCCGCGGGGTCCGAAGCCATTGCGCTCCCGAATTCCCCACCCGACCCGCGCATCATCGATTCGACCGGAGCGCTCGAGCTCAAGGACGTGCCCAAGCGCCTGCTGGTCGTCGGCGGCGGCATCATCGGCCTCGAGATGGCGTGCGTGTATAACGCGCTCGGTTCCAGGGTCACGGTGGTCGAGCTCTCCGGCGCGTTGATGCCGGGCTGCGATCGCGACCTGGTGCGGCCTCTCGAGAAGCGCCTGCGCAGTCATTACGAGGCAATCCTGGTCGACACCAAGGTCGCCGGCATCGAGGCGCTCGAGACCGGCCTGCGGGTGCGCTTCGAAGGTGCGACTGCGCCCGCGCCCCAGGAGTACGACCGCGTGCTGGTCGCGGTCGGCCGTCGGCCGAACGGGCGCGCGATCGGCGCGGCGGCGGCCGGCGTCGAGGTCGATGCGCGCGGCTTCATTCCGGTCGACAAGCAGCTGCGCACGAACCTGCCGCACATCTTCGCGATCGGCGACATCGCCGGCGGCCCGATGCTCGCGCACAAGGCGAGCCACGAGGGCAAGGTCGCGGCCGAGGTCGCCTCCGGCCTCAAGCACGCCTTCGATGCGCGCGTGATCCCCTCGGTCGCCTACACCGACCCGGAGATCGCCTGGGCGGGCCTCACCGAAACGGACGCGCAGGCGCAGGGCATCCGCATCGGCAAGGGCGCGTTTCCGTGGATCGCTTCCGGCCGCTCGCTCGCGCTCAACCGCGAGGAGGGCTTCACGAAACTGCTGTTCGATCCGGATTCGCACCGCCTGCTTGGCGCCGGCATCGTCGGCACCAACGCCGGGGACCTGATCTCGGAAGTGGCGCTCGCGATCGAGATGGGTGCGGATGCCGCCGACATCGGGCTCACGGTGCACCCGCACCCGACGCTGTCGGAAACGATTGCCTTCGCGGCCGAGGCCTTCGAGGGCACGCTCACGGACCTCTACCTGCCGCGGAAGTCCTGACCCGCACGCGAGCGCTAAGTCCCGCGGCCTCACTCAGGCGTCGGTCGCGGGCGCCACTGTCGGAATCTCGAGCTTGACCGTGAGGCCCGGCGCCGTGTCCGAGAGCTCGAGCCGCGCCTGGTGCAGGCGCGCGACAGCCGCCACCAGCGAGAGGCCAAGCCCCGAACCCGGGAGCCCTGAGCTTCCCGGCAGTCGCCGGAAGCGCTGGGTCGCGAGCTCACGGTGTTCGGCCGGGATCCCCGGGCCCCGGTCGGTCACCTCGAGCCGCGCGAGCGCACCGTCGCGGGCGAGCGTCGCAGTGATCGGCGTGCCGCGCCCGTACTTGAGCGCATTGTCGAGCAGGTTCGCGAGTGCCTGCGACAGCAGCTGCCGATGCCCGCGCACCACCAGTCCGGGTTCGATCGCGACCTTCAACTGGCCGGCCTCGGCAACCGGCTGGTAGAACTCGACGAGGTCGGTCGCGACCGCGCTGAGATCGACGTCCTCGAGCGGCGCGGTGCCCGACTCCGCGAGCGCGATGCGCAGGAGCCCGTGCAGAGTGTCGCCGAGGCGGTCGATCTCGCCGATTACCGCGTCCGCGGCGGCGGTCTGCGCGGGATCGGCCGCCGCGCGGCGCGAGTCCTGCGCCGCGCCGCGAATGCGGTTCAGGTGCCCGCGCAGGTCGTGGGCGGTGCTGTCGAGCACCGCACGCATCGTCGTCGTCAGCGTCTCGACGCGCCCGAGCAGTTCGTTGAAGCGCCCCACCAGCGCGTCGATCTCATCGCCGCTGCCCGTGAGCGGCAGGCGCTCGCCGAGGCTGCCCGCCGCGATCCGCCCGGCGCTGTCGCTGATGCCGTGCGCCGCGCGCGAAATTCGCCGACCCAGCCACCAGCCGGCGAACAGCCCGAACAGCAGCGTGACCACCACCGCCCAGGCGATGCTGCGGAGCATGACCGCGCGAAACGCGCGCCGGTCCTGCACGTCGTGCCCGACCAGTAGCCGAAAACCGCCACCGAGATCGAGTACCTTCGAGCGGATCAGCCGGCTCGCGTTGGCATCGCCGCGCGTCACCGCGACGTCGAATTCGGCCCAGCCGCCCGTCAGGATCGCAAGCTCCGGGAGCACGACGACGTTGCCCGCCAGGAAATCGCCGCGCGGGCCGCGCAGCTCGTAGACCGCGCCGCGTACCCACGGGTCCTCGGCGCGATCGACGATCGCGGTCACGAAGGCATCGAGGTCGCGGTCGCGAAACTCCTCGGCCAGTCCCTGCGCCTCGAGCGCGATCGACTCATCGCCGTCGCTGGCGATGATCCTGAGGGTGCCGAAGTAGACGCCGCCGAGGACCGCGACCATCGCGAGCGCCAGCAGCATGCCCTGCAGGAAGGCGAGCCGGGCGATCGAGGAGCGCGCGAAGGTGACGAGCGCCACGCCGGAACCCTTCAGGGGTCTTCGGTGAGCGTATAGCCGGCGCCGCGCACGGTGTGCAGCAGGTGCTGCTCGAAGCCCTTGTCGATCGCCTGCCTGAGGCGGCTGATGTGTACGTCGATGACATTGGTCTTGGGATCGAAGTGGTAGTCCCAGACGCCCTCGAGGATCATCGTGCGCGTGACGACCTGGCCCGCGTGGCGCATCAGGAACTCGAGCAGCTGGAACTCGCGCGCGGTCAGCTCGATCTTGCGCCCGGCGCGCGTGACCTTGCGCGCGCGTGCGTCGAGCTCGAGGTCGGAGATCTTGATCTTGCCGGCCGCCCCGGGTTCGTTCTGGCGGCGCGCAAGCGCGTCGAGGCGGGCCGCCAGTTCCTCGAGGTGATAGGGCTTCGCGAGGTAGTCATCGCCACCCGCGCGCAGGCCCTGGATCCGCTCGTCGACCTCGTCGAGCGCGCTCAGGATCAGCATCGGCACGCTGCTGCCCGCGCTGCGCAATCGCTTGACGATTTCGAGGCCGTCGAGCTTCGGCAGCATGCGATCGAGGACCAGCACGTCGTAGGTTGCGGACTCCGCCGCCTTGAGGCCGCTCTCGCCGTCGAAGGCCTGCTCGACGACGTGGCCGAGCTCCCTCAGGCCCTTGGCGAGGTATTCACTGGCACGGCGATCGTCCTCGACGAGCAGGATTTTCATGGGCCCCTCTGGTGGGTCAAAGGATACGGCATGTCGGCGCGGTCGGCGGCAACGAACCTTAAGGACTCTTAACGCGGCTGTAAGGCGCTGCGGGCGCGGCTCAGGCTAGTCTCGGAGGAATGAACGGCACCCCACCGCACGTCGACCGGCGGCAGGCGCGCTCGCTCGCGCGCTGCACCGCGCGGTGGCCGCTCGCGGTCCTGTCGATGCTCGCCGTGCTGGCGGCGGGACTCGCACCCGCGGCGACGCCGGATGCCGCCGCCAGACCCGCGACCGCCGCCGACTGCCAGAGCCTGCTGCACCAGTTCGACGTCGCGTGGGCCGCCCATCGTGACGATCCGCGCGCGGCCGCCGCGCGCCACAGCCGCGATCTCGGCGATGTCAGCTGCAGCCAGCGGCACTACGTGGACGGCGTTCACCTCATTCGCCGCGCGCTGCACGACATCGGCGTCAAGCCCGTCAAGATCGTTTCCGCCACGCCGAGCCACTGACGGCTTCAACCGGCGCCGGCGTCTTCGGCCGGAACGCGCATTCGGCGTGCACCGCGCAGTGCCAGCACTCCGGGCGGCGCGCCTTGCAGGTGTAGCGGCCGAGCAGGATCAGCCAGTGGTGCGCGTGCTGGCGGAACTCCGCCGGCACGACCTTGAGCAGCCGCCGTTCGACTTCCTCGACGTTGCGACCGGGCGCGAGGCCGGTGCGGTTTGCGACCCGGAAGATGTGCGTATCGACCGCGATCGTCGGCTCGCCGAATACCACGTTGAGCACGACGTTGGCGGTCTTGCGGCCGACACCGGCGAGTGCCTCGAGCGCCGCGCGATCCCTCGGCACCTCCCCGCCGTGCCGCTCGAGGAGCATGGCGCAGGTCGCCATGATGTTGTCAGTCTTCGCGTTGAAGAGCCCGATCGTGCGAACGTGCTCTTTGAGCCCCGCGCGCCCGAGCTTAAGGATCGCGGCGGGGGTGCGCGCCACCGCAAAGAGCTTGGCGGTCACGAGATTGACACTCTTGTCGGTCGCCTGCGCCGACAGGATTACGGCGACGAGGAGCTCGAAGGGCGTCGACCACGCGAGCTCGGTCCTGGGCTCGGGGTCCTCGCCCCTGAGGCGCGCGAAGAAGCTCTGGCGCTTGGCGGGTGTCACGGCGGCGGCTGCCGCGGCGCGGCGCGCGCCTCGAGGCGTCGTGCGCGGGCGGCCTCGCGCGCGGCGCCTCGCGCGCGCTGCGCGGCGTAGCGCTCCCGGTACTGCAGCGCGCGTGCGCGGATGGCCGCGAGCGGCAGCGGACGGGGATCGAGCTCGAGCATCGTGATGCAGTCGACGGGACAGGGCGGGATGCACAGCTCGCAGCCCGAGCACTCGCGCCCAATGACGGTGTGCAGCTGCTTGCGCGCGCCGACAATCGCATCGACCGGGCAGGCGGGCAGGCACTTCGCGCAGCCGATGCAGACCGCCTCGTCGATGATGGCCACCCGGACCGGGCCTTGGACGCCGAAGGCGGGACTGACCGGCCGCGCGCTCTGCCCCAGAAGCTCCGCGAGGGCCGCGGCGGTTGCATCGCCGCCGGGCGGGCACTGGTCGATGCCGGCGGCACCGCTGGCGAGCGCCTCGGCGTAGGGACGACAGCCCGCGTATCCGCAGCGCGTGCACTGCGTTTGCGGCAGAACCGCGTCGAGCCGGTCGGCCAGAGCGGCGTCCACGGTGCTATTTGACGCGCATCCCGGGCCGGGCGCCGGCGTCCGGAGACACGAGGAAAATCCCGCCGGCACCGTCGCCGGCCGCGAGCACCATGCCCTGCGACAGGCCGAAACGCATCTTGCGCGGCTTGAGGTTCGCGACCACGACGACGTGGCGGTCGATGAGGTCGGCCGGCGCGTAAGCGCTGCGGATACCGGCGAACACGGTCCGCGGCTCGCCCGCGAGGTCGAGCGTGAGCTTCAGGAGCTTGTCGGCGCCCTCGACGAATTCGGCGTTGACGACGCGCGCGACCTTGAGGTCGAGGCGCCCGAACTCCTCGATGCTGATCTCGGCGGCCGCCTGCGCCGCGGCGGGCGCCGCGATGGGCGCCGCGACGGGCGCGGCGACCGGCGGCGCGGCGGGGGGGGGC
>JANXZZ010000233.1 GCA_025355245.1 Pseudomonadota bacterium | reverse complement strand
GGCGGTCAGCCTGCATGAGGCACTCAATTCTGCTGTTTCGTCTCCTGTGCAGGTTTCTCGGACGCCGGCAGCGATGGGCTCGACACGTGCGTTGACGGCCGGCGTTGGAGAAGCGCCACGGCACGAAGTCGCGGGACGTTGGGCAGTGACGGTGCAACGGGCGCTATGGGGATTGAGCGGCCGCACTTGCGTCGTTGGCGGGCACGGAGCCACCGCAACTGGTCACGCAAGCAGGTGTTTGTGGGTTGGCAGTCCGCGCTGAATGGCGCGTCGAGCGGTCCGGTGGCATCATGTCGAGCCCGTCGTGGTGCCCAACGAGGCGATCTGGCCAAGTCCCATCGCCGCCTGCGCAGGGCCAGCCAGTCGGCACAGCTGTTCTGTGAGGCTGGCTGCGCGTTCGCCTCATGACGTGTCGATCCTGATTGGCGCCGGCGCCGGGACCGGTGTCGGCTGGTATTTCGGCTGGCATCCGCGTGCGAAGACCTCGATGACGATCATTCTACCGCCGCAACGTGGACACGGACACGGCAACACGCGTGGCTCGTCGGGCGCGGCCGCCTTCGCGGTCTCGGCCGCCGTCACGGTGGGTGGCATGGCCAGCAACTCGCGTGCCTTGGCGATGTTGGCGGCACGCTGGCCGTTGGCGAACAGGCCGTAGTGGCGGATGCGATGGAAGCGGGGCGGCAGCACGTGGATCAGGAATCGGCGGATGAACTCGGCGGGAGCGAGCGTCATCGTCTTCCAGCGCGCCGACCAGTCCTGCCGATAGTCCTTCCAGCGGAACGCGATGCCGCCGTCATCGGCCGTGACCAACCGGCGGTTCGAGATCGCGACGCGATGCGTGTAGCGTGACAGGTAGCGCAGCACCTGCTCCGGCCCGCCGAACGGCGGCTTGCAGTAGACGACCCATTCGATCTTGCGCAGCGGCGCCAGGCTCCGCTTGAAGGTCTTGATGTCGGCGAGCGCGGCGAGATGGCCTGAGAACCGCAATCGGCTCTCGCTGTGTGCCTCCACCAGCATCGCCAGCATGCGGCCCCGGAACAGACGCGACAGCACCTCTACGCGCGCGAGGAAGCGCGGTCGTGCCGATACCCAGAACGCCCCATCCTCCGACAACCCGCCGCCCGGCACGATCATGTGCACATGCGGGTGATGCGTCATCGCCGAGCCCCACGTGTGCAGAACCGCCGTGACGCCGATTTTCGCGCCGAGACGCTTCGGGTCGGCCGCGATCGTCAGCGTGGTCTCGGCCGACGCCTTCATCAGCAGGTCGTAGACGACGCGCTTGTTCTGGTAGGCGATGTCGCGCAACTGCGCCGGCAACGTGTAGACGACATGGAAGTAGCCAACGGGCAGCAACTCTGCTTCCCGCTCCGCCAACCACTTCCGTGCTGCGGTCCCCTGACACTTAGGGCAGTGCCGGTTGCGGCAACTGTTGAAGCCGATGACGGCATGTCCGCACTCGCCGTTCTCGCAACGCGCGACATGGCCGCCGAGCGCCGCTGTGCGGCAGCGCTCGATCGCCGTCATCACCTTCATCTGGTCGAGACTGACGTGGCCCTCGTTGGCGAGACGCCACGAGGCACCGTGGTCGCGGAAGATATCCGCGACCTCCAGATCCGGACGAGACACGGCCGGTGCCGGTTACGGCGCGATCTTTCTGACGGCCTTGCGCTTGTACCGGCCCACAGGCGGCAGCGACAGCAGATCGAGCGGGCTCACAACCGCCGTGATCAGACCCGTCGCCACGCGCGCGTAGCGCGCCGTCGTCTCCAACTTGTCGTGGCCGAGCAACGCCTGGATTGTTCTGATATCGACACCGCGATCATACAGATGCGTCGCAAAGCTGTGTCTCAGCGAGTGCAGGTTGACGGCCTTGCGAATGCCCGCCGCCTTGGCCGCTGCGTGGAAGATGTTGTTGAGCGTGTGCGTGGTCAGCGGCTCGCCCGGTTTGCCTCCCGGGAACAGCAGGCGCTCCCCGACGGGTACTCCCGCATCCCAGCGCTTCGGCCGCACCTTCCACCACTCCCGGAGCAGGACCAGTAACTCCGGCGACAACATCACCAGCCGGTCCTTCTTGCCCTTGCCCTGCTCGACGCGGATGATGTTCTGACCACTGTCGATGTGCTTCACCCGCAGCCTCAACACCTCGCCTGCGCGCATGCCGGTGCCGTAGCCGAGACTGAGCAGCAGCCGGTCTCTCAAGGTCGGCGCCATCAGCAAGAGCCGCTTCACCTCTTCCTGATCCAGGATCAGCGGAAGCTTCAGCGGTTCCTTTAAATGAAAAATCTCGGCGGCCAGATCGTGCCGACGCAGCGTCACGCGCAACAGGAACCGAAGGCCGGTCATCGTGCTGTTGCGTGCGCAGATGCCGACGCCGATCTCGGCCAGATGCAGTTGGAACTGGCGGATCTCGTCGGCTGTGGCCGTATCCGGCGAGCGCTGAAGCCAGCCGGCAAAGCGTTCGTAGGCGCGCAGATGGCTCTTCTGACTGGCCGGCCCACGCTTGCGGGCAACGATGTCCTCGATCATCCGCTGGCGCAGCGCATCGGGCGTGCTATCGATCGTCATGGGGAGGTCCTTCCGAGTGAGGGTTGCTTGACACCTCCATCCTCGGAACGGGGCTCCCCACCCCGTTACATCTGTTCTCTCAACTGGTTACCGCGCTCTCCAGTTGGCGCCCCGCACAGCGGGCTGGAGCGCAGCGACTTAGTGCCCTGGCCCGAAGCTGCGATGTGTTGCGGTGCAGCAT
>JANXZZ010000228.1 GCA_025355245.1 Pseudomonadota bacterium | reverse complement strand
GTCATCTATCCGACGGGTGGCGGCACCGGTGTCCTCGGCATGTGGAAGGCGTGGGCCGAGCTCGAGGCGCTCGGCCTCATCGGTGCCGCGCGCCCGCGCATGTACTGCGTGCAGAGCGCCGCGACCGCGCCGCTGGTGCGCGCGTTCGATTCGGGCGCGGCCGACACGGTCGCCGCGACCGCGGGCGATACGCTCGCGACCGGCCTCAACGTACCCGGCGGCGTCGGTCATTTTCGGGTGCTCGAGATCGTGCGCGCGAGCGGCGGCGCGGCGCTCGCCGTCAGCGAGGCGGCGATCGCGCTCGAGCTCAAGGCGCTGTGGCGTGCCTCGCGCGACTGGCTGAGCCCGGAAGGCGCGGCAACGCTCGCCGCGCTTCCGGAACTCATCGAGCGCGGCGCCCTCAAGAAGGGAGATCGGGTCGTTGCGGTCAACACGGGCTCGCTCGAAAAGTACCTGCCCGCCCTTCGCCACCTGCTCGACTGACGCCACCGCCGGGGTGCGATTGATGAACCAACCGTTGTCGCGCCGTCGCCTCCTCGCCACCGCCGCCGGTGCCGCAAGCCTGCCGTGGTTGTTGCGCGCGGCGGTCGCTGCCGAGAGCGCCGGCGCGGGTCGGCGGATCGTCGAGCCGTTCGCGCTCGACGCGGTGCGTTTGCGCGGCGGCGCGGCGGCGCAGGCCTACGAGGTCAATCGCCGCTACCTGCTCGGGCTCGATCCCGAGCGCCTGCTGCACATGTTCCGGGTCACGGCGGGACTCTCGAGCGCGGCCGCCCCGCTCGGCGGCTGGGAGGCGCCGACGAACGAATTGCGCGGGCATTTCACCGGGCACTACCTGTCGGCGTGCGCGCTCCTGCACGCGCAGGGCGGCGATGCCGAGGCGGCTGCGCGCGGCTCTTATCTCGTCGCCGAACTCGCGCGCTGCCAGGCGGCGCACGGCAGCGGCTACCTGAGTGCCTTTCCAGAGGAGGTCTTCGACCGGCTGCGTCTCGACAAGCCCGCGTGGGCGCCGTTCTACACTCTGCACAAAATCATGGCCGGGCTCCTCGATCTCAACGCGCTCGCTGCGAACGCTGCGGCGTGGGACGTGCTTGAGGGTATGGCGCGCTGGACCGAGCGCTGGACGCAGCCGCTCGGTGCGGATGCGATGGCGCGGCTGCTCGAGCGCGAGTACGGCGGCATGAACGAGGTCCTCTACAACATGTCGGCGCTTCGCGATGCGCCGCGCTGGCGCGTGCTTGGCGATCGCTTCAACCGCGAGCGGATCCTCGCGCCGCTCGCCGCGGGGCGCGACGAGTTGAAAGGGCTGCACGTGAACACGACGATCCCGCAGATCATCGGCGCCGCGCGCGCCTACGAGCTCAGCGGCGATCCCGGGCGGCGCTCGGCGGCGAGCTATTTCTGGCATACGGTCACCGAGCGGCGCAGCTACGCGACCGGCGGCACCAGCAACGAGGAGAACTGGAACGCGGAGCCCGGCGTCCTCGCGAAGGAGCTCTCCGCGTACACGCAGGAGTGCTGCGTCACCTACAACATGCAGAAGCTGACCCGCCACGTGTTCTCGTGGACGGCGGATCCGCGCGCGGCCGACTACTACGAGCGCGCGTACTACAACGGCATCCTCGGCGTGCAGCACCCGGCGGACGGGCAGAAGCTCTACTACGTGCCGCTCAAGGGCGGCTACTGGAAGCTGTTCGGCACGCCGCTCAACGACTTCTGGTGCTGCACCGGCAGCATGGCCGAGGCCTTCGCGAAGCTCGGTGACAGCATCTACTTCCACGATGCGACGAGCGTGTACGTCAATCTCTTCGTGCCCTCCGAGGTCCACTGGCGCGAGCGCGGAATCGGGCTCCTGCAAGAGACGCGGTTTCCGGAGGCGGATTCAACGCGCCTCACGATCACGACCGCGCGCCCGGCGCGCTTTGCGCTCAAGGTGCGCGTCCCCTATTGGACCCAGGGCGGTCATGCGGCGCTGAACGGTGCGCAGCTCGGCGGCTTCGCCTCGCCCTCGAGCTACTTCGTGCTCGACCGGGTCTGGAGAAACGGCGACCGGCTGGAGGTGCACCTGCCGATGCGCCTGCACGTCGAGGCGATGCCGGACGATCCGACCGTGCAGGCGGTGCTGTTCGGGCCCCTCGTGCTCGCGGGGCGGCTCGGGACTGCAGGGCTCGATGCGGCGACGTTGCGCGCGGGTCCCACGGCGCCGCGGACCGTGCCCGAGATCGCGGGCGAGCCGGTTGCCGTCCCGACGATCAAGGCGTCCTCCGCCGACCCGACCGCCTGGCTCGAGCCCGTGCCCGGTCGCGCGCTCGAGTTTCGGACGCGCGCCGGCAACCCGGCGCTCTCGCTGGTGCCGCTCAATCGGATCCTTGATGAGCGCTACGCGGTTTATTGGACGGTCGAGACGGCGTCGACCTGACCGCAGCCCCTCCTCTCGCGGCCTTTGCAGCCCCTTGACGGCCCGGTCAACGGCAGGTACCTTGTGCTAACAAGGTAGCTTCTTGAACTATGAGCATCGATCAAAAATTCAGTCCGATCCGCAAGGGTCTGCTCGAATTCCTGGTCCTCAGAATCGTGAGCGGCACGACGGTGTACGTCGCCGACGTGTTGAAGCGCCTCGCGTCCACCGAGTTCGCGACGCAGGAGGGAACCCTCTATCCCCTCCTGAGTCGGCTGCGCCGCGAGGGCCTGGTCGACTACGAATGGCAGGAGTCGGACGCGGGGCCGCCGCGCAAGTACTACCACCTGACCGCCGCCGGTCGGACCCAGCTCGCCGAACTCGACGAGTATTGGGCCCGCATCAATAAGACTGTTTCGGACATGGGGACTTAAGCTATGCGTCGGGTCATCACGGCGAGCCTCAACGGCAACGCCTACCAGATCGAGGACGACGCCTACGCCGTGCTCGCGGCCTACCTCGAGGATGCGACGCGCGCGCTGGCCGGCAACCCCGACAAGGACGAGATCATCGCCGACGTCGAGCAGGCGATCGCCGACAAATGCGCGCGCTACCTCAGCTCGCACAAGAGCGTCATCGCTCGCAGCGAAATCGACCAGGTGCTTGCCGAAATGGGTCCGGTCGATGGCGGCGACAACGCCGCGGGCGCGACTGCGGGGGGGACGGGCCCCGGCCCGGGTGCCGGCACGGGCCCGGCGACCGGCGCTCCTGCCGGCGCGGCAGCTGCCGATGCGGGGACGCCGCGGCGCCTCTACCAGATCAGCGACGGCGCGCTCATCAGCGGCGTCTGCAACGGAATCGCGGCCTATTTCCACATCGACGTGACGGTGGTGCGAGTTGCGTTCGTGGTGCTCCTGTTCCTGACGGGCGGCACGGTCGGCTTCGTGTACCTGGTGCTGATGTTTGTGTTGCCCTACGCCAAGACCTCGGAGGAACACGCCGAGGCCCACGGCATCCCCTTCAATGCCCGGACGCTGGTCGAGAGCGCTAAGCAGAAGGCGGCGGAGTTCACGCACGGCAACACCTGGCGTGAATCGCGCGCCGAATGGCGGCGCACGCGCGCGCTGTGGCGTGCCGAGCGGCGCCGCGCCCGCGCAGAGAGGCTCGCCGAACGCTACGCGCGGCCCGTGCCCTCCTCCGCGCCGCCGCGCGTGCCGTATGCCGCGCACGTGCTGAGCGGGCTCGTGGTCACGATCCTGAGCCTGGTGCTCGCGGCGTTCACGATCGCCTGGGTCGTCGCGATCATTTCCCTCGCGACCACGGGCGCGCTGTTCGGCTGGTTCCTGCCGCACGGCATCCCGTTCTGGGTCGGGATCCTGCTGCTGTGCGTGCTCTATTCAATGATCGCCTGGCCGATCAAGGCAATCCGTCACGCGAGCTACCACGTCGAGGGGCCCTATCACCCCCCGCGCGGGCCCTTCGACGGCTTCGTCGGCTTCGTCATAGTCGTGCTGCTGCTCTGGTACGGCTATCACCACGTTCCGGAGCTGCGCGACTTCTTCGACCACATTCGGCACTTCTGGAACCAGACGGTCGACGTGTGAGGACCGCGACGACGACGGCGCTCAGTGACCGGAGCTCGCTCCCAGACACGCGACAATGAGGGCGCGGTGCCGTTCGCAGCGCCCACGACCGACCAGTGAAAAGCCGACCCCCGGATCACAGATGCTCGCCACCAGCACGTCGTGGCCTCGAAAGCGCACGGCGACCCGCTCTCCGGGGGAGAACGCCGAACCCGCGGTGACGGCGAGCAGCTGCCGATCGCGTGCCTCCTCGGTGATCTGCCAGCCTTCGGCCTCGACGGTCGAGCGTATCTTCTCGAAGTTCCGTGCGGCCTCGTCGGGCGTCGCGACGCGCCGGAACTCGAGGTCGCGCCGCTGCGCCCGCCAGAAGACGGTGCCGAGACCGCCCGACAGCACGAGCCCGAATATCCCCGCCGCCGTCAGCGCGAGTGCATCGTGCATGCCCGACAGGAATGCGGAGGTGACGATCAGTGCGAGGCAGATGAGCGCGAGATACCCGCAGATCGCGGTCGGCGCGAAATAGCGCGCGCGGTCGCTGCCGACGAGTTCCATGCGCTCCGCGTCCATGGCCGGACTCTAACCGTCCGGCCGGCGCCGAGACAGCCGGGCCGGTCACGGATTCGGGATCCGAACACCGCCCGGGCCTCGCTGTCACCGCCCTGTCACACCTCGGTCATAGCCTGAGCCGGATTCAACCGCGCCCATTCCAAGAATTAAAGGACGTCCCGTGCTAGCGAGCCTTGGCATCGACCTGCCGACTGCCGTGTTGCTGTGCCTCGCGATCCTGCTGGCACTCAGCTTCGAGTTCGTCAATGGCTTCCACGACACCGCCAACGCGGTCGCAACCGTGATCTACACGCATTCCCTTACGCCAACGCAGGCGGTCGTGTGGTCGGGCCTATGGAACCTAGCGGGCGTGCTCGCCTCCTCGGGTGCCGTCGCCTTCGGCATTGTGGCGCTCCTGCCGGTCGAGCTCGTCATCAACGTGGGCTCGGGCGCAGGCTTTGCGATGGTGTTCGCGCTCCTCCTCTCCGCGATCATCTGGAACCTCGGCACCTGGTACCTCGGGCTTCCGGCGTCGAGTTCGCACACGCTGATCGGCTCCATCGTCGGCGTCGGCCTCATGAACTCGCTGATGAGCCCGGACGGCGCCTTCGGCGACGGCGTCAATTGGGCGAAGGTGGCCGACACCGTCAAGGCGCTCGTGGTCTCGCCGCTGGTCGGCTTCACCGCCGCCGCGCTGCTGCTGTTGCTCGCGAAGAAACTCATCAAGAAGCCGGAGCTGTTCACGGCGCCCGAGGGCAACAAGCCGCCGCCGCCGTGGATCCGCGGACTCCTGGTGCTGACCTGCACCGGCGTCAGCTTCGCGCACGGTTCGAACGACGGCCAGAAGGGCATGGGTCTCATCGTGCTGATCCTGGTCGGCATCGTGCCGGCAACCTTTGCACTCAATCTAGGCAGCTCCGCGGATTCGCTCCACAAGCTGACCGCCTCCTCAACGGCGTTCTCGCGCTCGCTCGATGCGTTGCCACACGCGGCGAGCGCCGCGCCCGATGCGGCGCTCGCGCACAAGGAACTGACGCGGTTTCTGCGTTCGGGCCACGTCGATGCGGACACGATGCCCGCGCTCGCGGTGGCGAACGCACGGGTCGGCGCGCGGCTCGAGCACGTGGACGACCTGACGTCCCTTGCAGGCGCCGAGCGTCGCGAGTTGAGGCTCGATGCCTACCTCGTCTCCGAAAGCCTCACGCGCCTCGTCAAGGCCAAGCAGTTGCCCGCGCCGCTCGATGCGGAGGCCGCAACCTCCTACCAGAAGTCCCTCAAGAACCTGACGAACTTCATCCCTACGTGGGTCAAGGTCGCCGTCGCGCTCGCACTTGGCCTCGGCACGATGATCGGCTGGAAGCGCATCGTGGTGACGGTCGGCGAGAAGATCGGCAAGGCGCACCTGACCTACGCGCAGGGGGCGTCCGCCGAGCTCGTCGCCTTCGCCACGATCCAGGCGGCCGACGTGCTCGGCCTTCCGGTCAGCACGACGCACATCCTGTCGTCCGGCATCGCCGGCACCATGGTCGCGAACGGTTCCGGGATTCAGCGCGAGACGGTGCGTAACATCCTGCTCGCCTGGGTGCTGACGCTGCCGGTGTGCGTCATCCTCGGTGCCTCGCTGTTCGGGGCGTCGCTGCTCTTCGTGCTGCGGGTGCTCGGCGTCCATTGATCGGGCGTCGGAGCGCGCCCTCTCAAGGGGCGAAGCCGACCGCCCAATGGGCGAACGTCATCCAGAGCGGCGTGCTCGCGAGCGCGAGCCTAAGCGGCTGCGAGAGGATCGCGGCGCCGCCCGCCCACTTGGTCACGGGATGCAGGCTGCCGCGCGACCTCCTGTCCCAGATCGCCAGCGCAACAATGAACAAATCCGCGAGCCCGAAGAACGCGGCCGGGCCGAACGCGCCGACGACCGGCCAGCGCGCGAACGCCGCCGACAGGAGCGATGCGGAGGCGATCAGCATGAAGCGCTTGTGCCGCTGCGGTTCGCGGCGGTTCACGATCGCGAGCACGAACAGCACGCTGAAGAGCACGATCTCGGCGAGCGGCACCACGAGGAACACGAGCGCCGGTATCGGCACGCCGACGAAGCCGGTCGCGCGGTGGGCGGCGACGAGCCCGGCGCGCATGCCGAGCACGACCATGGCGGCCGCGAGCACGCATCCGAGGACCCCGAGCTGGCGATGCACGGCGAGCCGGCCGGTCGTGACCAGCGATGCCTGGACCACCAGCAGCACGAACCACGCGGCAAACACCGCGCCGTGGAGCATGAAGAAGTCCTCGGGCGGTCGCGGATGGTCCGGAAAGAGCGGGTGCAGGAAGAAGCTCCGCGCGAAGCCGACGAAGACGACGGCCGCCATCGCGACGGACGCAGTCAGGAAGAATCGGCGCTCGGCGGACAGGCGTGCACGACCCAGCGTCTCGAATGCTACTGCCACGATTCCCCTCTCCTTGACGTGTTGTCCGGTCTTTGTACCCGGTTGAATGTCTGCGCGGCGCTCGCGCGGCACCGTGCCCCAAGCCAACCTTTGGCACCGGCAGCGGCGGCGGTCCCGCAACAGCAATACTCGGGCGTGGGTCGCTGCGGACCGTATGTCCACATTATGACAAGTACTCGCGACGTCGCTGTTCGCGGCGGCCGCATCGCTCGACCGCATGCTGCAAAGAGCCAGTGCTCCGGCGCCGACCGAGGGTACCTGCTTTCCAGACAGTAATCTGAAAGCTGCGCGTGCAATGCGTCGGCGCCGCCGTGCTGGCCACGCCATCGTTGCGTGAGCGAGCGGCGCAGGACCGGAGTCGGATCATCGACTTGCGCGGAGTTCCTCCGTTCAGCGGCAACTCTTGCGTGTCGCGGACCAAAGTCGCGATGCCAAAAATCTGTGCATCGCGGGACCGAACGCGCGGGCGCGAATCGCCGCGTGGAACTGCTGACAACGGCGGCGCGCTGCTGCACACTTCCGCGTATCGATGAATCGTGGAGTTCGCTCGCCTCTTTTAAATTCAATTCCAATATCAAGCATCAGGGAGAGTTCCGATGAAGGCAGTTACTCGTATCCGAGACGCCAGCGCCGGCAGATCGCTTGGCAGGCTGTTTCGGATTTCCTTTCTCGTTCTCGGATCAGCGCTCGCGGCCACCGCGCTCGCCTCCGTCGCACCCGGCGGCGCCGCCAGCCATGCGCCCAAGATCATCCGCTATTCGACCGACCTCGGCCGGGTCGCGCCGTCGAGCCCGGTCGATCTCACGTTCTGGCTGAAGATCCACAACAGCACGGCTCTGGATGCGACGCTCGCCGCGCAGCACGACCACGCAGCGCCCGCCCTGTCGGACCAGCAGATCGACGCCCAATTCGCGCCGACCACGACGGACGTCGCGCAGGTCAGCCGTTACCTCAAGTCTCAGGGCTTCAAGGTCACGGGCGTCGGACCCCACAACATGTTCGTGAAGGTCGCCGCGACCGCAGGCCTTGCGGAATCGTCGCTCGGCGTCGAGCTGCACAACTACCAGTTGAAGGACACGACCTATCGCGCGAGCCCGATCAGCGCCACGCTGCCGCGGGAGATCGCGCCGCTGGTCGCCTCGGTCGGCGGCTTGTCGACGCTCGCGGCCAAGCCGAACGTCGCGCGCCTCCCGGTCGGCCAAAGGGCCATCCGAAACGTCGCGCGCTCGGCCGATGCGGAAGGTATTCCCTCCAAGCCGCTCATGCTCGGCGCAAATCCGAGCGGGCTCTACTACTCCGCGCAGTGCATCCTGCCGCCCTCGAGCGTCAGCTTCAGCGGCGCTGGCGTCAGCGCGACGTACCAGGGCAACATCTACGGTCAGAACATCAACAACACAGCTTTCGGCACGGTCGCGCCCTGCGGCTACCAGCCGAGCGACCTGCAGACCGCCTACAACCTGACGCCGCTCTACAACGTGGGTCTTGACGGAACCGGCGAAACGGTCGCGATCGTTGATGCCTACGGCTCCACCACGATTGCCGCGGACGCGGCCGCATTCTCGGCATTCATGGGCCTGCCGCCGGTGAATCTGACGATCATCGGCACGCCGACGGAGTCGAACTTCTCCACCGACGCGAACGCCGGTTGGGCCGGAGAGACCACGCTCGACGTCGAGTGGGTGCACGCCGTGGCACCGGGCGCGAAGATCGTGCTGGTGGTGACGCCGACGAACAGTTTCACCGATCTGTTCGCGGGCATCCTGACGGCTTCGGCCATTCCCGGAGTGGTCGCGATCTCGAACAGCTGGTCGGGCTTCGAGGCCGGTATCGACCCTGCCTTCCAGCAGTCCTCGGACGCCGCGTTCAAGCTCGTGGGCGCGAAGGGTGCATCGCTGCAGTTCGCGACGGGAGACTCGGGCAACAATGTCTCCGCGATCGGCTTTTACGACGTTGGCTGGCCGGGGAGCTCGCCCTACGTGACCGCGGTCGGTGGCGTCAGCGTCGTGCTCAACGGCAACCACCACGTTTCGTTCCAGACCGCGTGGGGCAACAACCTCACGGAACTCGCCGACACCATCGCGCTCGGCAGTCCCCCGTTGGATCCGCCGAACAATGAAGGCTTCGTCTTCGGCGGTGGCGGCGGTTCGAGCGACGTCTACCCGATCCCGTCCTACCAGCGCGGCATCGGCGGCAACCGCCGCAAGATCCCGGACATCTCGTGGGTGGCGGACCCCTACACCGGGGTCGAAATCATCTATACCGCAGATGCGGCCGGGGATCTCGGCATCGAAGCCATCGGTGGCACGAGTCTCGCGACGCCGATGTTCTCGGGGCTCTGGGCGATTGCGAACCAGAAGGCCGGTCGGGCGCTTGGCAACGCGGCACCGTACCTGTACTCCCTGCCGGCGAATGCCATCACCGACGTGGTCCCGATGACCTCGCCGAACAACGTGACCGGCAGCATCACGGACAGCGCCGGCACGTCGGCCTACGACCAGTACTACCTGTCCCTGCCCCTGCAGGGCCAGCAGAACGTCTACAGCGCGCTGTACAACAGCCCCCACAGCACGCGCTGGTTCGTGCTGACGTTCGGGACGGACTCGACGCTGGCGGCGGGCTACGGCTGGGATCCCGCGACCGGACTCGGCACCCCGAATGGGTGGAGCTTCGTGCAGGCATTTGGTCGCCACGACGATTGAGCGCGTCCGCGCACCGAGGTCAGCCCTCGGTGCGCGGGCCAATTCGACCAGGTCCGCGAGCGCAGAGGCGATGCAGCGTTGCTGATCGTCCCTGCGCGCGCGCGGCGGGAGCACGAGAAGCTGGTGAGCGCCGACGAGGTCGCGAGCGCACTGGTGCTGGCGCGGGAGCTCATTGATAGCTGGCACGAGATCGTGCCTTCGGACGCCGTGCGCCGCACCGCGGAGCGCTTGATGCGCGTGCACTCGCTGCGGGCGGCGGACAGCCTGCAACTTGCCGCCGCGCTCATTGCCGCCGACCACGACCCCGCGACGCTCGACCTCGTGTGCCTGGATGCACGCTTGGGCGCTGCCGCGCGGCGCGAAGGGTTCGCGGTCGTCAAAGGCTGAACTCGCCCGGGCACAGTGCCTGGCCGCTCAACGATCGTGGCGGCTCGATTCGCGTTCGCGGCCGCCCGCACTTCCGCAGGACCCGTCAGTGCTGCGCGTTGAAGACTCGCTAGCCCTGAACACCCCACCCGGTCGAGCCTCCAGCTGCGCCGGAGCACGGTGGGCAGCGAGGAGCGGCACGAGCAGCGCAGCGACGATAACCCATGACCGCATCGCCACATCGGGACGCTCTTTCCGTGGATGTCAGCGCGCGGTGGCTTCGATCATTCCTTCCGAAACCTCAATTTCGGGCACCCGGCGCGACCGCCACGCTTCGCTCCAGCGCGGCCATCGCGTTGGCATGCGCCATTATTGAATTGGCGAAATCGCTGACCACGGCCCAAGCGCGCAGGCCGCTACGACGGTGCTATCGCGCTGCTCATCGATGGCGAGGGGCCCCGAGCGCGGCGACTGTTGCCGGCGTTTCAGGAAAGGGTGACGGCACGGCCCGTCGTCCCGTCGCGACTGAAGTCGAAGCGAATCTGCATCAGGCGTCGGGCCGACGTGTCGCTCGGTGGAAACGTCCATTTCCGAGCCGCTTCGATGGCGCGGCGCTCGAAATACCGGCTGGAACCGACTCGATCCGTAGTGGCGGCGAACACCGAGCCGTCCTGATCGACCATGACTCGCACCCAGACTTTGATGTGTCCGCTGATGGTTCGACGCGCGCTCTGTGGAACTTCCGGGATTTCCTCATGAAGTGCCGATGGTGACGTGCCCAGGTCGCTCCGACTCGGCTTCGGAGGCAACAGCTTAGAGCCGGGTTCGCGAGCATTTGCTGCGAGTGGTGCGGCAGCGCCCGGGGTCTGTGCGGGCGCGCTGTGCGAAGCCGGAGGCGGAGCCGCGATCCGATGCGATCCAAACATGCGCATTCCGGTCCACCCCAGCGCGAGAATCGCGACCGCTGCGAGCACCGCGGGCAGCAAGGCTCGCGGGTTCTGGGATCTCGCTACCGGCGGCGCGGGGCTCGCTGCTTCGCGAGCCACCGGAGCGGGTGCAATCTGCCGCGGCGCCGGCTCGGGTGTCGTCGGCTCCAGCGGCACGTTCGCCGCGAGCGGAACGGTCGCGTCGAGCGCAGACGCCGCCGCCTGCCCGCGGGCCCAAGCCACGAGCTCCGTCACGCTGGGACGGTTTTGGGGTCTGGGATCCAAACAGCGCGCCACGACGTCGCGGAATGCCGGGGAAAAATCGGCCGACAGCGCGATGGCTTCGCTGCGTTCGCCCGAGCCCGTGGGCGGATGGCGAGTCAGCGCTTCGTGCAGGCAGGCGCCGAGCGCCCAGATATCCCCCGCGGTGGAACTGCTTCCGTGCCGCGCTTCCGGCGGATCGTACCCGGTAGGCGCCTTGTAGCTCATCGTACCGTCACTGATGCGATGGATCGTGTCGCTTGCCAGCTTGAGCTGATCTCCAACCCCCAGAATGTTCACTGGCTTCAACTGGCCGTGCACGAGGTCTTGGCCGTGCAGAAACGCGAGCGCGTCCAGGGTTGGGACCAACATTTCCCGCGCCTCGTCATCCGTCAGGGCGCGGCGTTGCAACACCTGCGCAAGAGTCTGATCGGCGAGCTCCATCACCACGTAGAGAAAGGGCAGCCCGCCCAGCTGGCACCCGCCCCACTGCAACAAGCGAAGCAGGTGCGGATGAACGATGCCGCCGGCCCTCTTCCATCGCGGCAGCTGTAATTCGGCCAGCGCGCGATCGGCGGGAACAAGCTTGAGCGCGGCGTCCGAAGGCCCTAGCGCCGCGGAGTTCGTGAGAAAGACGCCGCTGTGATCCGAACAACCGAGACAGCGAGCTAAGGGGAACTCGTCGCGGATGACGTGTCCCTGCCACCGCGTCCAGACTTCACTGATCAATTCACTTGGTTCCACGCTCACATGCCCCCCAAGCCACAGTTGAGCACCAGAGACGATCCAGTTTTACACCGGCGTCGACGGCACCGGCACTGTCGCCTACGCGCGACACCGCAGGGCACGATACACCCGAGCATTTGCGGGTCAGCGGCCTTAACAAATGAAAAGCCGGCTGCGCGGGCGTGTGTCGCCTCTTCGGTGCGACCGCGTGTCCTCGCGAACTCCGCAGTTCGGGTTGGCGGAGAGGGTGAGATTCGAACTCACGAACCCCGTGAGGGGTCTCCGGTTTTCAAGACCGGTGCATTCAACCGCTCTGCCACCTCTCCGTATTCAGGTCCGCGGCGGGAGCGAACTTTACCGGAGTCATGGGGTCTTCGGGATGAAAGCTGGCGGGGCCGGGAATCGCGTCACCCGCGCTTGCACCGGCGGGATGCGGGTACAATAGCTACGCCAGCGCTACTCAGGAGTGCCGTTATGGATCAGCTTCCCGTCAATTCCCCGGCCGCGAACTCGCAGGCCGCGACCCGCCCGG
>JANXZZ010000221.1 GCA_025355245.1 Pseudomonadota bacterium | reverse complement strand
CCTCGAACTCGCGCGCGAGTTCGACGAGGCGCCGGTAGCTCTCGAAGCGCCGCGCGTGAATTTCCCCGGCAGCAACCGCGGCGCGGACCGCGCAAGCGGGTTCGCTCGCGTGCAGGCAATCCTGGAAGCGGCAGCCCGCGGCGATGCGCACGATCTCGATGAAGCCGGAGCCCACGTCGCGCAGACTCGGCAGCGGCGGTGCATAGTCGCGTACGCCCGGCGAGTCGATGAGGTCGCCGCCCGTCGCGAGCCGGTGCAACACCGAGGTCGTCGTCGTGTGACGGCCTTCCTCGGACGCCAGGGAGATCTCCTGCGTGACGGCGCGCGCCTCGGGCGCGAGTGCGTTTAGGAGGCTCGATTTTCCGGTCCCCGACTGCCCGACCAGCACGCTCACGTGGCCCTTCAGGCGCTCGGCAAGGGCGCCGATCCCGGGCGCCGCGCGCGCCGACGTGCGCACGATCGGATAGCCGATCGCGACGTACACCGCGAGCTCGCGCGCGACCTCGCTGGCGGCGTCGAGCTCGACCTTGTTGAACGCGACGACGGCGGCGAGGCCGGCCCACGCCGCGCCCGCGAGGTAGCGATCGACGACGAACCAGTCGGGGACGGGCAGCGGCGCCGCAACGGCGATCAGCTGGCTCAGGTTCGCGACCACCGCCTCCGCGCGGCCGCTGGCGGCGAGACGCGCGAGCGTCGTGCGCCGCGGCAACAGCTCGTAGACGGTCGCCTGGGAGAGGTCGGCGGCGGCATAGCCGAAGCGCACATCGTCGCCGCAGACGACGTCGAGCTTGCGGCCGTGCAGTCGGCACGCGACGCGCCGGCCGGAAGCGTCCTCGACCTCGACCTGGTGGTGGCCGTGGCTCGCGACGACGCGCCCGGCGCTGAGCTCCGGCGTGTCGCGCAGAGCCCGCGGTGCGCGCGAACGCGAGCTCACGCGCCTCTCTCGATCGCGGCGATGCGGGCGAGCGCGGGTGGATGCGAATCGTGCCAGGCCGAATAGAGCGCATCCGGCGTCAGCGTCGAGGCATTGTCGCGGTAGAGCTTGACGAGCGCTGCCGCCAGCGCAGCACCGTTGCTGTGCGCGAGCGCAAACCGATCCGCCTCGTACTCATGGCGACGGGACCACCAGCTGCCGAGCGGGGCGAGCGGGAACATGAACACCGGCACGACCAGCGCGAACAGCGCGAGCGCAGCGTAGTTGCTGGGCGCGGGGACGCCGAGCGCGAGGTAGAACGCGGGTTCGCGCGCGGCGAGGCCGAGCAGTGCAAAACCGCCGAGCGCGGTGCCGAAGCCAACGAGCAGGCGCTGGCGGATGTGCTGCAGGCGGAAATGCCCGAGCTCGTGCGCGAGCACCGCCTCGACTTCCGCCGCGTCCAGGCGCTCGAGCAGCGTATCGAACAGGACGATGCGCTTGCTGCGCCCGACGCCCGTGAAGTAGGCATTGCCGTGGCTGGAGCGGCGCGAGCCGTCCATGACGAAGACGCCATCCGCCGCGAATCCGCAGCGCTGCATGATGCGCTCGACGGCCTCGCGGACCGCGCCCGCCTCGAGCGCGTGGAAGCGGTTGAAGAGCGGCGCAATGAAGCGTGGCCACGCGAAACTGACGATGAGGCCGAACGCGACCCACGAGACCCACACGTACAGCCACCAGAACGCGCCCGCCGCCGCCATCAACCACAACATCAGCGCCAGCAGCGGCACGCCGAGCGCGAGCGCGACGCCGAGCGAACGCACGAGGTCGACGGCGAACAGCGCCGGCGTCGTGCGGTTGAAGCCGAAGCGTGCCTCGATACGAAAGGTCGAATAGGCGCTGAGCGGGAGTCCCGCGATCGAGAGCGCGAACGCGAGCAGCGTGAGCGTGAGGACGCCGTGCCAGAGGGGTCCGACGCCGAGGCGCCCGACCCAGCCGTCGAGGAGCGCAAAGCCTCCGCCCACGGTGATGAGCACGAGCAGCAGTGCATCGAGGACGAGTTCGATCCGCCCGAGCACGAGGCGTGCCGCATTGTAGTCGGCGGCGCGCTGGTGATCGGCGAGCGTAATGGCGGCGGCGAACGGCGCCGGCACGTGCGCGCGGTGCGCGCGCACGGCGGCCAGTATCAAATGGCTGGAGAAACTTGGCGTGAAAGTTGAGCCGGTTGAGATCAATACCATCGAAGG
>JANXZZ010000216.1 GCA_025355245.1 Pseudomonadota bacterium | reverse complement strand
CCTCGGCGCGCTTGCGATGGCGGATGAACTTGCCGATCTCGTCGGCATTGTCGGCGACGAACAGGCGCACCCCGAAGCGGATCGCATCGCGGATGTCGCTGTCGCGCTTGATCGGGTGCGTGTGGATGCAGCGCTCCGGGGCAACGCCCGCGGCGCGCACGAGGTCGACTTCACCGCTGCTCGCGAGGTCGAAGAACGCGCCCTCGCCCTTGAGCGCCGCCACCACCGCCGGTTCCGGGAGCGGCTTCAGCGCATAGTGGAGATCAACGCCCGGCAGCGCCGCCGCGAGCGCGCGGTACTGGGCGCGGATGCGATCGCAGTCGACGAGCATGAGCGGTGAGCCGTGCCGCGCAACCAGCGCCTCGATGTCGGCACGCAGGTACGGCGCGTGCAGCCGGGCGGTAGCGGCGGACTCGACGGGCAGGATCGACTTCTGGGCCTTGGGCACGTCTCGGCTCCTCGGTGGCGCGCGCGGATTCTAGGCTAATTCCTCGGCATCGCAAGCCGCGGCAGCGCGGGCGAGGCGGTCGCGCACCGCGTCCCACTCGATTCCGGGCGGGACGGCCTCGACGAGGATCGCGGCGGCGCCCAGCCGGTCGAGCTCGCGCAGGTTCGCGTACAGGTCGTGCGCGTAGCGCGTGGCCTCCTCCCCCGCATCGAGCCACGCTGCTCCCAGGAAACCCACACGCGGCGCGTGGCGCGCGAGCACGGCGAGCCGCGGCTCAGCGGCGAGCGCCTCGAAGGCGGCGCCCGCGGCCAGCTTGAGCGGCGTGCGCGGCGCGTAGTGCGCGAGCGTCGTGCCGGGCGCGCGCGGGCCCTCGCCGCGCCGGGCCGCGCGCAGCGGACCCACCACCGCTTCGAGCTCGGGCACGGCGATGCCCCCGGGTCGCAGCACCAGGATCTCGTCGAGGCAGCTCACGATCGTCGACTCGAGGCCGACGCTGCAGGGACCGCCGTCGAGCACGATCGGGAGTTCCGCGCCGAACTCTTCGCGCACGTGCGCCGCGGTCGTCGGGCTCACCCGCCCGTAGCGGTTGGCCGAGGGCGCCGCGATGCCGCCGCCGAAGGCCTCGAGCAGGCGTCGCGCCAGCGGGTGCGAGGGCACGCGCAGCCCGATGCTCTGCTGGCCGCCGGTGACGACATCGAGAACACCCGCGGCGCGGGGCAGGATCAGCGTCAGCGGCCCCGGCCAGAAGCGCGCCGCCAGCCGGTGCGCGGGCTCCGGGATCCGCTCCGCCCAGGCGTCCAGGTGCCCGGCATCGGCGAGGTGCACGATGAGTGGATGCGCGGACGGACGGCCCTTGAGCTCGAACACGCGCTGGACCGCGGCCGGGTTGCGCGCGTCGGCGCCGAGTCCGTAGACCGTTTCGGTGGGAAAGGCGACCGGTTCGCCCGAGCGCAGCGCCGCGACCGCGCGCCCGAGCTCGGCAGCTTCGCTCATGCCGGCGGTGGCGGTCGCGCCCGCCGTTCAAGCTCGCGCGTGAGTCCGAACAAGGTCAGCGGCGCGCAGCCCTCGGCCTTGTTGTTGGCGATCACGAGTGCCTCGTTGCCGCGCCCGAGGATGCGCTCGAGAAGCTCGGCGACCGCGGCGCGGTTGACGGGATCGGGATCCACGATGCGATCGAATGGGAAGTAGCGCTCGCGGGCCGCCTCGTAGTCCTGGCCGGGGTTCAGCATCCAGCGCATCACCACAGCGCCCGACAGCCACGCGCTTTCGCCGAGCAGCTCGGCCTGCTCGAGCACCGAGGGCATGCGCGGATGGACGTTGAAGCAGTGCGTGGCGCCGTTGCGGGCGAGCGCGTCGGTGTAGCCGGGGACGAGGAGCTCGCGGTTGCGCAGCTCGACCGAGTACTGCGGACCGCGCGGCAGCGCGTCGAGGAAGGCGCCGAGCGCATCGGCAAAGACCTGCGGTTCGCGCGAGTAGGGCAGGCCGAGCGGCGGGAACTGGAACAAGAGCGCGCCCAGGCGTTCGCCCACGCCCTCGATCACCGGCGTCACGACGCGCTCGATCGCGTAGCGGACGTCGAGGAAGCGATCGACGTCCGGCGTCACGGCGACGTTGCGGGCCTGTCGGTCGATCGGTGTCGTCAGCGAGGCGTGCGCCTTGACGACAAAGCGGAAGTCGCCGGGTACGGCGCGCGCATAGCGCCTGAATTCCTCCGCCGACAGCGGCGAGTAGTAGGTGCGGTCGAGCCCGACCGCGCGCAGGAGTTCGTGGCGCGAGTACGCGCCGAGACCGGAGCGCGCGAGCAGCTGCTCGCCGGCACGCTGCGCGTAGACGATGCCCGCCCATCCCGGGAAGGCCCAGCTCGAGGTACCCATCCTGAGGCCCGGCGGCAGGCGCTCGGGAAAGCCGAGCAGATCCGCAGGCAAAGCCGCGGCACCGATGAGCTCGGCGTCCGACCCACCGGCCGCGAAGAGCTCGATCTGCGTTGAAGGATCGGGTGTCACGACTTCCGCCGGCAATTCAATGCCCCGAACTTAAGCAATACCGCGCGGCGCGGCAACCCCGTGCGTCACGTCCCGGGCCTCCGGCCGCCGCAGCGCCACCGCGGGGTGCCGGGCGGCCTGCCGCGGGCTTGGCCGGGGCCTCGACTCGCGCGCGCACGCGGCGGGCCCTCACTCGAGCGCGTGTCGCTCCCACGAGACAGGTCCGCGCACCACTTCGTAGGAAGGCCAATAGTGCTTGTCGAGCTTGAGCGTGATGACCTCGGTCGAGTTGTTCCAGGTCACCGTCTTCAGGCGCAGCGACGCGCGGTCGTCCTTGCCACTGACCGCGGCCAAGAAAGCATCGAGATCCGGGGTCGGCTTGCCGTCGACCTCGACGATGCGCCGTCCGTTCCAGAGGCCATAGCGCGTGGCCGGCGACCCGTACATGAAGAACGACACGAATACGCCGTCCGGCACGACGCCGCGCTGGGCTGCGAGCGCCCGGTGCGGCGCCTGCAGCGTGGCGCCGGCCCAGAGCACGATCCGCTCGATGTCGGTGCCGCCAAGCGCGACGGAGGCGAGATCGACGGTGACCTCTGCGCCGTTGCGCCACACCGTCACCCTGAGTTCGGAATCCTGCGCCGCCTTTTCCACTTCGCGAAAGCGGTTCACGAGCGTGCCGTTGATGGCGAGCAGCAGGTCGCCCGTCTGCAGCATCTTCGCTGCCGGCGTGCCCGCGACGAGCCGGCCGACGCCGAGTACCTGGCGCCGGGCCGGGCTATGCGTCTCGAGGCGCTTGACCCACGACTCGTCGAGCCCGAACTTGCGCGCCGCCGACAGCGGCACGACCTGCAGGTCCGCCTCGAGCGAACGCAGCGGCCGGCCGCTCCTGACGATGTCGACCATCTCGGTGACGACCTCGGCCGGAATGCCGAGGTTCTCCTGCTGCAGGTCGCGGCCACTGTCGAAGGCGAAGCTCGACCAAAGCGCGCGCACCGCGCCGCTGTGATCGGTGATGACCCCGTCGAAGTCGGCGGGGCCGTTGATGAGGCTCACGACCTCGAGGTTCGATTCCCGGAACGCGAGCGTGCGCGACAGCGGGAATTGCGCGGCCTCGACGGTCGCGACGCCGGTCTCCAGGGCCGCGAGGCGCTGGTCGGCGCGGAGCCCGACGACCCGGACCGGCTCGCCGGAGACGAGTTCGCGCGCGGAGAACCGCGCCGCGCGCACCGGCGTCGAGCCGATGAGCTTCGGGTCGTAGGAGATGACGGCGAGGTTGTGCAGCGGATGGATGTATTCGACCTTCCCCGGGACCTCGATCGTTCCCGCGAAGGTGAGCCGCACGTCGCCCATCGCGACCGGCACGGTGTTCCGGTCCGTGACCACGAGGCCGCGCGCCGCGTCGACGACGACGCCCGTGCCGCGGTAGCTGCGCTCGGTGACGCCCGAGACCGAGTACGGCATGTCGAAATTGATCATGACCAGGGATGGCGCGAGGCGATCGGCGTGTGCATCGCCGGTGGCAGCGAACGTGGTGTTGGCGGGCTCGACCGGCACCGCGACCGACCCGGCGGCGAGCTCGCGGCACGGCCACCAGCCGAGTGCATCGTCGCGCTTGCAGCGACGCGCGGGGAACCACTTGCGGTCGATGCGCAGCGAGCGCATCTGCGAGTTGCGCGTGTCATCGAGCGTGAAGAAGCGCGCGGTCGCGCGATCGCCCGCGGCCAGTCCCGACAACACCGCCTCGAAGTCATCGAGCGTCTCGACCGGCTTGCCGTTGAACGCGGTCAGCACTGCGCCGCGCGGCACGGCGGCCGAGCCGAACACGTACCCCGGGTTCGCGACATAGACGCCGCGGATCGGGATGTTGAAGTGGCGCGCCTGCTGGTACGACAGGCGATGCACGACGGCGTCGCCGAACTCGAGGTACTCGTCGGGCGTGATCGCGTGCAGATCGCCGACCGGCAGCGAGCGGCTGAGCACGCTGCCGCCGCGCTGCACCTCGACCTTGATGGTCTTGCCGACCGAGTCATCGAGCAGCGTATCGAGGGCCAGGAACTCGGTGACGTAGTGCCCGTCGATCCGCACCAGCACGTCGCCGGGTTCGAGGACGCCCTCGGCGGCCGATCCAGTCTGCACTTCCTTCACGACCAGCATCCCGACCTGCTTCGGAAAGGCGCGGCGGACCTCGGTCTCGGTTTCCGCCTTGAGGCCGAGGCGACCGAGCTCGTCGTAGGGCGTGTACTCGAACACCGCCTCGAGCGTGCCGCGCAGGATCGGCCGGCCTTCCTGGATCAGCTTGAGCGCGCGCACCACGCGATCGAGCGGCAGGTAGAAACTCGAGGCCGACTGGCTCGAGCCACCGGCGTTGAGCGCGACCGCCCGGCCCTTCAAGTCGATGACCGGGGAACCCGAGGAGCCGCCCGAGGTGCTCGAGGCAGCCTGGTAGTAGAAGGTATTGAAGTCATTGTACTTGCCGACCCCGTAGGCCGGCGCGTCGCGGTCGAGCCGCGCGAGCGTCCCCGCCAGGATCGACAGCTGCTCGCCGGCATCGTTGCCGACGACGCGGATCTCGGTGCCGACCTTCGCGCCATCCGGCGCGAGCGGAATCTCCGGCGGATGCGCGAACTTGAGCTTGGAAGGATCGTAGTGGTAGATGCCGAAGTCGTGGACCGGATCGCGATAGACCGGATAGAGCTGCACCTCTTCGCGGTTCTGGAACACGGCCTGGGCGGTGACCGGACCCGGCGTCAC
>JANXZZ010000189.1 GCA_025355245.1 Pseudomonadota bacterium | reverse complement strand
CGCCGCCGACCACGTCGGTGGTGCTGCGTTCCATGGACACGACGGCCTCGTTGGTATCGGTCTGGATCGTGCGCACCAGCACGTCGATCTGCTTGGTCGCGTTCGCCGCGCGCTCGGCGAGCCGCTGTACCTCGTCGGCGACGACCGCGAAGCCGCGGCCCGCCTCGCCCGCCATCGACGCCTGGATCGAGGCGTTCAGGGCCAGGATGTTGGTCTGCTCGGCGATGTCGTTGATGAGCTCGACGATGTTGCCGATTTCCTGCGAACTCTCGCCGAGGCGCTTGATGCGCTTCGAGGTCTCCTGGATCGTCTCGCGGATCGCGTTCATGCCGTCGATGGTGCGCCTGACCGCATCGCCGCCCTTGTGCGCGACGTCGACCGAGTGGCGCGCCACGTCCGCACAGCGCTCGGCGTTGCCGGACACTTCCTCGATCGACGCCGCCATCTCGGCGACCGACTCGGTCGCGGAGGACACCTGCTTCGACTGGCCGGCGCTCGCCTTGGCGAGGTGGGCGGCGGCGGCCTGGGTCGACTTGGCTGCCGCATCGAGCGAGATCGCCGATGCGTTCATCGTGGTCACGAGGCCGCGCAGCGCCTCGATCGCGTAGTTGATGGAATCGGCGATCGCGCCGGTGATGTCCTCGGTGACCGTCGCCTGCACGGTGAGGTCGCCGTCGGCGAGGCTCGAGAGCTCATCGAGGAGCCTCAGGATCGCCTCCTGGTTGCGTTCGTTCTGCAGCGCCTGGCGCCTGGCATCCTTGCGCATGCTGACGGCGCGGCCGTTGCTCGCGAAGGCGCCGAACAGCGCCAGCATCGCGACCAGCGCGCAGCCGAAACCCACCCAGGCGTTGCCGGCGAGTCCGCCGACCCCGAGCGCATCGAGCAGCAGCACCAGCGCCGCGAGGCCGCCCGCGACCAGCGCGAGCGCCAGCAGCATCGGCAGCCGGGCTACGGCCTTGTCGTCTTCCAGGTTCGGAGTCATCGGGCGGTATCTCCGGCGCGTTGTCGCGCCGCGCAAAGGGTCGCGTTCACGACGCGGCCTGCAGGAAACTCGGATTCTCGACCAGGAGCTTCAAGCTCAGCACCGGCCACGACTCGCTGTCGCGGCGAAAGGCACCGGCCAGGTAGCGCTCGCAGCGCACCAGTGTCGGCGGCGGCGTCGCCTCGAACTCGGCGTCCGCGAAGCGCCGGAAGCCCAGCACCTCGTCGACCAGCAGCCCCGCCGGTATGTCGCGGTGGTTGACGATGAGCACGCGCACGTTGCGCCCCGGGCCCGTCGCGCCGCTGCCGAGGTATTGGCGCAGGTCGATCACGGGCAACAGCTGCCCGCGCACGTTGGCGAGCCCGCGGATCCAGCCGCGCGCACCCGGCACGCGCGTCAGGCTCGAGGGCAGCGACATGACCTCGCGCGTCTCCTCGCGCGCGACCAAGAAGCTCTCGGGTCCCAGCCGGAAGGCGACGCCGACCCATTCGCGACCCGCGCTGCCGTCGCGACCACCCGCGGCCGCCCGACCACGTCGCTCGAGCTCGCGCAGGAGCTCGAACGGCCGGTCGCGCAGCTCGCGCAGGTTCACCGGTTGCGACATCGGCTCGCTCACCCGGCTAGCGCCGCTTGTGCTTTTTCGACCAGCTTCTCGGGCGTGACGGGCTTGACGAGGTAGTCGATCGCGCCCTGGCGCATGCCCCAGATCCGGTCGGTCTCCTGGGACTTGCTGGTGACCATGATGACCGGGATGCGCTTGGTCTCAGGATCGTTGGCGAGCGTGCGCGTCGCCTGGTAGCCGTTGATGCCCGGCATCACGATGTCCATGAAGATGAGGTCCGGCTTCATCGTCTTCGCGAGCCTGACACCCTCGGCGCCGTCGGCCGCGGCGGCGGTCTGGTAGCCGTGCCGCTCGAGCGCCTTGCGGATGACGTGCACTTCGGTCGGGGAGTCATCGACGATGAGAATGAGTGCCATGGCGGCGGCTCCTCAGGCTCGGGAAGCGGCCGCGACCGGCGCGGTCACGTGCTGCTCGATCGCCGAGAGGAGCTCATCGCGGGTGAAGGGCTTCGTGAGGTAGTGCTCCGAGCCCACGATGCGACCGCGCGCACGGTCGAAGAGGCCGTCCTTGGAGGACAGCATGATGACGGGGATCGCGCGGAACACCTTGTTGTGCTTGATCAGCGAGCAGGTCTGATAGCCGTCGAGCCTGGGCATCATGATGTCGACGAAGACGATGTCCGGCTGGTGATCGGCAATCTTCGAGAGCGCATCGAAGCCATCGACCGCCGTGAAGACCTCGCAGCCTTCCTTGGACAACAGCGTCTCCGCGGTACGGCGGATCGTCTTGCTGTCGTCGATGACGAGGACCTTCAGGCCCGAAAGGCGGGATTTGGGGGCGGTTTGCGCTGCATTGTCCATCAGTTGCACCTGCGATCGGGCTTGCTATCCATACGATGCGCGCGGCATCCGCGCGCCCCAACCGCCGGGCCCGATTAGCCAGCCGGTTTTAACATATCAAGCTTGAGGAGACCATGTCGGCGCTCCGACGTGGTTCACAATTCGCGGGGCGTATTGCCGCCGCGCGCGCGTCCCTCGCCCCGGTTGCTCCGGGTTGCAGGTGTACTATGCGCAGGCACCCCTGCAAGGGTGATCCGCATCACAAATACGACGATCGGCCGACTTCTGGCCGGTCGCGGGAGCGCCTGGAGTAACGCGCATGCCTGCCAAGCTTCGCCTCGGCGTCGTCATGGACCCGATCGCCCAGATCAAGCCGGCCAAGGACTCCTCGCTCGCGATGCTGCTGGCAGCGGCGGCACGCGGCTGGGAGCTCTTCTACGCCGAGCAGAAGCACCTGTGGCTCCGGGACGGCCGTGCCTTCGGCAGGCTCCGGCCGCTCACCGTCCGGGACGACCCCAGCAGCTGGTTTACGCTCGGCGAGCCCCGGGTCGAGCCGCTCGGCGATCTCGACGTGATCCTGATGCGCAAGGACCCGCCCTTCGACACCGAGTACATTTACTCCACCTACATCCTCGAGCGCGCGGAGGTCGAAGGCACGCTGGTCGTGAACCGCCCGCAGGGGCTGCGCGACATGAACGAGAAGGTCTATACGGCCTGGTTCCCGGAGTGCTGCGCGCCGACGCTGATCACGCGCGACATGGACGACATGCGCGCGTTCCTCCGCGAGCACGGCAAGGTCGTCTGCAAGCCGCTCGAGGGCATGGGTGGCAAGTCGATCTTCGTCATCGACCAGGGCGACAAGAACGCGACGGTGGTCTTCGAGACCTTGAGCGACTACGGCCGGCGCTACGCGATCGTGCAGCGCTACCTGCCGGAGATCGTCGCCACCGGTGATGCGCGCGTGATCCTCGTCGATGGCGAACCGGTGCCCTACGCGCTCGCGCGCATCCCGACGGCGGAGGACAACCGCGGCAACCTCGCGGCCGGCGCGCGCGGCGTCGCGCGCGCGCTCAACGACCGCGACCGCTGGCTGGCCGCGCACATCGGCCCCGCGCTTCGTGAGCGCGGCATGATGTTCGTCGGGCTCGACGTGATCGGCGGCTTCGTGACCGAGATCAACGTGACGAGCCCGACCGGCATCCGCGAGATCGACAAGGAGTTCCACACCGACATCGGCGGCCTGCTCGCCGAGGCGATCTCGAAGCGCCTCGCGGCGCGGGCGCCCCGGAAGCGCGCGTGAAGCGCCGGCGCCGGGCGCTCGCCGCGCTCGTCGCCGTCGGGGCGCTCCGCGCGAGCGCCGCCGACCCCACCGCAGCGCTGGTGATCCCGGATGCCGAGGCGTTCCGGGTAGCCGGGCTCGCCGCCGCGGTCGACATCCTCACCGATCGCTACGGCGTGCCGCTCATCTACGCGGCCAACGAGTCCGACCTCTTCTTCGCGCAGGGTTTCAACGTCGCGCGCGACCGCCTGTTCCAGATCGACCTGTGGCGGCGCAAGGGCCTCGGCGAACTCGCGGCCGCGTTCGGACCGGCCTACGTTGAAGCGGACCGGGCGGCGCGCCTGTTCCTCTACCGCGGCGACATGCGCCTCGAGTGGGACGCCTACGGCCCGGGCACGCAGGCGATCGCCGGGCGCTTCGCCGCGGGCATCAACGCCTACATCGATTTCCTGGACTCGTACCCGGAGCGCCTGCCGCCGGAGTTCCGGCGGCTCGACTACCGGCCGGGGCGCTGGACGGCCGAGGACGTGGTGCGGATCCGCAGCCACGGACTCAGCCGCAACCTCGACAGCGAGGTCGCGCGCGCGAAGGTCGCCTGCCTCGCGGGCGTCGGCGCCGACCGCGTGCGCCAGCCGCTGTCGCCGCACTGGCAGACGCGGGTACCGACGGGCCTGAACCCCTGCCTGCCGGCGGACGTCCTCAGGGTGTTCACGCTCGCGACCGAGGAATTCCGGCTGGCGCCACCGGGGGCGGGGCTGCCGGCGGCGGCGGCGACCGACCCGGCAATCCTCGCCGAGCGCAGCGGCCGCGAGGGCAGCAACAACTGGGTCATCGCCGCCTCGAAGTCCGCGACCGGGCGCCCGGTGCTCGCCAACGACCCGCACCGCGACTACGTCGAGCCGAGCGTCCGCTACCTTGTCGACCTCGAGGCGCCGACGCTGCACGCGATCGGCGCCAACGAGACCCACCTGCCCGGCATCTCGATCGGTCACAACGAATCGATTGCCTTCGGCTACACCATCTTCCCGATCGATCAGGAGGACCTGTACGTCTACGCGACGCGCGGCGCGGCGCCGGGTGAGTACCGCTACCGCAAAGGCTGGGAGAAGTTCCGGGTCGTGCGCGAGGAGATCGCGGTGCGCGGTGCGCCGCCGGTCCCGGTGGAGCTCGTGTTCAGCCGCCACGGCCCGCTCATCTACACCGACGCCGCCGGCCACCGCGCCTTCGCGGTCCGCACCGCCTGGCTCGAGCCCGGCACCGCGACCTACATGGGCGCACTCGGGCACCTGCACGCCCGCACGCTCGCCGAGTTCGAGGCGTCGATCGCGCGCTGGGGCGCACCCTCGCTCAACCACCTCTACGCCGACGTCGGCGGCACGATCGCGTGGCTGCCCGCGGGCTTCGCGCCGCGGCGGCCGAACTGGGACGGCCTCATGCCGGTCCCGGGCGACGGCCGCTTCGAATGGCGCGGACACCTCGAACACGAGGAGCTGCCGAGGAGCGTCAACCCCGCGCGCGGCTACATCACGACCTCGAACGAGATGAACCTGCCGCCCGGCTACCCGAACGCGGTGCGCAAGCTCGGCTTCGAGTGGGAGGAGCCGTGGCGTCACCTGCGCATCGACGAGGTGCTGCGCTCGCTGCGCTCGGTGACGATCGATGATTCGCTGAAGCTGCAGAACGACGTCGTCTCGCTGCCCGCGCGGCGCGTGCTGCCCATCGTGCTGGCGCTCAAGTCCGCGAATGCGAGTACCCGGGCCGCGCAGGACGTCCTCAGGGGCTGGGACGGCACGCTCGATGCGGCATCCGCCGCCGCCGCCCTCTACGAGGTGTGGATGCTGCATCACATCGGCCGCGCGACCAAGGAGCTGCTCGTGCCCGCGCGCGCGGCCGCAGCCTTCGACGTCGCCAACGTCGACGTCGTGGTGTTCTTCCTCGAGCACCCCGGCCAGTGGCTGAAACGCGGCGCGCGCGCGCGCCGCGACCGGCTGCTCAACGACACGCTCGCCGCCGCGATGCAGGAGACGGTCGAGCGGCTGGGGCCGGATCCCGCGACCTGGCACTGGAGCCGGCTTCACTACAACTGGACCGAGCACCCCTTGAGCGCCGCTCTCGACGCCGCCGAACGCGCCAGCTGGAGCATAGGTCCGCTGCCGAAGGGCGGGGACGGCTATGTCCCCAACATGTCCTGGGTGCGCGCCGCGGACTTTCGCCAGATCACCGGGCCCTCGATTCGCCTCGTCATGGACGTCGGCGACTGGGACCGGTCGTGGGCGATGAACTTTCCCGGCCAGTCGGGCGATGTGCGCGATGCGCACTATCGCGACCTCGCGGGCCCGTGGCTCAGGGGCGAGTACTTCTCGCTCCTCTTCAGCCGCGCGGCCGTGGAACGCGTCACCGAGCGCACGCTCAGGCTCATTCCGCCCTGAGAGGCAGCTCGCGGCGGGGACCCGTGGCCGCGTGCGTATAATTCGGCCGTGTCCGACTCGATGCTCCTCACCGAACTCGCCCGCCAGCGGGAGGCCGCGCCGCCCGCGCGCGACCGCCTGATGACGACGGTGTTCCTGGTCGGCGCGCTGCACGCGCTCGTGATCCTCGGCGTCACCTTCACGGCCGCGGGCCTCGCGAGCTCGAGCGATGCGCCGACCCTCGAGGTACTCCTGGTGCGCGACCCGGTCGCGGAGGAACGCGTGAACACCTCCGCGGACTACCTCGCGCAGGTGAACCAGCGCGGCGCAGGCACCGACCCCGCCGCGCGCCACGCCGAGTCTCCGCACACCCCGCCGAGCGACCCCGGCACCGCGGGCGCCGAGAACTCGGCCGGCGCGCAGGGCGCGACCGCGGGCACGGACGGCGAGGCCGACCTGCTGGCCGGCCGTGCGCCGAGCCGCGAGAAACATTTCTTCGCGCACGGCGGACCCTCGGCCCCGGCCGGGGCGCCGCTCGTGTTCGAGCCGCTGTCGGCGGAGTACGCCGGGGCCGACACCGGCGAGGAACTGCGCCTCGCGGGGCACGCCGAGCGCGAGCTCCTGATCGCGGCCAACACGCGCGAATCGAGCGTGGCGGTCTACCTCGATGCGTGGCGCCGCAAGATCGAGCGCATCGGCACCGCGAACTACCCGCTCGAGGCCGCGCGGCGCGCGGGACTCTCCGGCAGCCCGGTGCTCGAGGTGCAGATCCTCGCCGACGGTCACCTCGGCGGCGCGTTCATCCGGCGCTCGAGCGGGCACGCGGAGCTCGACCGTGCGGCGCTCGCGATCCTGAACCTGGCGGCGCCTTTTGAGCCTTTTCCGCACGCGCTGGCGGCCCAGCACGACGCGCTCAGGCTCACTTACGAGTGGCAGTTCATGGGCGGGGAGCTCGGCGATGCGAGCGTCCGCATGCCGGCGGATACCCGCTGAGCGCGCGGCTTGTCGGCGCCCGGCACCGGGTCGATACTAGGGCCATGCGCAGCGCGTACCTGACCAACCAGCTGCTGGTCGCGATGCCCTCGCTCGCCGACCCCAACTTCGCGCAGACCGTGACGCTCATCTGCGAGCACACCGCCAAGGGCGCACTCGGCATCATCCTCAACCGCCCGCTCGGCATGGCGCTCGGCGACGTGTTCCGCCAGCTCGCGCTCGAACCCGGCGATGAACGCCTGCGCGAGCAGCCGGTCCTGCGCGGCGGTCCCGTGCAGCAGGACCGCGGCTTCGTGCTGCATCCGCCGGCCGCCAGCGAGCCCGAGCCGTGGGACTCGACGCTGAAGGTCTCGCCGACGCTGCACGTCACCACCTCGCGCGACATCCTCTCCTCGATGGCGCGCGGCGCCGGGCCCGCGCAGGCGGTCGTCGCGCTCGGCTACGCGGGCTGGGACGCGGGCCAGCTCGAGGACGAGATCCGTTCGAACGCCTGGCTCACGGTGCCGGTCGATGACAGCATCATCTTCGCGACGCCCTTCGAACAGCGCTGGCAGGCCGCCGCGAACCTGCTCGGCATCGACTTCGGGCGCCTGTCGAACCAGGCCGGTCATGCCTGAGGCCGGCGCCGGCGGCGACCGGCCGGCCCCCCCCTCACCCGAGATCGCCGTTGGCCTCGACTACGGCGAGCGTCGCATCGGCGTCGCGGCCGGGGACACGCTGACAGGCGGCGCGCGGCCGCTCGGCGTCGTTGCCGCGCACGGCGGGCGGCCCGACTGGGAGGCGCTCGGAAGATACCTGCGCGACTGGGCGCCCCGGGTCCTCGTGGTCGGCGTTCCCTATAATATGGACGGTACCGAAGGTCGCCTGACCGCCGCCGCGCTCGGCTTCGCTGCCGAGCTCGGCACGCGCTTTGGCCTTGAGGTCGTCACCGTCGATGAACGGCTTTCCTCGCGCGAGGCGGCGGATATCCTCCGCAGCCAGCGCGCGAGCGGCGCGCGCGCGCGCCGCATCCGCCCCGGGGAGGTCGACTCGGCCGCGGCGTGCATACTTCTGGAACAATGGCTGCGCGCACGGCCGCGCGCACCCGGCAAAGAGTGATCCGCATGCTGCCTTTCAGCCAGTTCGACAGCCACGGCCGCCTCCAGCACCTGATCACGCTCGAGGGTTTCAGCGTTGAACAGGTGCGCGAGCTCCTCGAGCGCGCGCAGCGCTTCCTGCGCGTTCGCGGCGAGCTCGCCGCGCGCGGCCGGGCGCTCGAGGGCATCACCGTCGGCAACATCTTCACCGAGCCCAGCACCCGCACCCGCGCCTCCTTCGAGCTCGCCGCGCGGCGCCTCGGCGCCGATGTCATCAACCTCGAGATCATGCTGTCCTCGCGCGTCAAGGGCGAGACCGTGCTCGACACGATCTACACGCTGCAGGCGATGGCCGTTGACATCTTCGTGATCCGCGACGCCGAGCCCGGCGTCGGCCAGTTCGTCGCCGAGCACGTGCAGGCGCACGTGAGCGTGCTCTCCGCGGGCGAGGCGCACCTGTCGCACCCGACCCAGGGGCTGCTCGATGCGCTGACGATCCTGCAGTTCAAGGGCGGGTTCCGCGACCTCGTGGTGGCGGTGGTGGGCGATGTGCGCCACTCGCGGGTCGCGCGCTCGGCCTACCAGGTGCTGAGCGCGCTCGGCGTCGGCGAGCTCAGGATCGTGGCGCCACCGGCGCTGATGCCCGACGCCGCCGAGATGCCGGGCACGGTGCGGTTCACCTCGCTCGAGGAAGGCATCGCGCACGCCGACGTCGTCATGATGCTGAGGATCCAGAAGGAACGCATGGCGGATGCCGCGATCCCGGATGCGCACGATTACTTCCACCGCTGGGGCCTGACCCGCGCGCGCCTCAAGCTCGCCCGCCCCGAGGCCATCGTCATGCACCCCGGCCCCATGAACCGCGAAGTCGAGATCGCGAGCGACGTCGCCGACGGCCCGCAGTCGGTCATTCGCCAGCAGGTGACCAACGGGGTGGCGGTGCGCATGGCCGTGCTCGAGCAGGTCATCGCCAACCGCCACCTGCGGCAATCGGCGCGATGAGCGCGGCAGCGGCGCGTCCCCACCGCGGCACGATCGCGCTCGAGGATGGCGAGGTGCTCGGCCAGGAGGGCTGGCCCGGACGGCAGTTCGTGCTGCGCCTGCGCGCCCCCACGATCGCCGCCCGCGCCGAGCCCGGCAGCTTCGTGCACTTGAGCTGCGATGCGGACCTGCCGATGCGACGGCCGCTGTCGATCCAGCGCGCCGATCCCGCGACCGGGCTGCTCGAGATCCTCTACAAGGTGCTCGGCCCCGGCCTCGCGGCGCTGTCGCGGGCGACGCCGGGCACGCGCCTCTCCTGCCTCGGGCCCATCGGCCAGGGCTTCACGGCGCACCCCGCACGGCCGCGCGCGCTGCTGGTCGGCGGTGGGGTCGGCATGCCGCCGATGGTGTTCCTGGCCGAGCGCCTGACCGGCCCCCGGGCAGCAGGCGTGAGGCCCCTGGTGCTGCTCGGCTCCGAGGTGCCCTTTCCGTTCCGGCCACGGCCCTCGACGCTGCTGGTGCCCGGCATCCCGGACGGGGTCATCGCCGCGATGCCGCTCCTCGAGGGCTGGGGGGTGGCGAGCCGGCTCGCGAGCCTCGCGGGCTTGCCCGGCTGCTACCCGGGCTACGTGACCGAGCTCGCGGCGACCTGGCTGGCCGGGCTCGATGCCAAGGCGCTCGCCGAGGTCGAGGTGTTCGCCTGCGGCCCGACGCCGATGCTCGCGGCGATCGCGCGCGTGGCCCAACGCTTCCAAGTACCCTGCCAGGTGTCGCTCGAGGAGTTCATGGCCTGCGCGGTCGGCGGCTGCGCCGGTTGCGCGGTGCGCGTGGTGACCGCGGAGGGCATCTACATGAAGCGCGTGTGCGTCGATGGCCCCGTGTTCGATGCCAACGCCGTGTTCCCGCCAGCGGCCTAGAGAGGATAAGGAAAGCCAAGCCATGACGATCGTGCTCACTCCCCTCGAAGCCCGCGTGCTCGGTTGCCTCATCGAGAAGGAAATCACCACGCCCGACCAGTACCCGTTGTCGCTGAACGCGCTCACCAACGCCTGCAACCAGAAGACCAACCGCCATCCGGTGCTCGAGCTCGGCGAGACGACCGTGCAGGACACGCTCGACGGGCTCTCCAAGCGCCACCTCGTGATGGACCGGAGCGGCTTCGGCAGCCGCGTACTCAAGTACCGCCACCGGCTCTGCAACGGCGATCACAATCCTCTGCAGTTCTCGCCGCAGGAACTCGGCATTGTCTGCGAGCTCATGCTGCGCGGGCCGCAGACGCCGGGCGAACTCAGGAACCGCGCGCAGCGTCTCGCGCCGTTCACCGACCTCGGCGTCGTCGAGCGCACGCTCGAGGGCCTCGTCACCCGCAGCGACGGCCCCTTCGTGCTCAAACTCGCGCGCCAGCCGGGCGCGCGCGAGGCGCGCTATGCGCAGCTGCTCACGGGCATGCCCGAGGATGGTGCCGGTGCCGAGCCCGAGTCCGGACACGAGGCCGAGGTGCGCGCGGGCGGTGGCGGACTCGGCGAGCGCGTGCACGAGCTCGAGGTCGCGCTGGCGGCGCTCAAGGAGGAAGTCGCGCTCCTCAGGAGCCGCCTGCCCTGAGGCCGAGGCCGCGCACGGCGCTCAGCCGAAGTTGATGCGGGTCTCGAGGTTGGCGCGCGAGTCGGCGCTGACCAGCGCCTCCTCCATGTCGATCTTGCCGGCCTTCACGAGCGCATAGAGCGCGGCGTCGAAGTTCTGCATGCCGCGCTCGCTGGTGGTGCGCAGCGCCTCCTTGATCGACACCCCGTCGCCTTTCTTGATGAGCTCCGAGATGTGCGGCGTGTTGAGCAGCACTTCCACCGCGGCGACGCGGCGATTGTCCTTGGCGCGCACCAGGCGCTGCGACAGGATGGCCCGCAGGTACTGCGACAGGTCGAGGAAGATCTGGTCGTGCTGGTCGCGCGGGAACATGTTGATCAGGCGGTCGAGCGTCTCCGCCGCGTTGTTGGCGTGCAGGGTCGCAATGCACAGGTGGCCGGTGCCGGCGAGGCCGATGGCTGCCTCGGTCGTCTCGCGATCGCGGATTTCGCCGATCAGGATGACGTCGGGCGCAGCGCGCATGGCGCTTCGGAGCGCGCGGTGGTACGACTTGGTGTCGAGGCCGACCTCGCGCTGGTTGACGATCGACTTCTTGTTGGTGTGCAGGAACTCGATCGGGTCCTCGATCGTCAGCACGTGGTCGGCCGCGTTCTCGTTGCGGTGGTTGATCATGGCCGCGAGCGTGGTCGACTTGCCGGCGCCGGCGGCGCCGACCATCAGGATCAGGCCGCGCTTCAGCATCACCAGTTCTTTGAGGATCTCGGGCATGCCGAGCTGGTCGAGCCGCGGCATGTCGGCGGTGATGTAACGCAGCACGATGGCGGGATAGCCGCGCTGGTGGAAGACGTTGACCCGGAAACGACCGAGGCCGGGTTCGGAGATCGCGAAGTCGATCTCGAGCTCCTCCTCGAAGTACTCGATCTGCTCGGCGTTCATGAGGCCGTAGGCGGCCTGCTTGACCATCTCCGGCGACAGGATCTGCTTGTTGACCGGGAAGATCTGCCCCTCGATCTTGATCTTGACGGGCGCATAGGACGTGAAGAAGAGGTCGGAAGCCTTCTTCTCGACCATCAACTTGAACAGCGGCTTGGTGTTCAGCCGCGCGACGCCCGTCTCGGCGGCTATCTCAGCCGCCACGAGATCGACCGGCTCAGTAGGCTTTGCCTTCGGATTCATCGTCGACGATCCTCAGGCTGCTTGCCTGCTCGTTGGTCAGCTTGTCTTCACGCTTGCTCTCGAGCTTCACTCGCAGCCGCAATTCATTTTTCGAATCGGCGTTCCTGAGTGCATCCTCGTAGGTAATCTGCGAGGTCTCATACAGGTCGAACAGCGCCTGGTCGAAGGTCTTCATGCCGAGGCGGTTCGAGCGCGACATGACCTCCTTGATCTGGACCACGTCGCCCTTGAAGATGAGGTCGGCGATCAGCGGCGAATGCAGCATGATCTCCATCGCCGCGATGCGGCCGGTGCCGCCCTCGCGCGGAATCAGCCGCTGCGAGATGAGCGCGCGGATGTTGAGCGAGAGGTCCATCAGCAGCTGCTCGCGCCGCTCCTCCGGGAAGAAGTTGATGATGCGGTCGAGCGCCTGGTTGGCGCTGTTCGCGTGCAGAGTCGCGAGCACGAGGTGGCCGGTTTCGGCGAACTGGATGCCGTACTCCATCGTCTCGCGGTCGCGGATTTCGCCGATCAGGATCACGTCCGGAGCCTGGCGCAGCGTGTTCTTGAGGGCCGCGTGCCAGTTCTCCGTGTCGACGCCCACTTCACGGTGCGTGATCACGCAGCCCTTGTGGTTGTGCACGTATTCGACCGGGTCCTCGATCGTGACGATGTGGCCGCGCGTCTTCTCGTTGCGATGGTCGAGCATCGCCGCAAGCGTCGTCGACTTGCCCGAGCCCGTGCCACCGACGATGATCGCGAGGCCGCGCTTGGTGAGCACTACCTCGCGGAGCACCGCCGGCAGCTCGAGCTCGTCGATGGTCGGGATGGTCGGGTTGATGGTGCGGATCACGCAGCCGGTATGGCCCTGCTGGATGAAGGCGCTGGCGCGGAAGCGGCCGATGCCGGGCGGCGCGATCGCGAACTGGCATTCCTTGCTCGAGTCGAAGTCGCGCGTCTGCTTGTCGTTCATGATCGCGCGCGTCAGCACCGCACTCTGCTCGGGCGTCAGCGGCTTGTCGGTCTGCGGACGGATCTCGCCGTCGACCTTGATCGCCGGCGGAAAACCGGTCGTGATGAAAAGGTCGGAGCCCTTGCGCTCGACCATGCGGCGCAGGAGGTCCTGCATCAGCTTGATTGCTTGATCCCGATCCATGGCGGCGCCTCAGCTATTGGCTTCGATCGAAGTCATCAGATCGAATCCTTGTTCTGCGCCTTGTAGCGCGCTTCTTCCTTACTGACGACGCCCTTGGTCACGAGCTCCTGCAGGCACTGGTCGAGTGTTTGCATGCCGAGCGACTGGCCCGTCTGGATCGATGAGTACATCTGCGCGATCTTGCCTTCGCGGATCAGGTTGCGGATCGCCGGGGTGCCGATCATGATTTCGTGCGCGGCGACGCGGCCACCGCCGATCTTCTTCATCAGCGACTGGGAAATCACGGCCCGCAGGCTCTCCGACAGCATCGCCCGGACCATTTCCTTTTCGGCCGCCGGGAAGACGTCGACGATGCGGTCGATGGTCTTGGCGGCAGAACTCGTGTGCAGCGTGCCAAAGACAAGGTGCCCGGTCTCGGCGGCCGTCAGCGCCAGGCGGATCGTCTCCAGGTCGCGCATTTCGCCGACCAGGATCACGTCCGGGTCCTCGCGCAGCGCCGAGCGCAGCGCCTCGCTGAACCCCAGCGTGTCGCGGTGCACTTCGCGC
>JANXZZ010000176.1 GCA_025355245.1 Pseudomonadota bacterium | reverse complement strand
ACGCCCGCGGTCGCAGCGATCGCTGCCAGCAGCAGGAAGAATGTCGCCGGCGGCAGCCGACTCCACAACGTGCCGACGACGCCCGCGGACAGGCTGCCGCTAAAGATGACGAGGAACCACGCGGCTACGGTCGTGGCGCCGAGGCGCGCTGGCGCGAGGCGTGCGAACAGACTCAGCCCGGTCGGCAGGATCAACAGCTCGCCGAACGTGAATACCAGGAAGAAAAGCGCAAGCCACATCCAGCCCGCGCGCTGTCCATGCTCGAGTCCCACGAGCGCCGCCAGCAGCAGATAGGCGCCGGCGACCAGCGCGGCGCCGAGTGCCATCCGTTTCGCCGCCGGCTGCTCGTGGCCGACTGTCGCGCGGCGGCGCCAGTACGCGAGCAGCGGCGGCGTCAGCAGCATTACGAAGAGTGGGTTCAAAGACTGGAACCATGTCATCGGGATCAGGAACGAGCCGGCGGCACGGTCGACGCCCGTGTCTGCCCACAACGCAACCGTGTTCCCGACCTGCTCGTAGGCGGCGCGGAACACGGTCACCGACGCGCCGATGCCGAGCAGCACCAGCAAGGTGCTGCGGTCAAAGCCGCTGCCCGGCTGACGCGTGGCGGCGGCCGGGGAAGGTGACGGCGGCCCGACAGATAGATTGCGAGGCCGACTAGCATGCCAACGCCCGCGGCGGCGAAGCCGTAGTGCCAGCCGTAGGCCTCGCCGAGGGTGCCGCAAACCAGCGGCGCGAGGAAGCCGCCGATGTTGATGCCGACGTAGTAAACGTTGAACGCCCAGGCGCGGCGCGGGTCGCCCGGTCGGTACACGTCCCCGACCTGGCTCGGCAGGCTCGGGAGGAAAAGGCCGTTGCCGAGCGCGATAGTCGCGAGCGCTGGGTACAACAGCGGCTCGAACGCCATCATGAAGTGACCCGCTGCCATCACACTGGCGCCGATGGTGATGGCGCGCGTCTTGCCGAGATACCGGTCCGCGACCGCGCCGCCCACGATCGGCGTGAAGTACGCGCACGCGGTGTAGGCGCCGTAGACGAACGAGGAATGGCCTTGGGTGAACAGCAGGTGCTTGGTCATGTAGTAGACCAGCAGCGCGCGCATGCCGTAGTAGGAGAATGTCTCCCACATGTTGGTGAGGAACAGGACCGTCAGCCCCGGCGGCTGACCGAACCAGGTCGGCTCGTGGGCCGCCGCGCTCAGACGGCAGCTCCCGAACCCCATACGGCGGGACCCGCCCAGACGTCGCCGTCGACGTATTCCACCCCCGGCTCGCGATCGCGCGCCAGAAACGTCGGGCCGTCAAGGTCGACGACATCGCACAGCTGTCCGAGCACGAATGCCGGCGCCATCGCCAGGCTCGTCCCGATCATGTTGCCCACCATTACGTTCAGCCCGAGTCGCCGTGCCTCGGCGGCCATCAGCAGCCCCTCGGTCAGGCCGCCGCACTTGTCGAGCTTAATGTTCACAACCTGAAAGCGACCGACGGCGCCCGGGAGGTCGGCGAGCGTCAAAAGGCTCTCATCACCGGCGATGGGCACCGCTGACACGTAGCCCTCGAGCTCGGCTTCGTGGTCGCGCGCAAGCGGCTGTTCGAGCAGCGACACCCGTTCCGCGTGCAACGCCGCAACTAGTGGGCCGAGTGCCGAGAATTCGAAGCCCTGATTACCGTCGACTCCGAGCCATACGTCCGGGCGCGCGGCCCGTATCGAGCGCACGCGTGCGATGTCGAGCGCGAGGTCGCCGGTTAGCTTCGCCTTGATCGAGCGCGCTTGCGCATATCGACGCGCGACATCCGCCATCGCCGCGGGCGTGTCAGCGCCGACCGTGAACGTCGTGCGAAGTCTTCGCGGCGCAGGGAGTCCCGCGAGCTTCCAAACCGGCGTATCCTTGCGCGCCGAGTCCAGCTCCCACAGGGCACAATCGACTGCATTGCGCGCACCGCCCGGCGGCATAAGCGTTCGCAGCGCCTCCCGGGTGACGCCCGCTTCAATGACGCTGCGTGCGGACGCGAGTTCCGCCAGCATGTGCGGAACGTCATCGCCAAGGTAGTAAACACCGCCACCTTCGCCGCGACCCGACATCGGGCCGTCGCGCAGAGTGACGACGACGACGTCGGAGCTCTCGAAGACATGCCCCGAGATCCGGAACGGCTGCGCCAGGCGGAGCGTCTCCGTGGCGACCTCGAGCGTCACGCGTGGCATGGATCGTTCACCGGGCTCGGGGAGGCTGGGTTATCAGTAGTTCGTCGTCACCGCTATCAGGCCGAAGCGCGCCGCGACGTACAGCACGAGCCCGCACGACAGCGCGAGCAACACGCTCCAGCATCGGCCGCCCCAGCCCCGCCCGTCGCGCCACGCGAGTCGCGCGCTCCAGAGCGTCACGCCGACGGCTGCGACGAAGATCGCGAGCCCGAGCGCCTGCAACAACCACAGCCACGCGTCGAAGCCCCCGCCAGCGTGCTTCAAGTCGCCGAGCATAGCCGTGACGGTGGCGGCCCAGCCCGCCAACACCGCGAGCACAAGCCCGGCCGTGGCGCGTGTTCCGTGATAGGCGAGCCGTGCCGGCGCGGCGAGCGCGAGCGGCTTCCGGCACCAGCGTCGTATCCCCCAGCCGATCGGCCAGGACAACAGCGTCAACAGCAGCACCGCCAGGGCGACGTACAGCGCCGGCAGAATCCATGCACGCGACTTCGCTGCCGGTACACGGTCGAACACCATGAACGGCGATATGAGGTCCATGCTCCAACGCACGACTTTCCCATCCTCGACCTGCGCCGCCAGACGGTCGTGACCGTCACGGTCGCGCCAGACGAACGGCGCGATTTCCACCCACTCGCGCGGACGGCCGTTCAGGCCGGTGAGCGCGTTAATTGTGAGCTGCCCCTTGTCCCCGGCGGCGACCTTCGTCTGTCCAAACAGGGAGAGCGCCGCGAAGAAGTTTGACTCCGAACGACGACTATTTTGCCAAATGCCCGCCATCAGCTGCGCGTGCCGGGCGGCCGTACTCGCGTCAACCCTGCCCTCGGCCGGACCCACATCCGGAAAGTAACGGTCGGCGAAGTCGTGGAACAGCGCGCCGCGCAGCGTCTGCGCCGCACCACTCCTGCCGGTCCCATTGAACGAGACGTAAAGCCCCACGTCTTCCTTCAAAAACAGGTGCAGCGACGTGTGGAACGCACTCGTGTCGCCAAGATGACCGATCACTTCGCGACCGTTGACGTCGGTCTCGAAGAAACCGAGTTCCATCCGGTTGAGCGGCGGGACCAGTGAGGCGCGATCGACGCGCGCGAGCGAGCTGTCGTGCATCGCGGCCGCGGTCGACGCCGCCAGAATGCGCTGCCCGTCTAGCTCGCCATCGTGCAGGTGCGCGAGCATGAAGCGCGCCATGTCCAGACCGGAGGCCGACAATGCGCCTGCGGGGGCGGGCCCGATCAGTTCGAAGCCGCGCGACGGCTCCCCGGGTTTCAAGTAGCCGGCAGACATCTGCGAGGCGAGTGCCGGGGGAAGCGGCTGGCGGAACGTCGCGGTGCGCATTCTCAGCGGCGTGAAGATCTCGCGTTCCACGTAGTCCTCGAACGGCATCGAGGATATGCGTTCGACCACGTATCCGGCGAGGGCGGTCGCCCAGTTCGAATAGGCGGGTGTCGAGCCGGGCGCGTAGATCCGCTCCGGCGTCCACGACTTCAGCAGCTCGCCGAGCGGGCGGAGATCTTTCGGGTCGTAGAACAGGATGTGCTTCGCCTGCTCCTCGAATCCCGCGGTGTGCGTGAGAATCTGCCGTAGCGTCACGGGCTTCCCGTCGCGCGGCGAGATCCTAAAATCCAAGTAGGTGTTCACGTCGGCGTCGAGGTCGAGCTTGCCGCGCTCGACGAGCTGCATGACCGCGGTCCACGTGACGAGCTTCGAGACGGAACCTGGCCGGAACAACGTGCGTTCCGGATCGACCGGCGTGCGCTGCTTCGTGTCCGCATAACCGAAGCCGCGCGCGGTGACCACCTGGCCGCCCTTGACGACGACGACGACCGCGCCCGGGATGTCACCCGTATGCATTGCATAGGGCAGGTAGCCATCCAGCCACGCATCGACATCCGTCCCCGTCAACTCGGTTGGCTGGGGGATCGGCCGCTGCTGGCCGTGCGCCGCCAACCCGGCGAGCAGAAGGACGCCGAAAAAAGGTAACGTCCGCAAACGCATCATTGCCTCCACGCGCCCAATTGCCAACGACGCAAGCAAAGAATAGAGTCCAAGTGCCCTGACGAGGACACTATTATCCCAATCAGGTACATTCGTCAAATTTAAGAGGCGCTAATCCATGGCGATCGCTCCATCCAAGCTAGGCGCCGTTCTGCGCGGGCTGCGAGACCGAAACGGCTGGACGCTCAAGGAGATGAGTGCCCGGAGCGGCATCCCGGTGTCCACGCTGACGAAGGTCGAGCACGATCGCCTGACGCTGACGTACGACAAACTCTGTCAACTGACCGAGCGCCTTGGGATCCGCATGTCGGAGTTGTTCGCCGAGGCAGACGAAAGCCAAGCGACCACGGTGACAGCCCGACGCAGCCTTGGCGACGTGGATCGCGCGGTGCGCGTGGAGACACCCAACTACGACTATTACTACCTGTGCACCGAGCTGCGCCGCAAACGCATGATCCCGGTAATCACCAAGATTCGGGCAAAGTCGGTGGAACAATTCGGCGATCTCCTGCACCACGCGGGCGAGGAATACGTCTACGTGCTTGCCGGTCGCATCGTGGTTCATACCGAGTTCTACGATCCCGTGGTTCTCGAAACCGGCCAGTCGATCTACATTGATTCGACCATGGGTCACGCGTATCTCGCGGCCGACGGGTGTGACGAGGCTGCGGTGCTCGGTGTGATGTCCGGCGACGCTGACGAGCTGATGCGCTCGCTCGCGTCTCTACACGAGGAGCAACGCCTTGCATCCGCGCCCGCTGGGGCCGCTGCACCCGCGCGTACGGTCGCGGCGACCGCGGCCCGGAGCAACGCGCGCAGGCCCACGAGCTCTGAACAGCCGTATCGCCGCGGTTCCCGGCGGTGATCGCAAGAGCGGTTGACAGCGCGGTTCGGTCGAGTGCGAAGCGTTGCGCCGGCATGCGTCGACTCGACCGCCGCGATCAAAATTGGCCTACGGCGTTGCCTTACGTCAGGAGTTCTGGTGTGAGTTCTCCTTAATTCTGTAGGCGATTGTATCCTTGATCTTGTCGTGCCTCTGACTACGGCAGCGCAGCTGAGGCTTGAATTGTCGAGATTTTCGAATCGGCACCAACCATGACTGCGCAAATGCTCAAAATGTCGCAAACGGGCAAGTGCGCTCTTTAAGCGTGTCGGAAACCTGGAATGCGATTTTCACTCTCACGGCCAGGCGGGTGTGTCCGCATTCCTGGAATAGCCGTGCGTGGCCCGATGTTTCCAGCCCGAAAAGTACAAGGCCGTCTTAATGCCGTGCCTACGAGTAGTGGCGCACAGGTCCGCCACGCACAGTGCACGCCAAGTCGCAGCAATGATGCTGCGACTTGTTGTCGGTGTCTCAAGGCGTGATCTGCCGGAATTCACGGCATTTCCATCGATGACGCAGCCTAGGGATAACAAATGTCGCAAATGCGCCGACAGTATTTGGGAGAACTCACACTGGGCGGCGTCGTCGATGTGGGTCCCCGACGGGGCGGCGGTACCCGCGTGAAGTGCGTGTGCCCGGTCCGGCGACACGACATCGATACGGTCGACCGGGCGGACGCGGCGGTCTAACCTGCACCTGCGCGGGAGACTCTCGGAACGCGACCGTGGGCATCACATCAACCAGGCAGAGCGCCGGCGATTGCGCCCCTCGGAAGGAGCCGACTCACTCAATGGGTAAGCGCGTCGCGACGCTGGCCTTTCTGCTCGCGGCGGCGACGTCTGCCGGCGCCGCCTGCATTGGTGTCAGCGACGGGGCGCTGGCGGCCCTTGAGGTCGAGGCGTTCCGGAGCCCGACCGAGTTCCTGCTGGACGCTCCGCGTTACGAAGCGAGCCGCGAACGGCTAGGGGACCTGTCCGTCAACGAGCGGGCGACGCTCCGGGCCATGAGCGGCGAAGCCCACCGGCAGCTCGAGCACGTGACCGCCGCGCTGGCGGCGGCGAACGTGGGCTTGGCGATCCCGGGGCTCGATCGTCGTTCGTCGACCGGAATCCGGCTTCGCCTGCTTCACGCACTGGCGCTGGACGACAGCAATGCCACGCCGACGGCACTGGCGGAGCTAGATGCCCTCGTCGCCCAAGAATCCTCCGATCCGCGGGCGCTCGCCTGCGCCAAGAAGGACCGCGGCTGGATCCGCGACAGCGTGGGCGACGCGGACGGGGCGCTGCGGGACCTGATCGCCGCACATGCCTACCTCGCGGAGCACGGGCCGCAGGACGAGGCGATGGTGGCGGCCGGCCGCCTCGCCTCGTTGTACCGCGTGGCCGGCGAATACGACGTGGCGCTGCAGCTCATCACCCAGTCGCTGGACTACTTCACCTCGATCTGTGCGTGGGTTCGAGTCGGGACAGCGCACGATCGGCGCGGCCGGATTCTGCTAGCGCAGCACCGCTACGCGACCGCCGTCGACGAGTTCAGAGAACTCCGGCGGGTGAGCGTTCAGGTCGGCGACCGGGGCGGCGCCGCGTTCGCGGACCTGCGCACGTGCGAGGCGCAGCTCGAACTCGGAAGGCTTTCGGACGCGTACGACCTGTGCAAGGCCGCGGACTCCGAATTTGCTCAACTCGACACGATGCAGCCGAGCAACGCCTCGATGCTGCACGAGCTGTTCGGCCGGATTGCGCTGGGCCGAGGCAACTACACCAAAGCGGTCATCGAGTACTCGGCGGCGATCGCCTCGGGCGCCGTCGAGCTCAAGGGCGGCCTCGGCGTGAAGGTCTATCACGGCCTGGCAGAGGCCGAGGGCCACTTGGGTCACGACAAGGCGGCGTACGTGGCGTCGCAGGAATATGAACAACGGCTGATCGCCACCCAGAACCAGCAGACGGTCCGGGAGCTCGCCGTGATGCGAATCCGCGCCGACCTGGATCGCCAGTTGGCGACCAACACGGCGTTGACGGACGAGCGCCATGCGCTGCTGGAACGAAATACGCGAACGGCGACCGAACGCAACGTCGTGCTCGGCGTTGGGAGTCTGATACTGCTGGCGACGATCGGCGGGTTCTGGTTGTCGGCGAAGAAACGCGTGGCCGACACCGCGCGACGCGCGGCCGAGCAACGGGCGGAGGAACTCGGTCGGCTGTGCGCCGGTGTCGCGCACGACTTCAATAACCTGATGACGGTGGTCCAGCAGGCGGTGGGCTTGCTCGGCCGGGACCTCGATAACCTCGGTCACTCGGACGACCGCGTGCTCGTCGAAGCGGTCCGTGAAGCGGCGGCAACCGGCGGCGCCATCACCCGGCAACTGCTCGCGTTCGGCCGCCAACAAGACATGCGGCCGGCCGTGCTCGAGTGCGCATTCTACTTCGCCTCCATTGGGTCGCTGTTGCGACAGGCCGTCGGCGGCTCGACCGTCGTGGCGATTCGTCCACCAGAGCCCTCGGTGACGATCTGGGCGGATTCACCCCAGTTGACGAGCGCGCTGATCAATCTCGTGCTGAATGCGCGCGACGCCGGTGCAAGCCCGGGAACGGTCACGATCTCGGCGACCCCCGATCCCAACGGTGCGGCCACGACCACGGTCGCGGTGAGCGACACAGGAACGGGCATGTCGCCGGAGGTATTGAAACGTTGCACAGAGGTCTTCTATTCGACCAAAGAGCCCGGTCGAGGGTCGGGTCTCGGGCTGAGCGCGGTGCAGGGCTTCGTCATACAGGCCGGTGGCGAGCTGCGTATCGACAGCGCGCCCGGGCGCGGCACCACGGTCATGATGATACTGCCGTCGCGCGCACCGCGACCGCGCGGCCGCGGATCGCTATCGGGGACGGTGTGATTCTCTTGGTGGAGGATCACGCCCTTCTGCGGGGCATCCTCGCGCGAGCACTCGAAGCGCTGGGGTACGAGGTACGCGCCGCGGCAAGCGCCGATGACGCGTTGGTCTTGCTTGAAAACGGTCTAATGCCGGAACTGGTGTTCACGGACATCCGCATGCCGGGCAGCCGGAGCGGCGTAGACCTTGCCCGTTGGGTGCAAGCTAACAGCCCGAAAACCCGAGTGCTGCTGCAGACCGGCTTTGCTCACGAGAACACCGCGGATTTCCCAGTGCTCCACAAACCCTATACTCCGGACGAGCTCGCCGCTGCGATCGTGAAAGTTCTCTCGTCGAAGGCTATGAGTTGAATCGCTTGCGGTCGTCTGGTGGAATTCACCAGTTTCTGTCCGGCGATGCCATTTGGGTCCGCCGGGAGCGCCGCGCAAGTCATTGATTTAATGAGCGATGCCGCGCCACGAATCATTCGGCAAACAGTCATGGGCGCTTAGGTCCGCCTGTTTTGATACTAATTTCTGTCCAAAATCCGATTCCGCGCTTGTGCCGCCGATACGCTCAGGCAAGCTTCGAGGAAGCCGCCGCGCAATTGCAACGAGATTCAATGAGGAGCGCGGATCGCATCGATCGCGCAAGCGCGAGCGGCCAATTGACAGCGACGAGAGGCGCGAGCATCGTAGTTCGTAGACTTTCGTAATCGCCTGTGGGATGCCAATCGCGGCGTGCGAGCCAGGTCGCGCGAACGCGAATGATGATCCGCTGCGGAGCTAGCAAGTCACGCGTCTTGCCAGTTAATTCTGTCGTCGTCACCCAATTGTGTCGGTGACAACATCAATAGTCGCGTTTAGACACAATTAAAAGAAACTCACAATCGCCTCGGCAGTCGGTGTCGTTAACTGTAGATACTGTCAGTTACGACATTTGTATTTGTCAGCAACTCATCGACGGTAAGCTGCTAAACACGCTCGCGAAGTTTGAAAATCCGGTGTCGTTAAGGAAACTCTGATTTACCTGTGGTGTCATATTCAGCATTCGAGGTCATGCGAGCGTGACGATGAAGCAGCAGACGCTGACAGGTTTTGAGAAGTACGGGAAGACGACGCGCCGAGCGCAGTTCCTGGCGGACATGGACAAGA
>JANXZZ010000158.1 GCA_025355245.1 Pseudomonadota bacterium | reverse complement strand
AGGCGGTGGTCGCGAATTACTTCTTCGCGTCCTTCTTGGGATCGTCCTTCTTCGCAGGCTCCGCCGCCTTCTTGTCGCCAGCCGCCGCCGGGGCTGCTGCCGCTGCGCCAGGCGCTCCAGCCACCGCTCCGGGAGCCGCCGCGACACCTTCGACCGGCGCCGCCACCACCACCTCGACCTCTTCCGCACGCATCGCGTGGACCGCGACGATGGACGGATTCTTGCCGCCCGCGAGTTCGACCGACACCACGCCCGCCGGGAGCTTGATGTCCGACATGTGCAGCGACTGGTTGAGGTGCAGGTCCGACACGTCGACCTCGAGGTACTCGGGCAGGTCCTTCGGCAGGCACTCGAGCACGAGTTCGTTCCTGAGGTGCGACATCATGCCGCCCTCCGTCTTCACTCCCGGAGCCACCGCCGTGCCGGTGAAGTGCAGCGGGACCGACAAGCGGATCTTCTCGTCCTCGAATACGCGTTGCAGGTCGACGTGCACGACCTGGTTCTTCCAGGGGTGCCGCTGCACGTCGCGCAACAGCGCCGCCTGCGTCTGATCGCCGACCTTGAGTTGCATAATCGAGGAGTAGAACTTCTCGTTCTCAAGGGCCAGCTGCAGCTTGGTGTGATCGAGCGACAGGGCGCGCGGATCGCGCTTGCCGCCGTACAGGATCGCGGGAACACGTCCGGCGTGACGCAGGCGGCGGCTCGCACCCTTCCCCTGGTCATCGCGGAATTCCGCGGTCAGTTCAAAAGACATCTTCATCGCAGTCTCCTTCGAAGTAACACCAGGATCCGTCCGCGACCAGAACGGTCCCCGATGTGTCACCCGGCGACACCGCGCCGCCGGGAAAATAAAAACTCGTGCCCGCCTAGTCGATGTAGAGCGAGCTCACCGATTCCTCGTCCCGAATGCGCCGCATGGTCTCGGCGAGCAGGCCGGCGACCGACAGCTGGCGAATCTTCGGGCACTGCCGCGCTTCCTCGCGAAGCGCGATCGTGTCCGTCACGACCAGTTCGTCCAGCACCGAGGCCGAGATGCGCTCGATCGCCTGGCCCGACAGCACCGGGTGGGTGATGTACGCGACCACCTTCACCGCACCTTCGTCTTTGAGCGCCTGCGCCGCCGTGCACAGGGTCCCGGCGGTGTCGACCATGTCATCGACCATCACGCAGCTCTTGCCCTCGACATCGCCGATGATGTTCATGACCTTCGACTCGTTCGGCCGCGGGCGCCGCTTGTCGATGATCGCGAGGTCGGCATCGTCGAGCCGCTTCGCAAGCGCCCGCGCGCGGACCACGCCGCCGACGTCAGGCGACACGACGATCATTCGCTCGTACTTCTGCTTCCAGGCATCGCCGAGCAGCACCGGCGATGCGTACACGTTGTCGACCGGGATATCGAAGAAACCCTGGATCTGGTCGGCATGCAGGTCGATGGTCAAGAGCCGGCTCACGCCGGCTCCCGCGATCATGTTCGCGACCAGCTTCGCGGTGATCGCGACCCGCGTCGCGCGCGGCCGCCGATCCTGGCGGGCATAGCCGAAATAAGGGATCACCGCCGTGATGCGCCCGGCGCTCGCGCGTCGGCAGGCGTCGGCCATCACCAGCAGCTCCATCAGGTGGTCATTCGCCGGCGGCGACGTCGCCTGTACGATGAAGACATCGCGCCCGCGCACGTTCTCCATCAGCTCGACCGTCACCTCGCCGTCGCTAAAGCGGCCCACCCACGCGCGCCCAAGCGGCATCATCAAGTGGCGCGCGATATCCTGCGCGAGACCTGGGTTCGCGCTCCCCGCGAAGACCGCCATTTGCGACTCGGACACTGCCTGCTCCCCGCGATCCTTACCGCCCTCGGCCCCCGAAAATGGCTGGGGCGGAAGGATTCGAACCTTCGCATGGCGGAATCAAAATCCGCTGCCGTACCACTTGGCTACGCCCCACCCGCAACCCTTAAAGTCGCGCCGGCTAGCGGCCTGCGCTTCGCTCGGCGGCGACGCGAGCCGCGAGTGGCGAACGCGCGAGCCCCGTCGCAACGAATCCCGTCCACTCCCGCGGCAGGCCTTCGAGCGCCGCCTGCGCAGCCTCGCGAGCCGCGAACGCGGCGAACACCGATGAGCCCGATCCCGTCAGTCTCGCCTGCCCGCGTCCGCCCAGCCACTCAAGCGCAGCGTGCACGTGCGGATGGCGCGCGGCGACGACCGGCTCGAGATCATTCCGGCCCGGGAGCGGCCTTGCGGGCCAGTCCGACGACAGAAAGCCGGGTATTGTGATGATGGGAGAATTTCTTGTCAATTCAGGCGCCTGGAAAGCCTCCGCGGTCAGTGCCGGCTTCCCCGGATAGACGATCGCGAAGCACGCCTCGGCGACCTCGGCGGGCTCGAGGAGCTCCCCGACGCCGCGCGCGAGCGCGGTCCGTCCGCGGACGAATACGGGCACGTCGGCCCCGAGGCTCAAGCCGAGCCGAGCCAGGCGCTCCTCGGGAAGCCCGAGGCTCCACAGCGCGTTGAGCGCGACCAGGGTGGTGGCCGCGTCCGAGCTGCCGCCACCGAGCCCGGCACCGACGGGTATGAATTTTTCGACGACGATGTCGGCACCATACCCGGAGATCGCGACCTCTGAGCGGAGAAGCTCGGCCGCCCGGACGATCAGGTCCGTGCCCACGGGCCCGCCGATCGGACTCCCGGAGCGCACGATCCGCCCGTCCGTCCGAACACGAATCGTGAGCTCGTCCCTAAGGTCGACGAGCTGGAAGAGGGTCTGAAGCTCGTGGCGGCCGTCGGCCCGCCGGCCGGTCACGTGCAGAAAGAGGTTGAGCTTGGCCGGCGCCGGCCACGGGGCATCGCTCACGTCGGCCCGACCTGCCAGGTCGAAATGAGAACGCGAACCTGGGTGCCGGCACGCGTCAGCACGAGGCGCGACGGGAGCGCAGCCGGGGACTGGGCGACCGGCGCAAATCCCGACAACGCCACCGTCCAGCCCGCCTGGGCGAACCCATCGGGCGCGGGTTCGCTTGGCATTGCCGGGTCCGGCACGCCGAGCATCCAGTAGCGCAACGGCTCGATCGGCAGCGGGAAGCCGAGCCGGGCGGTGAGTTCGGCCTCGACGGAGCTGAAAGGCGCGGGGATGTCGATCGGTGGACCGGAACCGGTGTCGATCGCGATCGACACGGCCGTCCTCGTGATGCGCGCGGCGCCGGCGCCGAGCGGCCCGCGCACGTCGATCACGCCGCGCCCGCCGGCCTCCCGCCAGTCGTAGCTCGCGCTGAACCCTTCACTCGGCGCGCGCACCGCGACCCGACCGCGCGCGCGCCATTCGTTGAGGCCGGCGAGCGCGGCGCGCGCTTCCGGCGAGGGCGGAAGTTCCGCGGGCGGCAGGCTGCGGCACGCCGCGAGCGCCGCGAGCGCAAGCACGCCCAGCAGCCGGACGTTCACGGCCGCCTGCCGAGATGGCGCGTGAGCGCCTCCTTGAGGTGCGCATCGTCGGGCGATCGTTCGAGCGCGTCGCGCCACGTTTTCTCGGCGCCGGCCGCATCGCCGAGCGTCCACTCCGCCTCGCCCAGGTGGGTGGCGATTTCCGGGTCGGGATCGCTCGCGTAGGCGCGCTTCAGCCAGTCGAGCGCCTCGGGCGCGCGACCGCGCCGGTACAGAACCCAGCCGAGACTGTCGCGGATCGCCGGGCTGTCCGGTCGGGCCGCGAGCGCCGTGCGGATCCGTGTCTCCGCTTCCGGCAGGTCGAGACCGTGCTCGGCCAGCGTGAATCCAAGCGCGTTCTGCGCCGTCGAATCGTCGGGGCGCGCGCGCGCGACCTCGCGCAGTTCCGCCACCGCGCGCGCGACGTTGCCGTTGTGCTCGAGCACCTCGGCGCGTGCATAGCGAAATTCCTCGCGATCCGGATACGCGGCGGTCGCGCGATTGAGGAGCGCCAGCGCATCTGCGCTGCGCCCGAGCTGCGAGAGGATCTGCGCGCGACCCGCGGTTGCCGGGACCCGGTCCTCGGGCACGCTCTGGATGAACTCATCGAGCTGGCGCGCGCCGACCTCGGGCAGGCCGTGCGCCAGCAGCAGCCGGTAGGCGCGCAGCTGCGCGGGTACCGCGCGCGGCCCCGCCACGACGCGGGAATAAAGGCCGATCGCCTTCGCCGTGTCGCCGCGCCGATCGGCGACGACCGCGAGCCCGTAGAACGCCCGGTCGGTGTTGCGTCCGGTCGCCAGCATCTCGGTGTAGCGACTGGTGGCCTCGTCCCAGCGCCGCGCGTCGACGTCGAGGCTCGCGAGCCCGTCGAGCGCCTCGGAGCGCGCATTCTTGCCGCGCGCCAGGTCCTCGAAGAACGGCCGCGCCTCGGCCTGCCGATCGCAGGCTGCCAGTAGCCAGGCGTACAGCAGGCGGTCACCGTCGCTCGATTCGGCCGCGAGAGCTCCGGCCCCGGAGAGGCCGCGCGCGCAGTCGCTGCCCGCGACGCGGGCGCGCGCCTCGAGCCAGCGCGCTTCGCGCCAGCCGGGCTTGAGCGTCAGTGCCTCCTGGACCGCGGTCAGGGCGGTCGGCGAGTCCCCCGCCGCGAGTGCGAGCGCGGCGTGCGCGTAGGCAGCCTGCGGCACGGTCGGGTAGCGCGCTGCCAGCAGTCCGAGGACCCCGGCGGCACCGCTGTCGTTGCGGACATCGGCGAGCGATTCGTTGAGGGCCAGGAAGCCATCCCCGGGGGTCGGGTAGGCAGTGTCGATGATCGTCGCGAAGCGCTCGGCCGCTTCGGCGCGCCGGTCGAGGAGCAACAGCGCCACCGCGTCGAAGCGCAGCGCGACCTCGCTCTTCGGGTCCCGCGCCAGCCAGTCGCTGGCGATGCGCTCGAGTTCGCGGTCCTGGCCGTGGTCGAAGGCGATCCGCGCGGCGCGCTCTGCGATCTTGGGGTCGCCGTTCGCCGCGGCCGCCTGCCGATATTCCTCCGCCGCGCGCTGGTAGTCGCCGCGGTCGATGGCGACCTCGCCCATCAGCATCCGGGTGCCGGGGCCGGCCTGCGGGGCCAGCGACGCGCAGCCCGCGGCGCAGGCCGCGAGGCTGACGATTGCGGCGAGACAAAGTCGCGGTGTCGGCATGGCCGCACTATATCTCAAGGCCCCGGCTGCCCCGGCCGGGACGGGTATGCTTGCCCTGTCAGGTCCCGTACCGGACAATCCTTGGCTACCCGACTCACTCAGGCCCCGCATGCCGCTCGTTGTCGTCGGGATCAACCATCGCACTGCGCCGCTCGAGGTGCGTGAGAAGGTGGTCTTCGACCCCAGTCACCTGCCGAATGCCTTGCGCGCGCTCGCAAGCGGTGGCGCACGCGAGAACGTCATCGTCTCGACCTGCAACCGCACCGAGCTCTACGTCGTCGTGGAGCAGCCGGCCGACCTCGGAGCCTGGCTCGAGAACTACCACGGTGTCGGCCGCAGCCTCGCCGGCAGCCTGTACGAGCGCCACGACGCCGCGGCGGTGGCACACGCCTTCGCGGTCGCCTCCGGGCTCGACTCGATGGTGATCGGCGAGGCGCAGATCCTTGGCCAGCTCAAAGACGCCTACCGCGCCGCGCAGGAAACCGGCACGGCGGGGCCGATGCTCAACCGGCTGTTCCAGGCGACCTTTTCGGTCGCGAAGCGCGTGCGCACCGAGACCCGTATCGGCGCAAACGCGGTGTCGGTCGCGTACGCGGCGGTGAGCCTCGCGCGGCAGATATTCGCCGGTTTTGCGCAGCACACGGCACTGCTCGTCGGTGCCGGTGAGACGATCGCGCTGGCCGCGCGGCACCTGCAATCGCAGGGCTTGAAGCGCATGATCATCGCGAACCGCAGCCTCGATCGCGCCCAGGCGCTCGCGGCGGAGTTCAACGCCTCGGCCATCACCCTCGACGCGCTCGCGCAGCACCTGCCGGAGGCCGACATCGTGGTCTCGAGCACCGCGAGCCCGCATGCGGTCATCACCGCGCGCGACGTGGAAGCGGCGCTGGTCGCGCGCCGCCGGCGACCGATGTTCATGGTCGACATCGCCGTGCCGCGCGACATCGAGGCCGCGGTCGGCGACTTCGAGGACGTCTACCTCTACACGATCGACGATCTGCAGAGCTTCGTCACGCAGAACCTGCAGGCGCGCGAGGACGAGGCGCGCCAGGCGCGCGTGCTCATCGAGGAGGAAGTCGCGCGCTTCATGACAGGTTTGCGCGGCCAGGACGCGGTGCCGACGATTCGCGAGCTGCGCACCCGCGCCGAGTTCGTCCGCGCGCAGACGCTCGAGCATGCCGCGCGCCTGCTCGCGAGCGGACGCACGCCCGAGTACGTTCTCGCCTACCTCGCCGACACGCTTACCAATCGCCTGCTGCACGCGCCGACGCACCAGCTGCGGCAGGCCGGGGAATCGGGCGACGAGGCACTCGTGAGCGCGGCGCGCCGCCTCTTCGACCTGGATCCGGACCGCGAATGAGGACGTCCATCCGCCGACGCCTCGAGCGGCTCGCCGACCGCTACGAGGAAGTGGGCCGCCTGCTGAACGATCCCGCCCTGCAGGGCAAGAGCGACCGCTTCCGCGAGCTGTCGATGGAGTACTCGCGCCTGCAGGACATCGCGCAGCGCTTCCAGGCCTTTCTCAGCCTCGAGCGCGACGCGCGCGCGGCGGAAGAGATGGCGACCGACGCCGATCCCGCGATGCGGGCGATGGCGGGCGAGGAGCAGCGCGCACTTGCGCTCAGGATCACCGCCGAGGAAGAGGACCTGCAGCGCCTGTTGATCCCCAAGGACCCGCACGACGACGGCAACATTTTCCTCGAGATCCGCGCCGGCGCCGGCGGCGACGAGGCCGCGATCTTCGCGGGCGACCTGTTTCGGATGTACGCACGCTACGCCGACGCGCACGGCTGGAAGGTCGAGGTCCTCTCGGAGAACCGCGGCGAGCACGGCGGCTACCGCGAGATCATCAGCCGCATCGTCGGCCAGGGCGCGTACTCGCGCCTCAAGTTCGAGTCGGGCACGCACCGGGTGCAACGGGTTCCCGCCACCGAGGCGCAGGGGCGCGTGCACACATCCACCTGCACGGTCGCCATCCTGCCCGAGCTCGCGGCGGTCGAGGACGTCCCGATCGCGGAGGTGGACCTGCGCGTCGATACCTACCGCAGCTCAGGGGCCGGCGGCCAGCACGTGAACAAGACCGACTCCGCCGTGCGACTCACCCACCTGCCCACCGGCATCGTCGTCGAGTGCCAGGACGAGCGCTCGCAGCACAAGAATCGCTCGCGTGCGATGTCGCTGCTGAAGGCGAAGCTGTTGCAGGCCGAGCGCGACAAGCAGGCCTCGCAGCAGGCCGCAAGCAGAAAGCTGCAGGTCGGCACGGGCGATCGCTCGGAGCGTATCCGCACCTACAATTTCCCGCAGGGCCGGCTCACCGACCACCGCGTGGAACTCACGCTCTACAAGCTCGAGGACATCGTCAACGGCGACCTCGACGAGGTACTGTTGCCGCTCGCGCGCGAATACGAGGCCGAACAGCTCGCCGAGCTCGAATGATCGGCGCGGCGCTGGTGCGCGCGACTGCGAGGCTGGCCGCAGGCTCGGACTCGGGGCGACTCGACGCGGAGCTGCTGCTCGCGCACGTGCTCGGCATCGAACGCGGCCAGCTGCGAGCCCGCGACGGGGAAAGCTTGAGCGAGCGGCAGGCACGCGACTTCGAGGGACTCGTGTCGCGGCGCGAGCGCGGCGAGCCCGTCGCCTACCTGCTCGGCCGTCGCGACTTCTGGACGCTGAGCCTCGAGGTGAACGCCGCGGTGCTGGTGCCGCGCCCGGAGACGGAATTGCTGGTCGAGATCGCGCTCGAGCGGCTGCGCGGGCGGCTCGGTCCCGCGGTCCTCGACCTGGGTGCCGGCAGCGGCGCGATCGGGCTCGCACTCGCGAGCGAACGGCCCGATGCGCAGATCGACCTCGTCGATTCGAGCGCCGCGGCGCTCGCAGTCGCCGAGCGCAATCGCGCGCGGCTCGCGCTCGGCAACGCGCGCACGCTGCTCGGGGACTGGTATGCGCCGGTTGCGGGGCGGCACTACGCGCTCATCGTCGCCAACCCGCCCTACCTCGCTGCCACCGACCCGCACCTCGGCGCGGCGCCGCTCGGGCACGAGCCGCGCCAGGCGCTGGTGTCCGGACCCGAGGGCCTCGAGGCGCTCGCGATCATCGCCGCCGGCGCGAGCGCGCACCTCGACCCCGGCGGCGCGCTGATTCTCGAGCACGGCGCAAGCCAGGGCGCGGCGACACGGGCGCTGCTCGCTAGCGTTGGGCTCGACGGCATCGAGACGCGCCGGGACCTCGCCGGCCTCGAGCGCGCGACGCTGGGGGGCCGGCCCGGTTAGAATGGCGGGATCGAGGCACCCGCCAACCCGGAGATTCCCAATCGTGCTCAAGTTCCAGACCTCGCTCGGCAGTTTCTCGATCGAGCTGCACCGCGAAGAGGCGCCGATCAGCTGCAAGAATTTCATGGCCTACGTCGAGTCCGGCCACTTCGACGGCACGGTGTTCCATCGCGTCATCCCGAATTTCATGATCCAGGGCGGCGGCTTCGCGCCCGACCTCACGCAGAAGAAAACGCGGGCGCCGATCAAGAACGAGGCGTCGAACGGCCTCAAGAACCGCCGCGGCAGCCTGTCGATGGCGCGCACCAACGATCCCGACAGCGCCACCGCCCAGTTCTTCGTCAACCTGAAGGACAACGCGTTCCTGGATCCGAGCCGCGGCAACGCCGGCTATGCGGTGTTCGCCCACGTGATGCAGGGCATGGACGTCGTCGACAAGATCGCCGCGGTCGCCACCGCGACCCGCGGCCATCACGAGGACGTGCCGGTCGAGGCGGTCGTCATCGAGTCGGTCACCGTCGTCGAGAGCTGACACGCCGCGATGGCCGCTGCGCCCGGGTTCTGGCGCCGGCTCCGCAATTTCCTGCTGTGGCTCGGCGCGGGTTTCTTCGCGTTGACGATCGCGGCGGTTCTCCTCATGCGCTGGGTGCCGCCGCTGAGCAGCGCGTTCATCGCCAACGGCTACCTGACCGCGTGGCGCGACCACGATTTCAGCTGGCGCGCCGAGCACCGCTGGACGCCCTATGAGCGGATCTCGCGGCACGTCAAGCTCGCGGTGATCGCCTCCGAGGACCAGAAGTTCGCGTTCCATCCGGGCTTCGACTTCGAGGCGATCGACGCGGCGATCAAGGAGCGCGAGCGCGGCAAGCGCCTGCGCGGCGCGAGCACCATCAGCCAGCAGGTCGCGAAGAACCTGTTCCTGTGGCCGGGGCAGAGCTTCGTGCGCAAGGGCTTCGAGGTCTACTTCACGCTGCTGGTCGAATGGCTGTGGCCCAAGCAGCGCATCCTCGAGGTCTACCTCAACGTCGCGGAGTTCGGTCCGGGTGTATACGGCATCGGCGCGGCCGCGCCGCGCTTCTTCCACACCGATCCCGCGCACGTGAGCCAATCGCAGGCAGCGTTGCTCGCGACGGTGCTGCCGAACCCGAAGCGCCTGCGCGTCGAGCGGCCGGGCGCCTACATGTACCGGCGCCAGGCCTGGGTCATCGAACAGATGAACGCGCTCGGCGGATCGAGCTACATCCGCGAGGTCGATGCGACGGCGCGCTGAACGCGCCAATGCGTGCGCAATCCCCAGCCACGCGCCGACCGGGTCGCGTAGCCGGGGACCGGGTCACTCGGTCAGGCGGAAAGTCACGGTGAACGTGACCCAGCTGACAATCGGTCCGACCGCGGTCTGCGCAGGCGCGAACACCCACCGTTTGACCGCGCTGATCGCGGCATCGTCGAGCCGCGCATAGCCGCTCGAGGTCGCGACCTCGACGAGCTCGGGGTGCCCGTCCGCGCCGACGCGCACCCGCACGATGACCGATCCATACTCGTTGAGACGGCGTGCGGCCGCCGGGTAGAGCGGCTGGACGCCGCGCAGCACCCTGACGGCGCTGACCTGCACGGGCGCCGGGTCGCTCGGCACGACGAATGGCGGGCCCGCGTCCGCCGGCCGCGCATCGGGCGGCGCTACGTCGAACGGCGGTGGCATCTTCGTCTCGATGGTCGGCGGGCGATACCCCGTGTCATCCGCGCCGATCGGGTCGTGCGGTCGCGGCGGATCGGGGTCGTGCTGCGGGAGCGGAGGCGGGTAATAAGGGTCGCTGGGCACGGCAGGCCGAATCTGCATGCCGACGATCAGGCCGACGGCTATGACCAGGTGCAATCCGACGACGACGACCGCGGTCGTGCCGCGGCGGCCGAGCTGGGCCGGGAAGGAGTAGAGCTGGGTAGCGGACGGCATCAGCGTCTCCGGTTCGGAAATTGAACACGTAAAGACATCAGCGTCAGCAACCACGAGTCTACCCCTGTTGCGCCGATACGCAATCGCGCTCAGTCAAAGTGAGCCGCGTGTCGCGAAGGGGTTCGAATCAAGCTGCCCGCGCGGCAGCACGCGGAATATATTCTATTTACTGCAGCGCGCGCGGGCTCGTCAGCGAGTCGCTTTCCGCGAACAGCGCAGCGACATCGACGGCATCGTACTGCCAAGCGCGGTTGCAGAATTCGCAGCGCACTTCGACGTTGCCGCGCTCGGCGAGGAGCTCATTCACCTCGCGCGCACCGAGTGAACGCAGGATGCCGTTGACGCGCTCGCGCGAGCACGTGCACTGGAAGAACACGGGATCGGGCTCGAATAGCCTGACGTCCTCTTCGTGAAACAGCCGGCGCAGCACCTCTCCCGCCGGCAGGGTCGCGAGCTCGTCCTGGCTGAGCGTCGCCGCCAGGTGCAGCACGCGGTTCCAGTCCTCGTCGCCCTCGCTCACCGCGTGCGCGGTCTCTTCGGTCGAGGCGCCGGCGCCACTCGGCAGGCGCTGCAACAGGAGCCCGGCGGCACGCTCGGGAGTCGCCGCGAGCCAGAGCCGCGTCGGCAGCTGCTCCGAGCGCGCGAAGTAGTCCTCGAAACAGTTCGCGAGTCGCGCGCCGCTCAACGGCACGATGCCCTGGTAGCGCGAGGAGTGATCGGAGTTCTCGACGGTCACTGTGACCTGGCCGCCGCCCGTCAGCGCTTCGAGATTGGGATCGCCGGCCTCGCCGCGCCAGCGCGCGACGCCGCGCAGCGCATGACGATGGCTCGCCTGCACGACGAGCAGGTGCATCGGTCCCGGTCCTTGCAGTTGCAGCGTCAGCAGACCCTCGAACTTGATCGTCGCGCCGAGCAGCATCGTCGCCGCAGCCGCCTCGCCGAGGGTGTCACGGATCACCGCGGGATAGGCGTGGTGCTCGGTGAGCGCGCGCCACGAGGCATCGAGATGCACGATGTAGCCGCGCACCGGAAAGCGCTCGAACACGAAGCGTTGCAGTGTATCGCCGTCGTGCACGACGGCTAGGGTGCGAGTTTGTTCTTGAGCAGCTCGTTGAGCTGCGCGGGATTCGCCTTGCCCTGGGTCGCCTTCATCACCTGGCCGACGAAGAACCCGAACAGCTTGTCCTTGCCAGAGCGGTAGTCGGCCAGCTGCGCGGGATTGGCAGCCATGACCGCATCGATCGCCGCGGCGATCGCGCCACCGTCGGTGATCTGCCTCAATCCCTTCGCCTCGATGACCGCATCGGCCGCGAGGCCGTCCGCCCACATGCTTTCGAAGACGTCCTTGGCGATCTTGCCGGAGATCGTCTCATCGAGGATGCGCATCAGCAGCCCCGCGAGCGCGAGCGCGCCCACCTTCGCGGTGCCGACCTCGAGCCCGTCGCGGTTGAGGAAGGCCGAGAAGTCGCCCATGACCCAGTTGGTCGCGAGCTTTGCGCCCGCGACGTGACCGTCGAGGCCGCGCACGACCGCCTCGTAGAAGTCGGCGAGCTCGCGGCTCGCGGTCAGGACGCCGGCGTCGTAGGCGACGAGGCCGTAGCTCTTCACGAAGCGCGCGGCCTTCTCGTCGGGTAGCTCGGGAAGCGAGCTGCGCACTTTGGCAATGAACTCCGGGGCAATCTCGACCGGCAGCAGGTCCGGATCCGGGAAGTAGCGGTAGTCGTTCGCCTCCTCCTTGGAACGCATCGGCCGGGTCTCGTCCTTCGCAGAATCGTAGAGGCGGGTCTCCTGTTTGATGACGCCGCCGCCCTCGAGCGCGTCGATCTGGCGCTCGATCTCGAAATTGATGGCCTTCTCGACGTAGCGGAACGAGTTGACGTTCTTGATCTCGCAGCGCGTGCCGAGCTTCGCGGCGCCCATACGGCGCACCGATACGTTGGCGTCGCAGCGGAAGGATCCTTCCTGCATGTTGCCGTCGCAGATCTCGAGGTAGCGCACCAGCGTGTGCACCTTTTTCATGTACGCGACCGCTTCCTTCGCCGAGCGCAGGTCGGGCTCCGACACGATCTCGAGAAGCGGCGTGCCGGCGCGGTTGAGGTCGATGCCGCTCGCATTCGCGAGCCCCTCGTGCAGCGACTTGCCGGCGTCCTCCTCGAGGTGCGCGCGCGTGATGCCTATGGTCTTGTGGCTGCCGTCGTCGAGGACGATGTCGAGCGAGCCTTCCTCGACGATCGGCCGCTCGTACTGGCTGATCTGGTAGCCCTTGGGCAGGTCGGGATAGAAGTAGTTCTTGCGCGCGAAGACCGAGCGCCCGTGGATCGTGCAGCCGAGCGCGAGCCCGGCGCGGACCGCGAAGTCGACCGCC
>JANXZZ010000142.1 GCA_025355245.1 Pseudomonadota bacterium | reverse complement strand
GGTCAGCAGGTCGTGCGCCGTGAGCGGACGCGTCGCCGGCTCGAACTTGAGCCATGGCAGGTAGCTTGCGATCGGCCGGTGAAGTTCGAGCTTGCCCTCGTCGCGCAGCTGCAGCAGGCACAGCGCGGTGAACGACTTGGTGATCGAGCCGATATGGAAGAGCTCGTTCACGTCGAGCGGGCGACGGGTCGCAAGGTTGTCGAGGCCGTAGGCGCAGATGCGCTGCACGCCGCTCGCATCGGCGAGCGCGAGCGTGAGGCCGGGCGCGTTCATGTCGCGCAGGTACTGCTCGACGAAGCGATCGAGGAGGGGGAACAGCGGCTGGTAGCGACTCGGCTCCGCCGCCCGCACCTCGCTCATCCACAAGGAGCCGGCCGACAGGACGGCCGCGGCGTTGACCCCGTAGCCCAAGAGTTCGCGTCGATTCATTCAGAATCTCCGTGTGCGTTCGTCGCGTGGTGTCGCCAGAGCCTAGACGCTGCATGCTGGAGGCACAGCGCCTCGATCGGCCACTTTTCCTTGAACTCGCTCATCGCGGTGCGGATTCGCTCGGCACACGACGCGGCAGTCGCGCGCTTTCATCGCCTCGCGGCGAACCGGCGGCGACCGATTCCATGAGCATTACGCCCGCGCTCCCATCAGTCGCTCGAGGTAGCGCGCGATCATGTCGATCTCGAGGTTTACCGTATCGCCGACCGCGAGCGTGCCGAGCGTCGTCACGGCGCGGGTGTGCGGAATAAGGTTGACGCCGAACGTGCTGCCGTCCACCTCGTTCACGGTGAGGCTCACGCCCTCGAGGGTCACCGATCCCTTCGCGGCGATGTAGCGCGCGAGCTCGTCCGGCACGCTGAACACGAGGCGGCGCGAGCGCGCATCGTCGCTTTCCGCGGTGAGCCGCGCGAGTCCGTCGACGTGACCGCTGACGTAGTGACCGCCGAGCGCGTCCCCGGCACGCAGCGAGCGCTCTAGATTGACGCGGCTGCCGACGCCGCGTGTGCCAAGCGTGGTGCGCGCGAGCGTTTCGTTCGAGACGTCCGCAGCGAAGCGCGGGCCGTCGAGGCGCGTGACCGTGAGACACGCACCCGCCACCGAGATGCTGTCGCCGAGCGCGGCATCAGCGATCGCGAGCGAGCCCGCATCGATCAGGAGCTCGACATCGCCGCCGCGCTTGGCCGTCGCGACGACGGTGCCGATGCCGGCAACGATTCCCGTGAACATCAGTTGGCCTCCCGCGACCGGGGCACGAGCGTGAGCCTCAGGTCCTCGCCGACGCGGCGCACGTCCGTGAAGTCGAACGACCAGCGGTCGCCGAGGTCGTCGAGCATCGGCAGTGCCGCCAGCGGCAGCGCGTCGTGACCAAGCAGGTTGGGCGCCATATAGAGAATGAACTCATCGACCAGTCCCGACTGAACGAACGCACCCGCCAGCCGGGCACCCGCCTCGACGAGCAGCTCGTTGACCCCCCGCCGCGCGAGCTCGGCGAGGATCGTGGCCACGTCGCGGCAGGCCGTATCGGCAAGCTCGAGCACCTCGGCGCCGCGGGCCGTGAGCGCCGCGCGCACGGTGTCGGCCTTTACCCCGGTGATCACGAGTACCGGCCCCGGCTCCTCGAAAATGCGCGCACCGGGCGCGAGCGTGAGGCGCGGGTCGAGCACGACCCTGAGCGGTACGCGGCCGCGAAGCTCGAGCGAGGCATCGCGCACGGTGAGGCGCGCGCCGTCGCGGCGCGCGGTCGAGGCACCCGTCAACACGGCGCTCGAGCGCGCGCGCAGCCGCTGCACGTCGGCACGCGCGGCATCGCAGCTCAGCCACTGGCTCCTGCCGTTCGATAGCGCCGTGCGCCCGTCGAGGCTCGCCGCGAGCTTGACCCGCACGAACGGACGGCCGCGCTCCAGGCGCGAGAAGAAGCCCGCGTTGAGCGCGCGCGCCGGTCCCTCCATGCAGCCGCCCGCGGTCGCAATGCCGGCGGACTGGAGCCGCGCCGCACCACCGCCGGCCACCTCGGGGTTGGGATCGCGGGTCGCGTAGACGACGCTGACGACGCCCGCCGCAATCAGCGCCTCGCTGCAGGGCGGCGTGCGCCCCTGGTGGTTGCAGGGCTCGAGCGTCACGTAGGCGGTCGCGCCCTTCGCCTTCGCGCCTGCCGCCGCGAGCGCGTTCGCCTCCGCGTGCGGCTCACCAACGCGCGCGTGGAAACCCTCGCCCACCACGGCGGCGTCTTTCACGAGCACGCAGCCGACCCGCGGGTTGGGATCGGCGGAATAGAGGCCCTCGGCGGCGAGCACGAGCGCACGCCCCATGAAGCGGTAGTCAGCGGCCGTGAGCTCGGTCATTTGTCACGCTCGCGCTTGCGCGCGGCCTTGTCTTCGGCGGCGGCGGCCTCGAGGAAGGACAGCTGCCCGGTCGGATCGTCGCGGCGCCGCCGGTGCCGAAGGTGCGCGATCTCGTCGTGGAAGGCCTCGACGTCCTGGAAGCTGCGGTAGACGGAGGCGAAGCGCACGTAGGCGACCTCGTCGAGGTGCCGAAGCTCCTCCATGACCATTTCGCCCAACTGCCGCGCCGGCACCTCGCGCTCGCCGAGGCTGCGCAGCTTGTGGCAGATGCGCGCGACCGCGGCCTCGGTCGCATCATTGGCGACCGGGCGCTTCTCGAGCGCCTTCAGCATGCCGGAGCGCAGCTTGTGCTCGTCGAAGGGCTCGCGCGTGCGGTCGCTCTTGACGACCTGCGGCATCAGAAGCTCGGCCGTCTCGAAGGTCGTGAAACGCTCGCCGCACGCGAGGCACTCGCGGCGCCGGCGGATCTGCGCGCCCTCCGCCGCCAGGCGCGAGTCCGTGACCTTGGTCTCGACGTGGCCGCAGAACGGACAATGCACGCCGTGGACCCTCCGCGCTTCGCGTCAGGCCCGGCCGTAGACGGGGAAGCGCTTGCAGATCTTCTCGACGTCGCCGCGCACGCGCGCGATCAACGCCTCCTCCGCCTTCACCCCGCCCTTGCCGTCGGGCGTGCCCGTGTGGGCGCGCGCGGCGAGGTTGTCGAGGAGGTCGGAGATGAGGTTCGCAAGCTCAACGACCTCCGGCTCCTTGAAGCCGCGCGTCGTCACCGCCGGGGTACCGATGCGCAGGCCGCTGGCAATCATCGGCGGCCGCGGATCGTTCGGCACGGCATTCTTGTTGACGGTGATGTGCGCCGCACCGAGCGCGGCGTCCGCATCCTTGCCGGTCACGTTGCGCGCGATCAGGTCGAGCAGGAAGAGGTGGTTGTCCGTACCGCCCGAGACGATGCGGTAGTCGCGCTTCACGAAGGCCGCGGCCATCGCGCGGGCGTTCGCGACCACCTGGCGCTGGTAGACGGCGAAGTCGGGTTGCAGCGCCTCGAGGAACGCGACCGCTTTGGCGGCGATCACGTGCATGAGCGGCCCGCCCTGCGTGCCCGGGAACACGAGGGAGGAGAGTTTCTTGGTGATCTCCTCGCCCGCGTTCGACAGGATCAGGCCGCCGCGCGGACCGCGCAGGGTCTTGTGGGTCGTCGAGGTCACGACGTGCGCGTGCGGCACGGGGTTGGGATAGACGCCGACAGCGCACAGGCCCGCCACGTGCGCCATGTCGACCATGAACAGCGCGCCGACAGCATCGGCGATCTTGCGGAAGCGCGCCCAGTCGATCACGCGCGAGTAGGCGGAGAAGCCGGCGATGATCAGCTTCGGCTTGTTCTCGTGGGCAAGCCGCTCGACCTGTTCGTAGTCGATCTCGCCGGTCTCCGGGCGAATGCCGTACTGCACCGCCTTGAACACCTTGCCCGACAGGTTGACCTTGGCGCCGTGCGTCAGGTGTCCGCCGTGGTCAAGGCTCATGCCGAGCAGCGTGTCGCCGGGATTCAGGAGCGCGAAGTAGACCGCGCCGTTCGCCTGCGAGCCCGAGTGCGGCTGCACGTTCGCGTAGTTCGCGCCGAACAGTTTCTTGACGCGATCGATCGCGAGCTGCTCGGCTATGTCGACGAACTCGCAACCACCGTAGTAGCGCTTGCCCGGATAGCCTTCCGCGTACTTGTTGGTCAGCACCGAACCCTGCGCCTCGAGCACGCGCGGACTCGCGTAGTTCTCGGAGGCGATCAGCTCGATGTGCTGTTCCTGGCGGTGCCGCTCGGCATCGATGGCCGCGGCGAGTTCCGGATCGAAGCTGGCAATCGTCATTCTCGGGTCGAACATGAGTCGGCGAATCCCCGGGGCAGGTGGAGGAACGGGTGGACGGAACGGGTGCTCAGGCAACCGCGCGATTCTAGCGGAATCCGCCCGCGCCGAAAGCGCCCAGCGATGAGCGCCGGCTCAGCTCTCGTGCTCGAGAAAGCTCTTCACCACGCGCGTCCACGCGCGCGCGAGGTTGCGCCGGTTGTAGCCGCCCCCGCCAAGGCCCAGGAGCCGCCCGTCGCAGTGACGGTCGGCGATTCCGGCGAGGCGGGCCGCCGCGTGCGCGTGCGCCTCCTCGGAGAAGCGCAGGTGCGTGATCGGGTCGCCTTCAAGACTGTCGGCGCCGCATTGGAACACGATGAACTCGGGCTTGCGCGCCTCGAGGTAGGCCTCGATGCGCTCCCACGCCGGCCAGAACGCCGCGTCGCCGGCGCCCGGCGGCAGCGGGATGTTGAGCTTGGTGCCGAGCGCCGCGCCGCGGCCGGTCTCCTCGGCGGCACCCGTGCCGGGATAGAGGTAGCGGCCGTCCTCGTGGATGTCGGCGAAGGACAGGTCCGGGTCGTCCTCGAAGGCGTAGAACACCCCGTCGCCGTGGTGTGCATCGATGTCGACGTAGGCGACGCGCTTCAAGCCCCAGCGGTGGCGCAGCTGCTCGATCACGATTGCGCAGTCGTTGAACACGCAAAAACCCGCGGCGCCGGCGCGCGAGGCGTGGTGGAGCCCCGCGATCGGCACGAAGCCGCGCCGGACGCGGCCCTCCATGATCGCCTCGGTCGCGACCAGCGAGGCGCCGACCACGTTGCTCGCGGCATCGAAGACGCCGCGGAAGGCCGGCGTATCGCCGGCATCGAGGAAGCCCTGGCCGGTGCGCGAGCGATCGGCGACCAGCTCGACGTAGCCCGACTGGTGGAAAGTCTCGAGTTCGGAGCGGGTCGCGGCACGGGGCTCGAGCGCCTCGACCGCGCCGTCGAGCTGCTCGGCCTTGAGCTCGCGGATAAACGCATCGTGCCGGTCGGGGCCGAAGGGATGGCCCTCACCGAAGCCGTAGCGGGCGATTTTCTCGCCGGCCACGAGGCAGGTGTTCGATCGACCGCGTCGCATGCCCCGAGCCTACCAGCATTGGACCTGCCGGTCAGACCGGCGCAGGTGCGCCTTTCCCGCCAGCAGCGCTGGCGGCAGCTCGCCCGCTGCCCGATAATCGCGGCCCCTTCGTAGCGGCGCTCTCCCAGGCAATTCCACCATGGCGCAGTTTATTTACACGATGAATCGGGTGTCCAAGGTGCTGCCCTCGAAGCGCGCCATCCTCCGGGACATCTCGCTGTCGTTCTTCCCCGGCGCCAAGATCGGCGTCCTGGGCCTCAACGGTTCGGGGAAGAGTTCGCTGCTGCGCATCATGGCCGGCATCGACCGGGACATCGATGGCGAGGCGCGCCCGCAGCCCGGCATCAAGATCGGCTTCCTGGAGCAGGAACCCGCCCTCGACCCCGCGCGCACGGTGCGCGAGATTGTCGAGGAGGGCGTCGCCCCCATCAAGGACGCGCTCGCGCGCCTCGAGGCCGTGTACGCGGCCTACTCGGAGGAGGGCGCCGATTTCGACAAGCTCGCTGCCCAGCAGGCCGAACTTGAAGCCTTCCTGACGACCGTCGACGGCCACAACCTCGAGCGCACCCTCGACGTCGCCGCCGATGCGTTGCGGCTCCCCGACTGGGACGCGCTGGTGAAGAACCTGTCGGGCGGCGAGAAGCGCCGCGTGGCGCTGTGCCGGCTGCTGCTCTCCAAGCCCGACATGCTGCTCCTCGACGAGCCGACCAACCATCTCGATGCCGAGTCGGTCGCCTGGCTCGAGCGTTTCCTCGAGGAGTACCCGAGCACCGTCATCGCGGTCACGCACGATCGCTACTTCCTCGACAACGTGGCCGGCTGGATCCTCGAGCTCGACCGCGGCCACGGCATTCCCTGGCAGGGCAACTATTCCTCGTGGCTCGAGCAGAAGGAAAGGCGCCTCGCGACCGAGGACCGCCAGCAGGAGGGCCTGCGCAAGATGCTGGCGCAGGAACTCGAGTGGGTACGCCAGAACCCGAAAGCGCGCCAGGCCAAGAGCAAGGCGCGCCTCGCGCGCTTCGAGGAACTGCAGTCGCAGGAATTCCAGAAGCGCAACGAGACCAACGAGATCTACATCCCGCCGGGCGAGCGCCTCGGCGAGCTCGTCATCGAGGTCAAGGGACTCAAGAAGGGCTTCGGCGATCGGTTGCTGATCGACGATCTCAGCTTCAGCCTGCCGCGCGGCGGCATCGTCGGCATCATCGGGCCGAACGGCGCGGGCAAGACGACCCTGTTCCGGCTGCTCACCGGCGTCGACAAGCCGGACGCCGGCGAGATCCGCATGGGGCCCTCGGTCAAGCTCGCCTACGTCGACCAGTCGCGGCAGTCGCTCGATGACTCGAAGAGCGTGTGGGCGGAACTGTCGGGCGGCCTCGAGCTCATCAAGGTCGGCAACTACGAGACGCCGTCGCGCGCCTACGTCGGCCGCTTCAACTTCAAGGGCAACCAGCAACAGCAGCTGATCGGCGAGCTCTCGGGCGGCGAGCGCAACCGCGTGCACCTCGCGAAGGTGCTTAAGACGGGCGGCAACGTGCTTTTGCTCGACGAGCCGACCAACGACCTCGACGTCGAAACGCTGCGCGCGCTCGAGGAGGCGCTGCTCGCCTTCCCCGGCTGCGCCGTGGTTATCTCGCACGATCGCTGGTTCCTCGACCGCACCGCGACCCACATCCTCGCCTTCGAGGGCAACAGCGAAGTCGTCTGGTTCGAGGGCAACTATCAGGAGTACGTGGCCGATCTCAAGCGTCGCAAGGGCGAGGACGCCGACCAACCGCACCGCATCCGCTACCGGAGACTCTCCGCATGACGATGACCGCATCCCCGCTCTCGGGTCTCGACCTCGCGCTCGCGCGCGTCGCAGCGCTTGCGCCCGGCGCGCGCTTTACCCTCGAGCCCGCGGCGCTCGAGCGTATGCGCGCGAGCCGCGACGCGGTCGAGCGCGCGGTCGCGCGCGGCCAGGCGAGCTACGG